>NZ_CAXSVC010000004.1:0-304022 GCF_964240755.1 Bacteroides sp. HPS0048 | reverse complement strand
TAACAGTGGGAGAGTAGGTAGTCGCCGTTTTTTGAATCCCCCTTTCGTCAAGATGATTGATGGAAGGGGGATTCTTTCGTTTGGGTATTTACCACTGAGTTTCACAGAGGAATAAGCCGTATTCTTATTTATTCTGTTTATGAAGGATAATCAATACTCTGTGTTTCTCTGTGAAACTCGGTGGTGAAAAAATACTTTGTATAAGTGCTTTTATTTACTTATATTTGCAACCGACAATAATCAATAACTGTTTAAAGCAAATTTAAAGTATGAAAACTAAATTATTTTTGGCTGCTGTTGCAGTAGCATTTTCTTTCGCTGTAACTTCTTGTGGTAATAAACCTGCAAGTTCTGAAGTATCTGCTGAATCAGTAGAAGTTGAAACTGTAGAAGCTGCAGCTCCTTGCTGTAAGTCTGATTCTGCTGCTTGTGATTCTACTAAAGCATGTTGTAAAGAAGAAGCAGGATGTGAGAAAAAAGCTTGTGACAAGAAATAATAAGCGAGATTATCTGATACAAATGGGAGTAAAGCACAAAAGTTGCTTTGCTCCCATTTGTGTTTTATAACTATCCGAATGATTATATTTCCTGCATATATAGTCCACCTTGATATAAGAATAGATTCTAAATGCCATTTTATTGCAATATTTCCTCCTTTTTGACTATTCTTTTCTATTTTATGAACAGTTTTCTTCTTCTTTTCCCTTTTTTAATTAGATTGAAATTCGTACTTTTGGCAAGAATCTAATCGAAATACATAGATACTATAATATAAACTTCTAAATAGTCCGTGAACATGGAAAACAAAATTCAAGAGTTGACCGATAAGATTTATCGTGAAGGCGTAGAAAAAGGTAATGAAGAAGCCCAGCGTCTTATCGCAAATGCTCAGGAAGAAGCTAAGAAGATTATTGAAGATGCTCATAAAGAAGCAGAGTCAATTATTACCTCCTCTCGTAAATCTGCTGATGAACTGGCAGAAAATACCAAATCAGAGTTAAAATTGTTTGCCGGTCAGGCTGTAAATGCACTAAAATCGGAAATTGCTACTATTGTGACAGATAAGATTGTGACTGCTCCTGTAAAGGAATTTGCGCAGAATCAAGACTTCTTGAATGCATTTATTGTAGCTTTAGCTTCCCAATGGAGTGTAGACGAACCTATTGTGATTTCGACAGCCGATGCAGAATCGCTGAAGAAATACTTTGCTGCCAATGCTAAAGCTCTTTTGGACAAGGGTGTCAGAATAGAGCAGGTAAATGGAATTAAAACATTATTTTCTGTTTCTCCGGCAAACGGTTCGTATAAAGTGAACTTTGGAGAAGAAGAATTCATGAATTATTTCAAAGAATTTCTGCGTCCTCAGTTAGTAGAAATGCTATTCTAATAGAGAACGATTATGAGTAAATACTATTACTTGGTAGCCGGTTTGCCTGAACTCACTCTTGAGGATAGTAAACTGAGTTATACAGTAGCTGATTTTAAAACAGAAATTTATCCCGGAATCTCTTCTTCAGACCAGAAGCTGATAGATCTGTTCTATCTGAAATTTGATAATGCAAATGTCTTGAAATTGCTTGAAGACAAGGAGGCTGCTATCGATTTAAGAGGAAATTTCTCTGCGGAAGAACTTATCGAATACATTGGTGTGATAAAAGAAGGTGGTGAGGTTCATCCGAAAGACTTCCCTTCCTACATCTCTGCTTTTATTTCTGATTATTTTAATACCCCGGCAGAAAGTGCTGTGTTGCATGAAGATCATTTGGCAGCACTGTATTATGAGTATGCCATGAAATGCGGAAATAAGTTTATCGCATCTTGGTTTGAATTCAATCTGACTATAAATAATATTCTGGTAGCATTTACAGCCCGTAAATATAAATGGGACGTAGCACAGAATATTGTAGGCGATACTGAGGTTTGTGAAGCATTGCGTACGTCCGGTGCTCGTGACTTCGGATTATCCGGTGAGGTAGATTGTCTGGAACAGTTAGTGAAGATCAGTGAAATAACCGAACTGGTAGAGCGTGAAAAGAAGCTTGATTCATTGCGCTGGGATTGGATCGAGGAAGCTACATTTTTCAATTATTTTACGATTGAACGTATTTTCGCTTTCTTATTGCAACTGGAAATGATTGAGCGATGGATATCATTGGACAAAGAGAAAGGAAATCAACTATTCCGAAGCATTATTGATGCGCTGAAGGATGAGGTACAGATTCCCGCAGAATTTAGGTAAATAAATAACTAAAATTATATGGCAACAAAAGGAACTGTTAGTGGCGTTATTGCCAACATGGTGACCCTCGTCGTTGACGGACCGGTAGCACAGAATGAGATTTGTTATATCTCAACTGGTGGCGACAAACTGATGGCGGAGGTGATTAAGGTGGTAGGTTCACATGTATACGTCCAAGTGTTTGAGAGCACTCGCGGACTGAAGGTGGGAGCTGAAGCCGAATTTACAGGACACATGCTTGAAGTGACCTTAGGTCCGGGCATGTTATCAAAAAATTACGATGGTTTGCAAAATGACCTCGACAAGATGGAAGGTGTTTTCCTCAAAAGAGGTGAATATACATATCCGTTAGATAAAGAAAGGGTGTGGCATTTTGTGCCGTTGGTAAAAATCGGCGATAAAGTAGAAGCTTCGGCATGGTTAGGGCAAGTGGATGAAAACTTTCAGCCACTGAAAATTATGGCACCTTTTACATTGAAGGGTACTTGTACGGTTGAGTATATTGCTGACGAGGGTGATTATAAGATAGAAGATAGGATGGCTGTATTGAAAGATGAAGAAGGTAATCTTATCGATGTAAATATGATTCAGAGATGGCCGGTGAAACGTGCCATGAAGAATTATAAAGAAAAGCCACGTCCATTCAAACTGTTAGAGACCGGTGTTCGTGTGATTGATACGGTAAACCCGATTGTTGAAGGTGGTACGGGATTTATTCCCGGTCCGTTTGGTACTGGTAAAACCGTACTACAGCATGCCATCTCAAAACAGGCCGAAGCAGATATCGTTATTATCGCTGCTTGTGGTGAACGTGCGAATGAGGTAGTAGAAATCTTTACCGAGTTCCCTGAACTGGTTGACCCACATACGGGGCGTAAGTTGATGGAACGTACCATTATTATTGCGAATACGTCTAACATGCCGGTAGCTGCCCGTGAGGCATCTGTATACACGGCAATGACAATTGCAGAATATTATCGTGCAATGGGTTTGAAGATTTTGCTGATGGCTGACTCTACTTCCCGTTGGGCACAGGCATTGCGTGAGATGTCCAACCGTATGGAAGAGTTGCCTGGACCGGATGCTTTCCCAATGGACTTGTCTTCTATCATCTCTAATTTTTACGGTCGTGCAGGATATGTGAAGCTGAACAATGATAAAACTGGTTCTATTACCTTTATTGGTACAGTGTCTCCGGCAGGTGGTAATCTGAAGGAACCTGTGACAGAGAATACAAAGAAAGTAGCTCGTTGTTTCTACGCTCTCGAACAGGATCGTGCCGATAAAAAACGCTATCCGGCTGTAAATCCGATTGACTCTTATTCCAAATATATTGAATATCCGGAATTTGAAGCATATATCTCTGAACACATCAATGATGAATGGATTGACAAAGTAAATGAAATCAAAACCCGTTTGCAACGTGGAAAGGAAATTGCCGAGCAGATTAACATCTTAGGTGATGACGGTGTGCCTGTAGAGTATCATGTTATCTTCTGGAAATCTGAATTGATCGATTTCGTTATTCTTCAGCAGGATGCATTTGATGACATTGATGCTGTAACTCCTATGGAACGTCAGGAAGCTATTTTGGATATGGTTATTGATATTTGCCATACAGAGTTTGAATTTGACAACTTCAATGAAGTAATGGATTACTTTAAGAAGATGATCAATATCTGTAAACAGATGAACTACTCGAAGTTTAAGTCAGAAGAGTATGATGGTTTCCGGAAGCAACTGAAAGAGTTGATTGATGAAAAGAAACTTCAATCGTAATTGCTAAATAGTAAATTGTAAATTGCTAACGTACCTATGTGTTAAAAATGAATAATGGTCATGGCCGTAGGGAATAAATTGTAAATATATAAATGGCAACAAAAGCATTTCAAAAAATATATACCAAGATTACTCAGATCACCAAAGCAACCTGTTCGCTGAAGGCGACGGGAGTGGGGTATGATGAGTTGGCTACCGTAAATGGCAAACTGGCCCAGGTAGTAAAGATTGCCGGTGATGAAGTGACGTTGCAGGTATTTGAAGGAACCGAAGGTATCCCGACGAATGCTGAAGTCGTTTTTCTGGGTAAATCGCCTACACTGAAAGTGAGCGAACAGCTTGCCGGTCGTTTTTTCAATGCCTTTGGCGATCCGATTGACGGAGGGCCGGAGATTGAAGGGCAGGAAGTAGAAATCGGTGGTCCGTCTGTAAATCCGGTTCGGCGTAAACAACCGTCGGAGCTCATTGCAACAGGTATTGCAGGTATCGACCTGAACAATACATTGGTATCCGGACAAAAGATTCCATTCTTTGCAGACCCGGATCAACCGTTCAATCAGGTAATGGCAAATGTGGCACTACGTGCCGAGACCGATAAAATTATTCTTGGTGGTATGGGTATGACGAATGATGACTACCTGTATTTTAAGAATGTATTCTCTAATGCAGGTGCACTCGACCGTATTGTCAGTTTTGTAAATACAACAGAGAATCCTCCGGTAGAACGTTTGCTGGTTCCGGATATGGCATTGACAGCTGCTGAGTATTTTGCTGTGCAGAATAATGAAAAGGTGCTGGTACTGCTTACTGATATGACCTCTTATGCGGATGCATTGGCAATCGTGTCAAACCGTATGGATCAGATCCCTTCGAAAGACTCTATGCCTGGTTCTATCTATTCGGATTTGGCAAAGATTTATGAAAAGGCTGTGCAGTTCCCTGATGGTGGTTCTATCACTATTATTGCCGTAACTACATTGTCTGGTGGTGATATTACACATGCCGTGCCTGATAATACGGGATATATCACTGAAGGACAGTTGTTCCTGCGTCGTGATAGCGATATTGGTAAAGTTATTGTTGACCCGTTCCGTTCATTGTCTCGTTTGAAACAGTTGGTAACAGGTAAAAAGACTCGTAAAGACCATCCGCAGGTGATGAATGCTGCTGTACGTCTGTATGCCGATGCTGCTAACGCCAAGACAAAGCTGGAAAATGGTTTCGACCTTACTAACTATGACGAACGTACTTTATCTTTTGCCAAGGATTATTCCAATCAGTTGCTCGCCATTGATGTCAATCTGGATACAACTGAGATGTTGGATGTAGCCTGGGGATTATTTGGTAAGTACTTCCGTCCGGAAGAGGTGAATATTAAGAAGGAACTGGTAGATCAGTATTGGCCTAAGTAATAAAATTTACGATTAGACGATTTACAATTTACGATTAGGATATGTAGATTGTAGCAGTAAAAAAGTAATTTCAATCGTCTATTTGTAAATTGTTAAATAGTAAAATAAACGAGATGGCTATAAAATTTCAATATAATAAGACATCCCTTCAGCAGCTTGAAAAGCAATTGAAAGTACGGGTACGTACGCTTCCTATTATTAAAAATAAGGAGAGTGCACTACGTATGGAAGTGAAACGTTGTAAGACGGAAGCGGCTGATCTGGAGGAGAGACTGGAGAAACAAATCCAGGCTTATGAAGCCATGTTCGCACTTTGGAATGAGTTTGATGCCTCATTGATAAAGGTTAATGATGTTCATCTTGGCATAAAAAAGATTGCCGGTGTACGCGTGCCATTGCTCGAAAATGTTGATTTCGAGATACGTCCGTACAGCATGTTCAATGCCCCTAAATGGTATGCAGATGGTCTGCATCTGCTTAAGGAGCTTGCACAGACGGCTATCGAAAGAGAATTTATATTGGCCAAGCTGAACTTGTTGGAACATGCGAGGAAAAAGACCACTCAGAAAGTGAATCTTTTTGAGAAGGTACAGATACCGGGCTATCAGGATGCACTGCGAAAGATAAAACGATTTATGGAGGATGAAGAAAACTTGTCCAAGTCATCGCAGAAGATCCTGAAATCTCAGCAAGAAAAAAGGAAGGAGGTAGAGGCATGATTACAAAAATGAAGAAGATTACATTCCTTGCTTATCACAAGGAGTATGAGTCATTTCTGAATAGTCTCCGCGAACTTGGAGTAGTACATACTGTAGAAAAGCAGCAAGGTGCCGCAGATAACACGGAACTGCAAGATAACATTCGGCTTTCGTCTCGCTTGGCAGCTACTTTGAAATTACTTCAGAATATAAAACTGGAGAAAGATACGGCTGCAGTTAAAGAGGGAGGAACTTCTGATCGGGGTATGCAGGTATTGGATGAAGTAGATGCACTGCAGGTTGAAAAGAATAAACTGTCTCAGCAATTGCAGGCATATGCTAAAGAGCGAGATGCATTGTTGGCATGGGGTGATTTTGAACCGGAGAGTATTCAGCGTCTGAATGATGCCGGGTATACAATCGGTTTTTACACCTGTTCTGAGGGTAATTATAAGGAAGAATGGGAAACAGAATATCACGCAATGGTGATTAATCGGATTTCTTCAAAAGTATTCTTTATAACTCTAACAAAAGCAGGAGAAGAAGTAGATCTGGATGTAGAACAGGTGAAGCTTCCGGCTTATTCGTTGACGCATGTGCAACAGCTCTATGCTGATACAGAACAGGCTATCGTTGAGAACGACCGGAAATTGGCTGCTCTTGCAGAAAAGGATATTCCTGCCTTGAAGGAAGCACTGAAAGAATTGCAGAGCAATATCGAGTTCTCCAAAGTAGTGTTGAGTACGGAGCAGGTTGCAGGTGAAAAGCTAATGCTGTTGGAAGGATGGGCCCCTGCCCGTAATAAGATAGAGATTGAAGCTTTTCTGGATGCATCTCATGTATATTACGAGATTTCTGATCCTACTCCGGAAGATAATGTACCTATTGAACTGAATAATAAAGGATTCTTCTCTTGGTTTGAGCCGATTTGTAAATTGTATATGTTGCCGAAGTACAATGAATTGGATTTGACTCCATTCTTTGCTCCGTTTTTTATGATTTTCTTTGGGCTCTGTCTGGGAGACTCCGGATATGGATTATTCCTGTTTATCGGTGCTACAGCCTACCGTTTGATGACAAAGAAACTGACGCCGTCAGTTAAATCAATAATCTCACTGATTCAGGTGTTGGCTACGTCTACCTTCTTCTGTGGACTGTTGACAGGCACTTTCTTTGGCGCTAATATTTATAATCTTGACTGGCCTATTGTGCAGCGGTTGAAACATGCAGTATTTATGGATAATAATGATATGTTCCAGCTTTCACTGATTTTAGGTGTAGTACAGATTATGTTTGGTATGGTGTTGAAAGCTGTAAATCAAACAATACAGTTTGGCTTTAAGTATGCTGTTGCTACTATCGGCTGGATTATCTTGTTGGTGTCTATGGGTGTTTCTGCGCTGTTACCGGCGGTGTTGCCTATGGGGGGGACTATACATTTGGTAATTCTTGGTATTGCCGCTGTTATGATTTTCCTTTTCAATACGCCTGGAAAGAATGTTTTCCTCAATATCGGACTCGGTTTGTGGGATTCCTATAATATGATTACCGGGCTTTTGGGAGATGTTCTCTCGTACGTTCGTCTGTTTGCCTTGGGGCTTTCAGGGGGTATTTTGGCGGGAGTGTTCAATAGCCTTGCTACGGGAATGAGCCCTGATAATGCAATTATGGGACCTATTGTAATGGTCTTGATTTTTGTAATCGGGCATGCTATTAACATATTTATGAATGTACTTGGGGCAATGGTTCATCCGATGCGTCTGACGTTTGTGGAGTTTTTTAAGAATTCCGGTTATGAAGGCGGTGGAAAAGAGTACAAACCTTTTAAGAATTAAAGAATTAAAAATTAAACAATAAAATAGAATAAGATTATGGAAATGAATTTGTTTATTGCCTACATTGGCATCGCAGTAATGGTTGGTTTGTCGGGCATCGGTAGTGCATACGGAGTAACTATTGCAGGTAACGCTGCTATCGGCGCGTTGAAAAAGAATGATAGTGCATTTGGTAACTTCCTTGTATTGACAGCGCTTCCCGGTACACAGGGTCTGTATGGTTTTGCCGGATACTTTATGTTCCAGACGATTTTTGGTATTCTTACTCCTCAGATTACGGCAATTCAGGCTTCTGCCGTATTGGGCGCAGGTATTGCTTTGGGATTGGTTGCTTTGTTCTCTGCCATTCGTCAGGGACAGGTTTGTGCTAATGGTATTGCTGCCATCGGACAGGGACATAATGTATTTAGTAATACGCTGATTCTTGCCGTATTCCCTGAGCTTTACGCTATTGTAGCTTTGGCTGCTACATTCTTGATCGGTAGTGCATTGGCTTAATCTGCTTATTGATAAATCAACGTCTTTCAGCAGTGTTATTTAAAACCTGCTAAGTGACAAGAATATGACTCCTGTAATAGAAATATTGCAGGAGTTTTTGTTTTTATCAGTAGTCTTCAAATTAGTTGATAATATAGTCAATGGGGGCATTAAGTAATCGTTCAAAATTATATGATACTATTATTGAAACGCAGAAACTCGCAGATTTACGCAAAGCATATCATCGCTCAAGTATAGCGCAGCTATTGAATCTGCGAAAATCTGCGATCATTTGCGTCTCAATAAAACGCTGTCACATAGTATGAACTAAACTTGAAGTACTACTTAACATATTATTTGAATCTAAATTCTGAAACATTACTTATCTCAAAAGTTATACTTTAAAAACAGAAGTCAGCATTGAAATGGGATATATCGCTTTTTCCTCCTTTCAAGCAACTTCTTATAGGACTTTGCAAACGTTTGTTGCCTTTCGTTAGCTTATATTTTCTGCATAAAGCATTATTTTTCAATAAATAATGCGTATTTTTGCACCCACGTAATAAAAAAGAGTTCTAAACAATTGTATGGTAAAAGATTTATTAACCCCCGATTATATCTTCGAAGCCAGCTGGGAGGTATGCAATAAAGTAGGAGGGATCTACACTGTTCTGTCTACAAGGGCGAACACATTGCAAACCGCTTTTCGTGATAAATTGTTCTTTATTGGCCCGGATGTATGGCAAGGCAAGGATAATCCCTTGTTTATTGAATCCGATAATCTTTGTGCTGCATGGAAAGAGTATGCACGTGAAAAAGATAATCTTTCTGTTCGTGTCGGACGTTGGAATATTCCGGGTGAGCCCATTGTTATTTTAGTCGATTTTCAGCCCTTCTTTGAAAAGAAGGATGAGATATATACAGAAATGTGGAATCGTTTTCAAGTAGATTCGTTGCATGCTTATGGCGATTATGATGAAGCTTCTATGTTTTCGTATGCTGCCGGAAGGGTAGTAGAAAGCTTCTATCGCTATAATCTGACGGAGAATGATAAAGTAGTTTATCAGGCACACGAATGGATGACAGGCCTCGGAGCACTTTATTTGCAAATGGCTGTACCTGAAATTGCAACTATTTTCACAACTCATGCAACGTCTATCGGACGTTCCATAGCAGGTAACAATAAGCCGCTATATGATTATCTGTTTGCTTATAACGGAGATCAAATGGCTGGAGAATTGAATATGCAATCGAAACATTCTATTGAAAAGCAGACTGCTCACTATGTGGATTGTTTTACGACGGTGAGTGAAATAACCAACAATGAGTGTAAGGAGTTGCTTGAAAAGTCGGCAGATGTAGTGCTGATGAATGGTTTTGAAGATGATTTTGTACCGAAAGGAAGTACTTTCACAGGTAAACGTAAACGTGCCCGTTCGGCGATGCTGAATGTTGCCAACAAATTAATGGGAACAAATTTGGGTGATGACACGTTAATTATCGGAACCAGTGGGCGTTATGAATTTAAGAATAAAGGTATCGACGTCTTTTTAGAGTCATTGAATCGCCTTAATCGCGATAAGAATTTAAAGAGAGAGGTATTAGCATTTGTCAATGTACCTGGTTGGGTGGGAGATCCACGGGAGGACTTGCAAGCGCGTCTGAAGAGTAAAGAGAAGTTTGATACGCCGCTGGAAGTACCTTTTATAACACACTGGTTGCATAATATGACACATGATCAGGTGCTTGATATGCTGAAATATCTGGGAATGAATAATCGTCCGGAAGATAAAGTGAAAGTGATATTTGTACCATGTTACCTGAATGGTAGAGATGGTATATTAAATAAGGACTATTATGATCTGTTGTTAGGTCAGGATTTGAGTGTTTATCCTTCTTATTATGAACCATGGGGATATACGCCATTAGAAAGTGTTGCTTTCCGGGTACCTACTATAACAACTGACCTTGCCGGTTTTGGCCTTTGGGTGAAAAGCCTGAAAAATCAGCATGGCATTAATGATGGAGTAGAAGTATTACATCGGTCGGATTACAACTATTCCGAAGTGGCCGATGGCATTAAAGATACTATCTCTCTATTTTCAGGAAAAACAGAAAATGAAGTAAAGGAAATCCGCAAACATGCAGCCGAAATCGCAGAACAGGCGTTGTGGAAGCACTTTATTAGATATTATTATGAGGCTTATGACATTGCTTTACGCAGTGCAATGAAACGTCAGCTGAATTAAATTTATTCATCAACAAGTAAATCATAAACATTATGAAAGTTAAAGTTAGTAATGTGAACACTCCGAACTGGAAAGAGGTAACTGTAAAATCCCGCGTTCCGGTAGAATTAGAAAAACTATCTGAAATAGCTCGGAACATTTGGTGGTCCTGGAATTATGAGGCTACTGAATTGTTCTCTGATCTGGATCCGGCTCTTTGGAAAGAGGTTGGTCAGAATCCGGTGCTTCTTCTAGAACGTATGAGTTATGAGAAACTGGAAGCTTTGTCTAAAGACAAAGTGATTTTGAGACGCATGAATGATGTGTATTCCAAGTTTAGAGATTATATGGATGTGAAACCGGACACTACTCGTCCGTCAGTAGCTTATTTCAGTATGGAATATGGCTTGACTCACGTTCTTAAAATATATTCCGGTGGTCTGGGTGTTCTTGCCGGTGACTATCTGAAAGAGGCCTCTGATAGTAATGTAGACCTTTGTGCAGTAGGTTTCCTTTATCGTTATGGCTATTTTACTCAGTCTTTGTCTATGGATGGACAACAGATTGCCAATTACGAAGCGCAGAACTTTGGGCAATTGCCTATCGACCGTGTTCTTGATGCTGACGGTAAACCGATGGTAGTAGCTGTGCCTTATATGAACTACTTTGTACATGCTAACGTATGGCGCGTGAATGTGGGCCGTATCTCTTTATATCTGTTGGATACGGATAATGAGCTGAACAGTGAATTTGACCGTCCTATTACTCATCAGCTGTATGGTGGTGACTGGGAAAATCGTTTGAAACAGGAAATCCTGTTGGGTATCGGTGGTATCCTGACATTGAAAGCTCTGGGTATCAAGAAGGACGTCTATCATTGCAACGAAGGACATGCTGCACTGATCAATGTTCAGCGTATCTGTGATTATGTGGCTACTGGCCTGACATTTGACCAGTCTATCGAGTTGGTTCGTGCTTCTTCTCTTTATACAGTCCATACTCCGGTTCCTGCCGGACATGACTACTTCGATGAAGGTCTTTTTGGCAAATATATGGGTGGATATCCTGCAATGATGGGTATCAGCTGGGATGATCTGATGGATCTTGGACGTAACAATCCAGGTGATAAGGGAGAGCGTTTCTGTATGTCTGTATTTGCTTGCAATACTTCTCAGGAAGTAAATGGTGTAAGCTGGTTGCATGGAAAAGTTTCTCAGGAGATGTTTGCTTCTATCTGGAAAGGTTACTTCCCTGAAGAGAGTCATGTAGGTTATGTTACTAATGGTGTTCACTTCCCAACTTGGAGTGCTACGGAGTGGAAGCAACTGTACGCTAAATATTTTAATGAAAACTTTTTGTATGATCAGTCTAACCCGAAGATTTGGGAAGCTATCTACAATGTATCCGATGAGGAAATCTGGAAGACTCGTATGACCATGAAGAACAAGCTGGTGGATTACATCCGCAAGCAGTTCCGTGAAACATGGCTGAAGAACCAGGGTGATCCTTCACGTATTGTTTCATTAATGGATAAGATCAACCCTAACGCATTACTGATTGGTTTCGGCCGTCGTTTTGCTACCTACAAACGTGCTCATCTGTTGTTTACTGACCTGGAACGTTTAGCTAAGATTGTTAACAATCCTGATTATCCAGTACAATTCCTTTTCACAGGTAAGGCTCACCCGCATGATGGTGCCGGTCAAGGTTTGATTAAGAGAATTATTGAGATCTCCCGCCGTCCGGAATTCTTAGGTAAGATTATCTTCCTCGAAAATTATGATATGCAGTTAGCACGCCGTCTGGTGTCCGGAGTTGATATTTGGTTGAATACTCCGACTCGCCCGTTGGAAGCATCGGGTACATCCGGTGAGAAAGCGTTGATGAATGGTGTGGTTAACTTCTCTGTACTTGATGGATGGTGGCTGGAAGGTTACCGTGAAGGTGCAGGTTGGGCGTTAACAGAAAAACGTACTTACCAGAATCAGGATCATCAGGACCAGTTGGATGCTGCGACTATTTACAGTATCCTTGAAACAGAAATCCTGCCGTTGTATTATGCACGTAATAAGAAGGGATATTCTGAAGGTTGGGTGAAGACTATAAAGAACTCTATTGCTCAGATTGCTCCTCACTATACAATGAAGCGCCAGCTTGATGATTATTATAATAAGTTCTATATCAAAGAAGCAAAACGTTTCCAGATGTTGTCTGCTAATGATAATGCCAAAGCGAAAGAGATAGCAGCATGGAAAGAGGAAGTAGTAGCGAAGTGGGATTCAATTGAAATTGTATCTTGCGAAAAGACTGAAGAGCTTGTGAAGGGAGCTATTGAAAGCGGAAAAGAGTATACAATCACTTACGTAATCGATGAAAAAGGCTTGAATGATGCCGTAGGACTCGAGTTAGTGACCACTTATACGACTGCCGATGATAAGCAACATGTTTATTCGGTAGAGCCGTTCAGTGTTATCAAGAAGGAAGGCAACCTGTATACATTCCAGGCAAAACACAGCTTGTCTAATGCAGGAAGTTTTAAGGTATCTTACCGTATGTTCCCAAAGAACCCGGATCTTCCTCATCGTCAGGACTTCTGCTACGTACGCTGGTTTGTGTAACAAACAACTATAAAGTATTATAATAAAAATAGCCCTTGCAATAGTAAAATATTGCAAGGGCTAATTATTTGTACATGAAGATGTGTCAAAAGTCTGAGAAAGTTATCGATATGTAACTTTAGAAACGCAGATTAACACAAATGACCGCGGATTTAATTTAATCTTTGCGTAAATTAGCGTTAATCTGCGTTTTAATGATGGTTAATTTACTTTATTGACGCACCCTCACGATACTTTTTTATTTCAGTACTTCAGCCAGTTTGGTTTGGAGTCCTTCGCCGTGGAGTCCACGTGCGATGATTGTACCTTCACCGTCAATCAGAATGGTATGAGGAATACTGTTTACAGCATACAGTTGTGCACCTTCGCTACCCCAGTATTTCAGATCGGACATCTGTGGCCATGTGATTTTCAGATTCTTGATAGATTCTTTCCATGCATCGGCACTCTGGTCGAGTGATACGCCAACAATCTCAAAGTTTTTACCTTTATATTTAGCGTAAGCATCTACGAGATTAGGCATTTCGCGACGACAAGGACCGCACCAGCTTGCCCAGAAATCAATAAGAACAACTTTACCTTTGCCTACATAATCAGACAATTTCACAGGTTTTCCGTCGGGAGTCAACATTTCGAAGTCAATGAATTTTTGCCCTACGGCAGTCTTCTTTTGCTTCTCGGTCATTTCCTTGATCTTTACGATTGTTTCGTCATTCTGGAATTGAGCCGGGATCTGTTGTAGTAAAGCATCATTCTCAGCAGTTGTCATATTATAATAATTGCTTTTGAACAGATGAATACCGACAGGGTTTGTGATATTCTTCTCGATACCTTCTTTGTAAACTTGTCCCAACTCTTCTTCGAGTTTTTCAAGTTCCTTCATATTAGCTTCTTTCTGTTCATCGGTTATATCGGCACTTCTCATTGATTCATAAAGAGGAGTTGCTTTCTGATTCAACGCATTGATCTTATTACGGATTTCCTGATATGCATCATTGTTGGCTGTACCGGTTGCCGAATCATTATCTCTGGTCAGTGCTATATTGATCTTACCGTTTTCAAGGAAGAAGTCTATAAGTAAAGCCTCGTTACCCTTACCGGATGTAATGTAACGGTTGACAGCAGAATCCTGCACACCTTCAAAGGTAAAGGTTCCTTTTGTAATAATTGCAGTATCCAGCTTGCTAAGTTGTCTGCCTACTACTTCCTGTAGAAATACAGTGTCACCGTCTGCCGCTCCTTCTACTGTACCGGTGATAACGTAGCCGGGTTTGTTGCCGTTACATGCTACCATACCTAAAGCGGCTGCAGCAACGAACAAATAAGTTAACTTTTTCATGCTTTTGTGAGATTAGTGAATAAATATTTATGCAAAGATAGATTATTTTTCAGTCTTATCATGGGAAAACTCTGTTATATTAGATTAACACGTAGGAGGAAATCATAGAAATGTGTACCTTTGCATCCCAAATTGAGTATGAATATGCAAGAAAACAAATCCATTATTGAGGTTAATGCCGTATCGAAGTTCTTTGGCGAAAAGACCGCTTTGGATAATGTGACCTTAAACGTGAAGAAGGGAGAATTCGTGACGATTCTCGGACCTTCGGGTTGTGGTAAAACCACATTGTTGCGTCTTATTGCTGGTTTTCAGACCGCTACGGAGGGTGAAATAAAGATATCTGGTAAGGAAATAACACAGACGCCGCCCCATAAGCGCCCGGTGAATACCGTGTTTCAAAAGTACGCTCTTTTCCCACATCTGAATGTGTATGATAATATTGCTTTCGGTTTGAAGCTGAAAAAGACACCAAAGCAGGTGATTGAAAAGAAAGTGAAAGCTGCTTTGAAGATGGTGGGTATGACGGATTATGAATATCGTGATGTAGATTCGCTTTCGGGCGGGCAACAACAACGGGTAGCTATTGCCCGTGCCATTGTCAATGAGCCGGAAGTATTGTTGCTTGACGAACCATTGGCAGCACTTGACCTCAAGATGCGCAAAGACATGCAGATGGAGTTGAAGGAAATGCACAAGAGGTTAGGTATCACATTTGTGTATGTGACGCATGATCAGGAAGAGGCATTGACACTGAGTGACACTATTGTGGTGATGAGCGAAGGAAAGATCCAGCAGATTGGTACGCCGATTGATATATATAATGAACCGATCAACTCATTTGTTGCTGACTTTATAGGTGAAAGTAATATCCTGAACGGAACGATGCTGAAAGATAAGCTGGTCCGTTTTTGCGGAACCGAGTTCGAATGTGTGGACGAAGGTTTTGGTGAGAATGTGCCGGTGGATGTGGTGATTCGTCCGGAAGATTTATACATCTTTCCTGTGTCTGACATGGCACAGCTGGTGGGAGTAGTGCAGTCTTCTGTATTCAAAGGAGTACATTATGAAATGACGGTACTTTGCAATGGATATGAATTTCTGGTGCAGGATTATCATCATTTTGAAGTCGGTGCTGAGGTAGGATTACTGGTGAAACCGTTCGATATTCATATTATGAGAAAAGAGCGTGTCTGCAATACTTTTGAAGGAAAACTGGTTGATGATACGCATGTAGAATTTCTCGGATGCAACTTTGAGTGTGTTCCTGTTTCTGATATTGCTGCCGGTACAGATGTCCGTGTAGAAGTAGACTTCGACAAAATCATTTTGCAGGATAATGAAGAAGATGGTATGCTGACGGGAGATGTGAAATTTATCCTTTACAAGGGAGACCACTATCATCTGACAGTGTGGTCGGATTGGGACGAGAATGTTTTTGTAGATACGAATGACGTATGGGATGATGGCGATCGTGTAGGTATTACTATCCCTCCAGACGGAATCCGGATAATTAATAATTAGAAATTAAAAGTAAAGAGGTGAATAAGTTATCAATCTTTTTTTCATCACGTAAGAGTTGGACCCTCCCTTACATTATCTTTTCGGCGATATTCGTTGTTATTCCGTTGCTTCTTATTGTGGTCTATGCATTTACCGATGACAGCGGGCATCTTACATTAGAGAACTTTGAGAAGTTCTTTACTCACCATGAGGCGATCAACACTTTTGTATATTCCATCGGGATAGCTATCATAACAACACTTATTTGTATCCTTTTGGGGTATCCGGCAGCCTGGATTCTGAGTAATGCCAAGTTGAACCGTTCCAAAACTTTGGTAGTGCTGTTTATCCTTCCTATGTGGGTTAATATTCTGGTGCGTACACTTGCTACTGTTGCCTTATTCGATTTTTTCAGTATGCCATTGGGAGAGGGAGCATTGATTTTCGGTATGGTGTACAACTTTATTCCTTTCATGATTTATCCTATTTACAATACGTTGCAGAAGATGGATCATAGTTATATTGAAGCGGCACAGGATTTGGGAGCCAATCCGGTTCAGGTGTTTCTTAAAGCTGTTCTGCCCCTGTCTATGCCGGGAGTGATGAGTGGTATTATGATGGTGTTTATGCCTACTATTTCTACTTTTGCCATTGCCGAGCTACTGACGATGAACAATATAAAACTTTTCGGTACTACCATTCAGGAGAATATCAACAACAGTATGTGGAACTATGGTGCGGCCCTGTCTCTTATTATGTTGTTGCTGATTGCTGCTACCTCGTTGTTCAGTACGGATGATAAAGACAATTCTAACGAAGGAGGTGGGTTATGGTAAAGAAGATTCTTGCTCAAACCTATCTGTGGATATTGCTGTTACTGCTTTATTCGCCGATTGTGATTATAGTGATCTATTCATTTACCGAAGCCAAAGTTTTGGGAAACTGGACCGGATTTTCAACAAAACTCTACTCTTCTCTGTTTACAACCGGAACCCATCATTCGTTGATGAATGCGTTGATGAATACGGTCACTATCGCTTTGATAGCAGCCACAGCTTCTACTTTGTTAGGGAGTGTTACAGCTATCGGCATCTTTAATTTAAAGAATCGTGCCCGTAAGACTATCGGTTTTGTGAATAGTATTCCTATTCTGAACGGAGATATTATCACTGGTATATCTCTGTTCCTGCTGTTTGTTTCATTAGGTATCTCACAGGGCTATACAACTGTGGTACTGGCGCATATTACATTTTGTACTCCTTACGTGGTGCTTAGTGTGTTACCACGCCTCAAACAGATGAATCCGAACCTTTACGAAGCCGCTCTTGATTTGGGAGCTACCCCGATGCAGGCATTACGTAAAGTGATTATTCCGGAGATTCGTCCGGGAATGATTAGTGGTTTCATGCTTGCACTGACGCTCTCAATTGATGATTTTGCAGTAACGGTGTTCACCATTGGTAACGAGGGGTTGGAGACGCTTTCTACTTATATTTATGCTGATGCCCGTAAGGGAGGGTTAACGCCGGAACTTCGTCCGCTTTCTACGATTATCTTCGTGGTAGTTCTTGCGTTATTGATTGTCATTAATCGCAGAGCAGGTACTTCCCGCACGGGGAGTAACGGAAAACGGTGATGGAAGGATGAAATGGGGGTATACTATAAAAGAACTGTTTATGAAGAAGATTCTATCTATATTTATTTTATCGGGACTTCTACTTACCGGTTGTTACAACACAGGTGAGCCACGCGGAAAGGTACTGAAGATATACAATTGGGCTGATTATATCGGAGAGGGTGTATTAGAAGATTTTCAGGCTTACTATAAGGAGCAGACCGGAGAAGATATCCGCATTGTTTATCAGACGTTTGATATCAATGAGATAATGCTTACCAAGATTGAAAAAGGACACGAGGATTTTGATGTCGTTTGTCCTTCGGAGTATATCATTGAGCGTATGCTAAGGAAAGATTTGCTGTTGCCCATTGATACTGTTTTTGCTCATTCGCCCGATTATATGAACAATGTTTCTCCATATATCCGTGAACAGATAGCTAAACTTAGCCAGCCGGGACGTCCTGCCAACCAATATGCAGTTTGTTACATGTGGGGTACAGCAGGGATTCTTTATAACAAGGCTTTTGTTACCGAGCAGGAGGTAGACACTTGGGAGTGTCTTTGGGATAAGAAATATGCCGGTAAAATTCTGATGAAAGATGCTTATCGTGATGCATACGGAACAGCTATCATCTACTCTCATGCTAAAGAGTTGGAAGAAGGAAAAGTAACGGTTGAACAACTGATGAACGATTATTCTCCTGAAGCGATGGCAATAGTAGAGAAATACCTCAAAGCGATGAAGCCTAATATTGCCGGCTGGGAGGCTGATTTCGGAAAAGAGATGATGACAAAAAATAAGGCCTGGATTAATATGACGTGGAGTGGTGACGCCATGTGGGCTATTGAAGAGGCTGAGGCAGTGGGAGTGGGCCTTGATTATGTAGTCCCAAAGGAAGGTAGCAACATTTGGTATGATGGTTGGGTGATTCCGAAATATGCACGCAACCCGAAAGCTGCCAGTTATTTTATTAATTTCATGTGTCGTCCCGATATTGCTATTCGGAATATGGATGCCTGTGGATACGTAAGTTCTATTGCTTCTCCCGAGATTATGGAAGAAAAAATAGATACGACGTTGACTTATTATTCCGACTTGAGCTATTTTTTTGGTTCCGGTGCAGATAGTATTCAGATCAATCGTATTCAATATCCGGACCGTAGTGTGGTAGAACGTTGTGCAATGATTCGTGACTTTGGTGATAAGACCAAAGAGGTGCTTGAAATATGGTCTCGTATCAAAGGAGACAATCTGGGAGTGGGTATTACCATTCTTATCTTTGTGGTGGTAGGTGTAATGAGTGGATGGATGATCTACAAACGCATACAGCGATATCAGCGTAAGAAGTTACAGAGACGTCGCAGCCGTAGAAAGAAGAATCAGAAGTCGTTGTAATCTTAATACATTATTCACCACAGAGTAACACGGAGTTCCACAGAGTTTAAATTTTTATTGAAACGCAGATGATCGCAGATTTTCGCAAAGGGAAACAAATCTAAGATAAAGAAATACAGTCTTTTAATCTGCGTTCATTTGTGTTAATCTGCGTTTCATCAGACAAATACTACTCTGTGGAACTCCGTGTTACTCTGTGGTGAAATGCATTCATTACTACACAGTCTTAATCGATTATCAATTTTTAATTAATTTGTTTGCAGCATTTCCCTCATGTGAGCGTCTAATGGATAAAACCAGATGCCGTATGAGGGAAATTTGCATCTATACTATTCTATGTCTATTCTGTTCTGTTACTCTCTTGGCGCAGGAAGTCCCGTTCGAAGGGCTTCATCTGGATGATTTGATTTCAGTCCCCGGCGAGCGTAAACCGGGGACTTTCAAATCTCCTCTGCCTGCTGTCAAGTTGCCGGACTTTGAGATTCTACGTCCCGATAAACCTTTTGTTCCTCATTGGCCGCGTCCTTCTCTTCCCGGCATGACTCCGGTGCGTTTCTCACAGACGAATCAGCTTAGAAGCCTGTCTCTTTGGAAACCTTCCCGGCGATTAACCGTTCGTGGAGATTATTTCTCTTCAGCTTCTTTGCCGGTAGAAACTTACTCTGCATACAGTGTCCGGTCGGAAGCTGAAGCCGATTATAAACTGACGAAAAAGCTTTCGCTTTATCTTTCTACCAACTATATATCCGATAGGTATCACACACCGCGCAGTCTTTACACAATGGGAACAGGAGGAGGCGTTACTTATCAGTTTAATAATAAATTTCAGCTGAAAACAGGTGTTTATTATCAGTACAATACTGTTCTAAGGAAGTGGGAATGGATGTATCTGACTGGTTTAATTTTTTGTTTTTGAGCTGTATTTGTAATACCGTCCCACCTTTTTTGCATTTATTTTTAAAGAAATTGCCTTTTTTTTTTCTAAATCCCCACTTAATGTCTATATTTACCACGTTTTAAAGATTTCTGATAAGTAAGATCGGTTCCTTCTCAATATTATTGCAGAGTTATTTATCTCCTTAACAAGACTTCTCTAACAAAATCATTTTATTATTTAAGAATTAATTATTTTTTTTCGATGAACATTTTTATTGCAGGATTGAGCTATAACATTAGCGATTCCGATTTAACAGAGTTGTTTGCAGAGTATGGAGAAGTAGCCTCAGCGAGAGTTATTTCTGACAGAGAGACTGGCCGTTCTAAAGGTTATGGTTTCGTGGAGATGGCAGATGAAGAAGCCGGTAATAAGGCTATTTCAGCATTGAACGAAGCAGAAATAGATGGCAGAAAGCTTGCTGTATCTGTAGCTCGTCCTAAGGAAGAATCTGCTCCGCGTCGCAGCTATAACGGCGGTGGCAATCGTGGCGGTGGTTACGGTGGCGGTAATCGTGGCGGTGGCTACGGTGGCGGTCGTGACAGATATTAATCTGACGAAAAGCGGAAACGCTATGTACGCATAGTAAAAAGGCATTCAAAGATATTCTTTGGATGCCTTTCTTTTTATATATTTGTAGGATGAGAGAAACACTATCAGACATTGCACTTTATCATGAGTATAAAGCCACGACGGACACAAATAGTTTACTGTCCGAACGGACCTGGGAAGACTTGAATCTGGATGATTTTTTCCTGTTTGCCGACCATACTTCTTCTTGTGTAGGCAGACAGTATTTATATGATGTATTACACTATAACCGTACGTCAGAGGTGGCGGGTCAGGAGAAGATGCTCGATTCTCTTTCTGCTGATACTGTTTTGCGCCGTGATATCCAAAATGAGTTGAAAAAACTGAATCATGTGGATGCCTGTTCGATTGCCTCGTTGTTCTCGGCCACTCATCCGGTCTGTTCACGTTCTTTCTACTTATTACTGAGGGTATTGCAATTCATTCCGGCACTTTCGTTGGGATTATTATACGTCACCTCTTCTGTCGGGTTTCTCTGGTTAATGTTGGCAGGGCTGCTTGTAAACCTTGTGTTGCACTATCGTAAAAAGACAGAGATGCAGGCATATTTGTTTTCTGTGCCACAATTATTGAATTTGTTGAAGCAGTCAGAGAAGTTAACGAAACGGCCGCTCTGCCTCTCAATTAATAAAGAGATCACGGAAGTGTTGTCCGACTTAATGCCATTGAGGAAACGTTTAGCTTCTTTCCGTCTGAGTATCCGCCTTGAAAGCGATTTGGCTTTTATGGTTTATTTATTCACTGAGTTGTTTAACATGTTTTTTCTGACCGAGGCAATCTCAGCATCCCGTGCTTTTTTTCTTTTACAGGGAAAACAGCAGAAGTTGGAACTGGTATTCCGCTTTTTCGGGCTGATAGATGTTTTATGCTCTGTTTCTGAGCTTCGGAGTAAATTACCTTACTACTCATTGCCTGAGTTTTGTCCTGAAGAGATTTCATTTCAAGTAGAGGATATCTACCACCCGCTGATAGAAAATTGTGTTTCCAATGCTATTACCCTCCATGGTAAATCTGCATTGATTACCGGCTCTAATATGTCAGGAAAGACGAGTTTTATCCGTTCAATAGGAGTGAATCTGCTTTCTGCAGGAGCGCTGCATACTTGTTTTGCACATCATTTTTGTTCTTCTCCGGATTTGAAGTTGGCTTCTGCTATTCATATGGAAGATAGCTTAATGGAAGGAAAAAGTTTCTTTCTGCAAGAAGTACAGACCGTTAAGGAGATGATTGATCTGAGCCGGGAAGGAAACCATCTGTTTCTGCTGGATGAATTGTTTAAGGGGACTAATACAATTGAGCGGATTGCCATAGCCAAAGCAGTGCTTTCGGCATTGGTGGTGCAAAGAAACCTTGTGTTTATCTCTACCCATGACATTGAACTTGCCTCCCTGTTGAAAGCTGAATATGACTTGTATCACTTCTGCGAAAGTGTAGAAGACGGGGTACTGTCTTTTGATTACAAACTGAAGTCCGGCCCGGTGACAGAACGCAATGCCATACGCATTCTTGATATTTGCGGTTATCCGCAAGAGGTAATACAGGAAGCATATGGGGTAGTAGGCCGGATTTGCGGATTTTAATTCTGTTTTCGGATGTGTGGAAAAGTCATCGTTACTTTGGTGTAGCAGTTTACTTCTGAATCGATTGTTATCTTACCACCATACACTGATAATATCTTCATAGATAAGCTCAGTCCGATTCCCTGTCCTGTATACTCGCGGGTGTTGCTTGCCCGGTAAAAGGAGTGGAAGATATGATGTATTTCTTTCTCCGGAATGCCGATCCCGTAGTCTTTTACCTCAATGACCGGGCAATCTTCACGAATGCTTAAACTGACGTCTACCTGCTCTTTTGAGTACTTCCGGGCATTATCTATTATGTTTTGCAGTGCGATACGCAGCAGATAGAAGTTGGCTGTGATATGGACGCTTCCATCTGTCTCATTCGTGTTGAATGTCACTTGTGGATATTGCAGGCATAAGTCGCGCAGGAGCACAACGAGGTCTATCTTCTCCTTAGCGTTTTGCAATATATCTTCATCCTGGCGGGAGAGGAAAAGCAGGTGTTTTATCAGTTGGGTGATGCGCTTGCTTTCTGTGGAGATGCGTTGCAGCGAGTCTATGTATTCCGTAGCAGAACGTTCTTTGAGCAGGCTGATTTCACATTCTCCTTGAATGGCGGTGAGCGGGTTATTCAGTTCATGCGAGGCATTGCTGATGAATGACTTTTCTGCCTGGAATGCAGTATCTATCCTGTCTAGCATTTCATTCAGGGTTCTGATAAGTTCGTCCAGTTCGTCTTTGTTATCGAAGGTTTTCATCCGTACATTCAGATTGTTTCCGCGAATGCGTTTCAGCTCTTTGAGGATGTGCTGCAAAGGACGCAGAATACGGTTGGCATAAATTCTTCCGAGGAGATAGATGAGGCCGCAGCTTATCAGCAGGAGGAATACGGCGAGCAGAAGGATATGCTTTTGAATCTCGTATCCATAGGTATTGTTTGCCATTACCAAAACAATAAAGTCGCCTTCATTGTCGGGGTAGTGGAGTGCAGCGCCTCTCAGCTTGCCATAAACGAAGGAGACCGGGAGATCTTTGAACAGGCGTGCCTGCTGGTTGCTGTCGAGGTATTTGTTCAGAGAATCGTTTACAGCCATCGGTACACTGTCCATATTCAGCAATATCTCTTGCGCCTGTGGCAGTAGCTCGTTGTACTTCTGCTGAATTTCGCGGTAACTGTATTCGTCTACCTCATCTTTTTCCCAATGTTTCTGAGCAGTCAGATAAGCCTTCTCTATCAGGTAAGAGTCATAGAGGTGATTGATATACCGAGAGGTGAAAAAGTAGAATACCATAACCACCGCAGTGATGGCTCCTACGGTGATGATGGTATAAAACAGTGCTATCCTGGATCCTATTTTCATCTTTTGTACTCCCTACATCTTTTTTGTTATTGTATTCCCATGATGTACCCCATTCCCACAACCGTATGAATGAGTTTCGTCTCGAAATCTTTATCTATCTTATTTCGCAGATAGTTTACGTAGACATCTACCACATTGGTGTTGGTATCGAAGTTCTTGTCCCACACATCTTTCAACAGCGTAAGGCGCGAGAGAACGGTGCCCTGGTGTGTCATAAAGTACTCTAAAAGGCGGTACTCCTTTACGGTGAGGTCAATGGTGAACTCTCCCCGCTGGGCACGACGGGTATTACAGTCCAATACAAGATCGTTGCAGGTGAGTTGCAGTGCCGGGCTTTCTTTGCCCCGGCGGAGCAATGCTTTGATACGGGCTTCCAACTCCTGAAAACTGAAAGGTTTTACCAGATAATCATCTGCTCCGGCATCGAGTCCCTTTACGATATCTTCGGTAGTACCTAATGCCGTGAGCATGACGACGGGGGTCTGATACCCTTCTCTCTGGCGATATTGCCTGCATAGATCCAATCCGTTTGTTCCGGGCATGATAATGTCCAGTATCAGCAAGTCGAATGCTTCATTCTGCAACAGTTCCCAGCCGGAAGTGCCGTCATGGGCTACGGTGACTGTGTGCCCGAATTCCCGTAATCCGCGTTCGATGAACGAGGCAATGTTTATCTCATCTTCTACCAATAATATCTTTGCCATGAACGAGTTGTTTTAGTATTTTGCAAATATACGAGATTCACAACAGAGGACACAGGGGGTACGGCGTTTTTTCTTTTGAACCTTGTGATGTGAGGTCCCGTATGGAACGTAGGGTTTGTCACTGAGGTACCTTCCGTTTGTCGGTGGGGTGGATTATTTTACATGTACATCTAATACAGTACGACATGTGCATGTCGTACTGCTCCACATGTACATGTCATGCTGCTTTACATGTACATGTAAAACATCCCTCCTCTATGACCTCCGGTAGGTTTGTCTACGAGGTACGTTCCTTTCCATACCTTCTGTGGTGAATCTGCTCATAACTTTCTCTGATTCAGGTTTCCCTCTTTATCATACAGCATCTTTTCGTATACCACTTCCACAATCAGCGGGAAAATGAAAAGGGCGAAGAAAGTAGCTCCTATCAGTCCGCCGATGATGACAATAGCCAAGGGGCGTTGTGATTCCGACCCGATACCATGACTCATAGCTGCCGGCATCAGGCCAATGGCTGCCATAGCTGCCGTCATCACTACCGGACGGATGCGGGAACGCATACTTGTCTGGATCGCTTCGGGCAGGGGGAGTCGTGCCTGTATGTTATGTTTGATATCCGAAATCATGATGACACCATTCTGAATGCAAATGCCGAATAAGGCGATAAACCCGATACCCGCCGAAATGGAGAAGTTAAAGTGCGTGATGAGCAATGCGATAATGCCACCAACAGCGGCGAAAGGTACATTCAGCAGCACCAGTCCGGCATCCCGGGCGTTGGAGAACAACACAAACAGGATGATAAAGATGATGGCAATGCTTACCGGAACTACCTGTGAGAGGCGTTTTGTGGCCCTTTGCTGGTTTTCAAAGTCTCCTGTCCATTTCAGTGTATAGCCTTCGGGCAGGTGTATAGAGGCATTCACTTTCTTCTGTGCTTCGGCTACGGCAGTTCCCATATCCCGTCCGCGTACGGAGAATTTCACGGCACAGAAGCGTGTGTGGTTATCACGGAATATCAGCAGAGGACCGGTAATGGTCTTTATCTCTGCCAGTTCTTTGATGGGTATCATGGTGCCGTTCATGGTGGGTACCAGTATCTTGCCTATCTCTTCTTCATTTTGGCGGTATTCCGGTTTGTACCGCACCATTATGTTAAATTTGCGTTCATCTTCGTAAAGCAATGAAGCCGACTTGCCGCCAATGGCCATTTCGATGATGGATTGTACATCTTCTTTAGCTACACCGTAGCGTGCCAGGCTCTGCTCATTCAATTCAATGCGCAGTTCCGGCTGCCCGATGTTACGGATGACACCCAAGTCTTCGATACCTTGTACGGTAGCGAGTATTTTGTCTATTTCTACTGCTATCTTCTCAGACTTGTACAAGTCTTTGCCGAATACTTTTACGGCGATAGACCCTTTGACACCCGAAGCGGCTTCTTCCACATTGTCCGTGATAGGCTGGGAAAAGTTGAAGTCGATACCGGGATAGAGTGAGAGGTCATCCTGCATTTTATCTATCAGTTGCAGCTTGCTCAGTTTGCTTTCCCACTCTTTTTCCGGATAGATATCTACATGAAATTCAATATTGTAGAACCCCGTTGCATCCGTACCGTCGTTGGGGCGTCCGGTCTGTGAAAGCACTTGTCTTACCTCAGGATAAGCAGCGAGTTTGCGCCTCATCTGATTGGCGAGTTTCACCGATTCGTCCAGCGAGATACTTTGTGGCAGGGTAGCACGGATGTAGATAGAACCTTCGTTCAACTGTGGCAGGAACTCAGTACCTAACAGAGTAAACATCCACAATCCGACAACAGCCACGATACTTGCCAACCCGATGGATAGTTTGCGGTGCGCATAGCATTTATTGAACAGGGCGCTCGCCTTCTCGTTGATGAAGCGGACAAAGAAGTTGTTCTTTTCACGTACATTCTTCTTTAATAACATAGACGACATCACCGGAACCAGTGTAAGCGTGAATAATAATGCACCCAACAAGGCAAAACCGAGAGTATAGGCGAGAGGTGAGAACATCTTGCCTTCTACTTTCTGGAAAGAGAAGATAGGAATAAGGGCTGTGATAATAATCAGTTTGGAGAAAAAGACAGCCTTTGCCTTGTCTTTGGCTGTATGGCGGATCAGTCCCATTTTCGACATACGGTTGAAAGCCGGCATTCCTACTTCCCGTGCTTTCTTATCGAGCGCCACAAATACCCCTTCCACCATTACCACGGCACCGTCTATAATAATACCGAAGTCGATAGCTCCCATCGATAAGAGATTGGCCGACATCCCCATGGCACGCAGGCAGATAAAGGCAAAGAGCAGTGCCAGCGGGATAACTACCGCCACTACCACTGTAGTCCGCCAGTCTGCCATGAATATCAGTACAATGAAGGTCACGAGCAGGATTCCTTCGATCAGGTTATGTGTCACCGTTCGTACGGCGAGGTTTACAAGGTCCTCACGGTCATAGAAGGGTACAATCTGTACATCCTTAGGCAATACATTCTTGTTGATATCTTCTATTTTGGTCTTTAGAGCATCAATCACTTCTCCCGGGTTTTCTCCCTTACGCATTACGACGATGCCTTGTACTACATCGTCTTCATCCATTCTTCCTACTTGTCCCAGGCGAGGCAGGGAGGATTCGTGTACATCTGCCAGATGGCGTACTAACACAGGAGTGCCGTTGATATTCTTCACTACGATGTTCCGTAACTCTTCCAGGTCGTTGATGAGGCCGATACCGCGTACTACGTATGCCTGTGAACTTTTGGTGATCACGTCGCCACCCACATTGATGTTACTGTTGGCGATGGCATTGTAAAGCTCCAGCGCGGTGATACCGTAATTAATAAGCTGGTGAGGGTTGACGCTTACTTCAAACGTTTTTACCTCTCCGCCGAAACTAACGATATCTGCCACGCCCGATACCGAACGGAGGTTACGTTCAATCACCCAGTCCTGGATGGTTTTCAGTTCCCGTACGTTTCGCTTATCACTGCGCAAAGTATAGCGGAATATCTCTCCCGTAGGGCCGTAGAGGGGTTGTACTTCCGGTGTTATCCCATCCGGCAGATCAGCATCATTCAATAAATTGTACACTTGCTGGCGCGCGGTGAAGTCGTCCACCTGATCTTCAAACATCACGTTGATAACCGACAGTCCAAAAAGGGTAGTGGAGCGTATATCTGTTTTCTTCTGCACCGGATTCATCGCTATCTCAATGGGGATAGTGATGAACTTCTCCACTTCTTCGGCACTGCGTCCCGGCCATTGGGTGATGATGGTCACTTTGGTATTCGTTACATCCGGAAAGGCATCAATCGGAGTATGTTTAAAGGATACAACTCCGGCAATGACGGCTATCGTGGTACAGAAAAAGATAAAAAACTTGTTCTTCAGTGAGAAGGCTACAATGTTGTCAATAAACTTATGCATCGTTTGTTCCTCCTTTTAATCAGCATTCAATGCGTTGTAAACCAGCAATACATTTTTATTCAGAATGTGGTCTCCCTCTTGTACACCCGATGAAAGATAGCACTCTTTGCTCAGTTGGCGGTAGACTTCAACTTCCTTTATAGTGAGTTTGCCGTTGGCGTCTGCTGCTACTACATAGTTTTTTCCATTTTCAAAAACAAGGGCGTGTGAGTCTATGCGTGGCAGTTTCTTATCGGATACCTTACTTATCACGCATACATTGGTAAACATGCCCGGTTTTAGCAGGTAATCTTTATTGGTGAGTTTTATCCGTACACTCATCGTTTTGCTTTCGTCATTCAGCATGTTGTACACTTTGTCTATCTTTCCGCTGAACTCTTTGTCCGGGTAGGCGAGGGTAGTGATACGTACCGGAGCACCTTCGTGTACCTTACTGATGTCGCTCTCATATACGTCTGCCATTACCCATACATTCTCCAACCCGGAGATGGTAAACATCTCATCGTTTTGGTCCGAACGTATCTGCATCTCTTTATTGATATTCTTTTCTACGATAAAACCGGATACCGGGGCTTTCACCAGATAAAGCGATTTTCCGGCAAGATGATAGATGGAGAAGATCTCCGTGATTCTCTTTTCTTCTGCTTCGGCATTGTTTAGTTCCTGGTGAGCTTGCAATACATCACGTTCTGATGCCATGCCGGAGGTAAACATATCCTGTACAGATTGCAAGTTGCGACGGGCGATGATAAGTTGTTGTTCTGCTTCTTTCTTTTGTTTCTCATAATCGGCTACTTCGCCACTCCGGATGATGGCAAGTATATCTCCTTTGCGTACATGATCGCCGATTTCGGCAGAGACCTCAGTCACTGTACCTCCGAAAATAGGAAACACACGTGCTACCTGTTCCTGATTGAAAGTAACCCTGCCGTTGAGAGTCAGTTCGTCAGTCACTTCATGTGTGTATACAGTATCTACCGATACTACGTTTTGTAAACTGTCTGTAAGGAAGAGTTCCTGAGATATCTCTTTGGGAGTTTCTGTTTGTCCGCCACAAGCACTCAGTATCATGACGCAGAGGCAAACGGGTAGTAAGATACGGTTCATATTGATTCTAATAGTTAAATACAGTTTGTCCGACAATTGTGTTTAAGTTCTCCATAGCGAGGAATACATCTTTTTTGAGCTCATACAGTTGCAGGCAGGTTTCTTTGTAGCTTTGATAATAGTCGATGAATTCAAGCATACTGATGTTCCGTTTCCGGAAGTTTGCATTTACTCCTTCGATAAGGCGTCCGAAATTGTGCTCCAGTTCATCATTGGACGACCGGTACAATTCTACTGCTTTTTGTAGCTGACTATAAGCTGCATATAACTCCATACGTGCCTTTTCTATGGCATATTCTTCTTCCTTTCCGTTTTGCATAATATCGATTTTAGCCGATTTAATGTTTCCCTGGTTACGGTTGAAGATAGGGACGGAGACACTGACCCCTACGGCGAAGTAGTTGTTGATGAAGTTTCCGGCGCGGTCATACATACCTTTGATTGAAAACTCCGGCGCTGCCATAGAACGCTGTAACTTCAGGTTCGCTTTGGCAGCCGTAACATTGCTATGGGCCATTTTCAGATCAGGACGGACAGAAAGCATATTATCCATATCCGCAAAAGGAACGGCAGCTGTATCCACTTGTTTCAGAATATCATCATCCAGCAGCAGGTCTATATCCTGTCCGGCAGGGAGGCTTAGTAACAAGTTTAGCTCACCACGTAAGTTCACGAGGTTGTTTTCCTGTTCATTCTTCTCTTTACGGAGCGATAGGAGTAAAGATTCCAATCGTGAACTCTCTAACAGAGAGATGTTTCCTTTATTTTGCTGCTCCCTGAAGGCTTTCATCAACAGGCTGAGAGATTCGATCTCTTTGTCGTATATCCCGATAGAGCGGGTGGAGAAACATATTTCAACAAAAGTCTTGTTCAGTTCGCTTCGCAGGGTACGCAATACTTCTTCAAATTGATGTTCGGCTATCTCCTTGTTTACCTTTTCCAGCCGTACCCGTTTATTACGTTGTCCGGCAAGATTGATAACCTGTTCTATTTCGGCAGTGGCTTCTCCTTCTTTTCCTACATCAAAGTACTTACCGTTCAGTCGGTTGTATACATTCTGTTCAAGTGAGATTACGGGATTGTCAAATAACCGTGCCTGTGTCACTTGTGCCTGTGCCTTGTCAATATTATATCGTTCGGCAATTAATGACAGGTTGCGTTCTAAAAACATCTTTTCTGCATCTTTCAGTGATAGCTGCAAAGGAGATTCCTGTGCATGCAGGAGCCCGTAGATAGAAGAGAAAAATAAAATAATAATCAGCCTTTTCATTCTTACTTTTAATTTGCGGACAAAAGTAAGGCTCTCTCTTTGAAAGGCATTCTAAAGGTGATTATAATACACTTAGGTGAGATTAGAAAGTGGTTAGAAATAGGTTTGTTGCTCTGTATACAGAGTTTTTATTGATATATTGAAGAGATTATTATAAAGTGGATTATTTGCTTGGCAGTTAATTTTTTTTATGATAAAAAGGTTGTGTAGTTTAGGAGATATTATTTATATTTCGGCGCAAAATAAATACTATGAGAATAGACTTCTGAACAATAAATGTAATAACTCATCATGGATATAAATATGTTAAGTGTACTGGTGCCTGTCTATAATGAAGAAGAGTGTTTCCTATTACTCTATGAGAGACTGAGTTGCGTACTTTCAAAGCTACCTTGTAAATCTGAAATACTGTTTGTGAATGATGGCAGTAAAGATAACTCTCTGCTTTTGATGAAGAAGGTTCAAAAGAAAGATAAACGGGTATCTTTGGTTGATTTATCACGTAATTTCGGAAAGGAGATTGCAATGGCTGCCGGCATTGACTATATAAAAGGTGATGCATTGGTCATTATTGATGCCGATTTACAGGATCCTCCCGAATTGATTCTTGAAATGTTTAAGGAAATAGAGCAGGGATATGATGATGTGTATGCAAAGCGTTCTAATAGGAAAGGAGAATCCTTTTTGAAGAAAGCCACTTCCAAGCTATACTATAGATTATTAAAAACGATGTCGGATATTCCTATCCAAGAAGATACGGGTGATTATAGGATGTTTAGTAAACGGGCTATTGATGCTTTGCGGCAACTGAAAGAAAATGAGCGGAATATGAAAGGACTGTTTTCTTACATTGGCCTTAAAAAAAAGCCTATATATTATGAGCGGGATGCAAGAGCGGCAGGTTGTACTAAATGGAATTATTGGAAATTGACTAATCTGGCAATTAAAGGTTTTACTTCGTTTTCCAAAACTCCTTTGCGTATTGTGTCGTTAATTGGCGTCGTAGTATCTTTCACGGCATTCGTCTATTTAATAACTGTTGTTGTACGGGCTGCTATTTGGGGAGATCCTGTATCAGGGTATCCGTCATTGATGAGTGTTATTCTTTTTTTAGGAGGAATTCAGTTACTCGCATTAGGGATTATAGGCGAATATTTAGGTATTGTCTTTTCTGAAACGAAGAAAAGACCTGTCTATTATATAAATGAATACAGTACAAACATTGAAGAAACAAACTAATCTGATTTTCGACTTTTAAACACACAAATAATCATGTACATATTTAAGAAGCAAATAGTTGGTAGCAATCTTTTTGCAAAGACTAATCTATGGTTTACAATCGGCTTTATTCTGACGGCTGCCCTTACGTTTTCGGAAGTAGCACGTGGCAGACAGTATAACTTTATGATATTTAGTGATGCCACCAGAGACTTCTGGAATGGTATTATTCCATACGGAGCAGCATGGGCAGAGGAAAAAGGACACGATGTGTTTCTTTATGGGCCTTTGTTTAATATACTCTTTAGCCCGTTTGCTTATTTGCCTTCATGGCTTGCGCCTTTTGTGTGGAACTTAATGAATTTTACGCTCTATTTTATTTCTATATTTACATTACCGGATAAATATACCAAGGAGACAAAATGCAAGATATTCCTGTATACATTGCCTATTTTAGCAACAACATTACTGTCATTTCAGTACAATGTCAGTGTTGCTTATTTCTTTCTCTTTTCATTTTCTTTGCTGGAACGTGGTAAGTATCTGCCGGCTATCCTGATTATATTGTTATCAGGATTTACTAAAATTTATGGCATTTTTCAGTTGGGAATGTTGTTGTTTTATCCTAAAGTGTGGAAAAACTTAGGGTGTGTTGCATTAATTGCAGCCCTATATATTTTCATACCATTGATAAGAATACCTGTTATAGAGTTGTCAGGATATTATGAACATTGGTTTAACGGGTTGGTACATCAGCAAACACTTCGTGTTTTTCATACCTTCTTCTATCTGAAGCCATTCTTTTCGCAGCCGCCTGCATGGACTACAATAGCCCAGATCTTTGCTATAGTTCTATTGGCTTTTTTGGTTTTAGTAAACCGGTCTAAATACAAGGATTTTGCATTTAGAGTACAGGCACTTGGTATATTAATGGGATGGGTTATTCTTTTCGGTACCTCATCGGAGTATCACACTTATGTAATAGCACTCCTGGGATATATGTTGTGGTATTATAGTCGTCAGCCTTCCCGGATAGATAAAATACTGTATTACAGTAATCTGATTGTATTAGGATTAATGCCGATAGATTTATTCTGCCCTGGTGTAGTGTGGCGTTTCTTTTTCCTGACTATGACTCTTAATATCTGGATATTCACAATCACCTGGCTTCGAATGGTTTGGATAACGTTTTGCTCTTCATTTGTTTTTGCCACTCTTTTGCCTTATCTTCGTCCGTCAAAAAGATGATGAAACAGAATAATAATTTATCCGCTAAATACCGGTATCTCTTCTTCGATCTGGATGGTACCGTTACTGATCCTATGCAGGGCATTACCCGCTCTGTAGACTATGCACTCAATCACTTCGGCATCGTTGTGAACGACCTTCGGGAATTGTGTCCTTTTATCGGCCCTCCGCTGAAAGACTCTTTTATGGAGTTTTATCAGTTTACGGAAGTACAGGCAGAGGAGGCAGTGAAAAAATACCGGGAACGGTATTCGGAGACAGGGCTTTATGAGAATGAGGTGTATCCCGGCATTGCCGAACTTCTGGAAAAGGCCCGTCAACAAGGATATCAGTTGATGATGGCAACTTCCAAACCGGATGTTTTTGCCCGGCTTATTTTGGAACATTTTCATTTGGACGGTTGTTTTTCTTTTGTAGGTGGCAGTGGTCTGGATGGCTCAAGGCATACGAAGGCAGAAGTGATAGAATATGTACTGCATGAAAACGGAATTACGGATCTGAACCGCGTGGTGATGATTGGTGACCGGAAGCATGATATCATAGGTGCAAAGGCGGTAGGCATTGATTCGATCGGTGTACTTTATGGATATGGTGACAGAGAGGAGCTGACGAAAGCCGGAGCTGATTATATTGTGGAGGACATTGCAGACTTAGGAGAGCTTTTATTGAAGTAACAGAAAATAAACAGGAGGGAGTAATGGATACAAAGAGAACTGTTTTTGTGCGGGGCTTGCTGATGATGTGTCTGCTTTTAATATTGCCTTACGCAAGAGCACAACATCCTTTGGTAAAAGAGCTTGACATCTTGTTGCAAGGAAAACAGGCAAAGGTAGGAGTGGCTGTTGTGTTTGAAGGGCGGGAGACATTCACTTACAACAATCCCCATCATTACCCTTTGATGAGTGTTTTTAAGTTTCATCAGGCATTGGCGGTGATGGATTATCTCGATACACGGCAGTTGCCTTTGGAAACAGAAATATATGTTCGCAAAGCAGATCTGCTGCCCGATACTTATAGTCCTTTGAGAGATGCCCGCCCCGAAGGAGAGTTTAATATCTCTGTGGGGGAATTATTGCGGTACAGCATATCGGAGAGTGATAATAACGCCTGTGATATTTTGCTTCGTTATATAGGTGGCACGGGAGTGGTCGATAAATATGTTCGCACGTTGGGTATAGAAGATTTTAAGATTGAAGCAAATGAAGAGAAGCTGAATGAAGCTTTTGAATATCAGTATCTCAACTGGACTACACCGCTTGCAGCCGTTCAGGTGATGGAGAAGTTTCGTACAGAAACATTGTTTCGGCATTCCGGATATAAAGAGTATTTAGAGAAGTTAATGATAGGAACTGTCACAGGAAACGATAAGTTAAAAGCCGGATTACCTCAGGAGGCTGTATTGGGGCATAAGACGGGTTCTTCCGGCAGAAACGAATCGGGGTTGAAAGCGGGAGATAATGACATGGGATTTGTCCGTTTGCCCGATGGGAGGCAATATAGTATAGCAGTGTTTGTGACAGAGTCCAGAGAAGATGACAAAACGAATGCAGCTCTTATTTCCGAGATATCCCGAAAGGTATATGAATATTACAATGCACCCAAAGAACGAAAAATTCCTTATACCAGCGAACAGAATTTTGCCGATACCATCCCTTTTGAATTTTCTCAGAATCGTATTTTAATTTCCGCTTCAGTGAATGGTACTGAGCGGAAATTTCTTTTTGATACCGGTGCTTCCTCTTTGCTTCTGAATAAAGAGTTGTTAAGTGGTGAAGATACTTATAGAGGAGATAGTGCACGTGATGCCAACGGCGTACGTATCGCTGTAAACATGGCAAATGTAAGGGAGTTGCGTTTAGGAAACCTGCATTTCAATCATTATCCGGCTACCCTTTGGGATATGAATGAGAATAGTCTTTTCAACTGTGAAGGAGTAGACGGGCTGATAGGAAGTGAGATTTTGCAGAATTTATCGGTTAAGATAGATACCAGAAACCAACGGCTGATCCTGACAGACAGGAAAAATCATTTTAAGGCAGAGAAAGGAAAACGGAGACGGATGAAGGTGATAGCAAACTGCCCCCTTTTGGATATAAAGCTATTCCGTAGATTGCAGGAGACCGGAGTACTTTTTGATACGGGAGCTCCGGAACTTTATGACCTCTGCGATGAGGTATTTATTCTATTGAAGAATCGTATGCCTAAAAAGATAGAACGGTGTGTGACGGACTGTGCTTATGGAGCTTCTTCTATTGGCATAACAGGTGCTGGCCGGGATACTTTGCGTTATCGTTTGAGGTTTGACTGGATGAAGATCGGTCCGGTCACTTTCAGGAATGTGATGACAGAAACACATACAGGGGTTACTTCGCGTGTCGGAGCCGGTTTGCTTAACTATGGGCAGATGATTCTTGATTTTCCCCGAAAGCAATATCTTTTCATACCGTATGACGGTATTTCGTCAGTAATACTGCCTGATACCGGTGTTTCCGGCATTTCATTTATCCCCGAAGAAGGCCGGATCAAAATCGGGTTGGTGTGGGAAAACTCAAAGGCCTACCGGATAGGAGTACGAAGAGGATTCGTTGTGAAAGAGGTCAACGGATATAATGTAGAAGATGACTTTTGTGCTTTGTTGAAACTACGTAGTTCGCGGGCAAAGTCACTCAAGGCAGTCGATTTGCAAGGAAAAGAGCAACTTTTCCTGTTTTCTGAAGAATAATTCTTATCTTTCGGAGGTAAAATAAGGGATTTTCGTTGATGTGGAAATGAGTTAATAAACTTGATTATGGAAACTACAGTGTTGATTACAGCTTTCATCCTCATTGGGCTCGGGGTACTCGTAAAGCGCTTCCCGATTCTTATTGCAGGATATAATACAATGTCTAAAGAAGAGAAAGAAAATGTAGATGTCAAGGGGCTGTCTACTTTTATGTGTTATAGTCTGGTGGGAATGGGAACCGTACCTTTACTTACTTATTATGCCTGCCTTGGGGTAGGGCATGCAGACTGGGCCAGTTATTGCATTCTTCTGCCTATACTCTATATTCCGTATCTGATAATCAAGGCAAATAAATTTGATCATAATCCTCCCAAGAAAAGTACGAAGTATGTGGTTGCTATTAGTGTGCTTACTATTGCGGTGATTGCTGCATTTATAGCATATGGTATGAATCCGGCAACTATAAAGATAAAGGAGGATAAGCTGATTTTTACGGGAATGTATGGTACATCCAGAACCCTGGAAGAGATAACCGGGATTTGTTTGATAGACTCTCTTCCCGATATCGGGCTTCGTCTTAATGGACTTTCTATAGGTGGTATAAGTAAAGGGTGGTTCAAGCTGAAAGACGGAGGCAACTGTCTGTTATTACTCTCTTCGCACAGCAAACCCTATATCATGTTTAAGGAGAATACAGGTAAGGAGATATTCTTTAATTCGAAGAACAGTGAAATCACAGAAGCTTTGTATAAGGAGTTGAAGAAATGGATCCATTAAAAGTAGATGATAAGGTTTGTAAACAGGGGCATGAATTAACAATGTTAATGCCTTTTCGGAATCCTATTTCTCATACCGATAGAAGTACGTACTTTTAAGATGTAAGAATACGTATTTTACCACGGAAAAAGTACGTATTTAATTGCCCATTAAGTACGTACTTTGGGTGTTTTAAAGTACGTACTTTTGCTTCCAATAAATAGTATTCTAAAACGCTGAAAATGAATGATGTGTTTCCTTCTCTTTAATCTTTTTCCTGTTGCCCTCTTTTTTATCTTCGTTTTAGCAAACCCACTTACTTATTATTTTGGCAACTATCTTTTATAAACATCTCTCCCTGTTATCGCCTGCTGAACCTTCCCGTGCGGGAAGCACAAAAAATCCTCCCCGGCAAGCCGGAGAGGACCTTATAGTTTTAATCCCATTTTGGTGAATTTGCTTACTATTATTCAGCAGCTTCAGTAGCAGGAGCCTCTTCTGCCGGAGCAGCAGCTTCTTCTGCAGGTGCTTCAGCAGCAGCCTTTTCTGCAGCTTCAGCCGCTTTCTTTTCTGCCAATGCTTTCGCTTTTGCTTCGTTTACTTTCTTTTCAGCTTCTAAACGTGCTTTTGCTTCTGCTTTTTTAGCTTCATCTTCTTTAGCTTTCAGAGTAGCAAGTCCTGTCTGCTTGTTATTTTTCCAAGCTTCGAATTTTGCTTCAGCTTCAGCTTCGCCAAATGCACCTTTAGCTACACCGCCAAGGAGATGTTTCTTCATGTAAACACCTTCGCGAGAAAGGATGTTGCGTACAGTATCGGTAGGTTGTGCACCTTTCAATACCCATGCCAATGCAGCGTCGAAATTCAAATCTACTGTAGCAGGATTGGTGTTCGGGTTGTAAGTACCAATCTTCTCTGTAAATTTACCATCACGTGGTGCTCTGCTGTCTGCAATTACAATTGAATAAAACGCGTAACTTTTACGTCCGTGTCTTTGCAATCTGATTTTGGTTGCCATTTTAAATAAATGTTTTTAATTAATGATTTGAATTAATGCTACTAACTCGTAATAGCGGGCGCAAAGATACGGTTTTAGTTTGAACTGGCAAAGTATCTTACTGATTATTTGCAATATGCGGATTCTGATGTAGGGCTGTATTTATCTTTTTTGATATTCCTGTGGTGTCATTCCCGTTCTTCTCTTGAAGAATTTACAAAAGAAAGAGGGATTGGGGAAATTCAATTCATCGGCAATTTGATAAACCATTAAGTTACTATGTTTTAGTAAGACTTGAGCTTCGAGCGTGACGGCCTGATTAATCCATTCCATTACCGTCTGTTGGCTTACTTGTCGTATGACGGTATTCAGATAACGAGGGGTAAGGCAGAGTTTATCTGCATAGAAACTTACGGTACGTTCTTTTTTATTGTACTCGTTGACCAGAGCAATAAACCGGCGGAATAATTCTTCTTGGTGTGAGGGCGATTGGTTAATGCTGCTTTGGTTCTTTTTTTGTATATACCTTATATTATATAGAAGCGCTGTAAGCAGATGTTGTACTACTTCTTTCCGGAAAGTGGATTCTTGTACTGTTTCCCAGATCAGTGAGAAGTACATTCCCGTTTCGTTCCATTCTTTATCTGTCAGTTTTATCACGATACCTTGTTTCATATATGAATCGGTCAGATCTTCTCTGTGTGGAACAGACAAAAAGTTGTTGCTTGCTACAATCACTTGAAAATCATAGTCGGGAGAAAAGCTTATCACCTGAATGATAGAGTCCGGTGGGGTGACAATTATCATTTCCGGAAAAGCATCGTATTCTATCAGATTGACGGATATACGGGCCCTTCCTCGTAAGGCACGGATAATCCGTCCCTCTTTGGTGCGGTAGGGTTGTCCTATTTTAAAGAGATAACTATCTAATCCGGCAAAACTAATGACGATACCAAAATCGGGGTTTATATACCTATACTCATTGTTACGTGCAATTTGGGTATGTTTTAGTAAGTCGAGTGCCAGTTCGAGAGGCTTATTCTTTTCTTCCATAACAGACAGGAGTTGTTGTATTTTTCACAAAGATACAATATGAAGATAAGACTACATTGTAATCTACAGGTGAATTTTATTCAAATCTGTTCATTATCGAACTAATGGGACATCATTGCAAACTATTGGAACCTGGTTGCATGTTCTATTTACCTATCTTTGCAGAAAAGAAATTAATAGAGAAGAAGAATATGAAACGAATGATTCTTTCATTATCATTTCTGCTGGCTGTATCGTGTATGTACGGACAGATAACTTTGGAAGAGTGTCGGCAGAAAACGCAGGACAACTATCCGTTAGTGAGGCAGTATGGTCTTATAGAAAAAACTAAAGAGTATAATCTGAATAATGCTTCGAAAGGATATCTGCCGCAGTTTGCCCTTTCGGCAAAGGCCAGTTATCAGAGTGATGTGACCGAACTTCCTGTAAAAATTCCCGGAATAGATATTAAAGGTCAGCCCAAGGATCAGTATCAGGTGATGTTAGAGCTGAAACAGAACATTTGGGATGGTGGAGAGATACATACTAAAAAAGAGATGACCCTTGCGTCTTCTGATGTGGAACGGGAGAAGTTGAATGTAGATATGTATGCTCTGAATGAGAGAGTAGATCAATTGTATTTCAGTATTCTCTTGTTGGATGAACAGCTTATACAAAATCAGCTTTTGCAAGACGAACTGGAGCGTAGTTTCCGGCAGATCAGTGCTTATATGGAGAATGGAATAGCCAGTCAGTCTGATCTTGATGCTGTGAAAGTGGAACAGTTGAATACCCGGCAGAAGCGGGTGGAGCTTTCCGCTTCGAGACAGGCCTATGTACAGATGTTAGCCTTACTGACAGGGGAGGATCTGACGGAAAATACCACGTTGAAGAAACCTGTGGAAAGTGAGGTATCTCCTCTGGGAGATATACGTCGTCCGGAATTGATATGGTTTGATGCACAAAATCAACGCTTGCAAATACAGGAAGAAGCATTGAAAACAGGCTATATGCCTCGTTTCGGGCTTTTTGTGCAGGGAGCTTATGGTAACCCCGGATTGAATATGCTGAAAGATGAGTTTTCTCCTTTTTATGTAGCGGGAGTACGGTTGTCGTGGAACTTCGGGAGTTTATATACACTGCGAAATGATAAAAAGCTGATATCGACCAATAAGCAGCAATTGCAAAACAACCGGGATGTCTTTCTTTTTAATACCCGCCTGCAAGCTACCCAACAAAACAGTGGTATTGTTTCTATGCGGAAACAGATGCAGGATGATGAAGAGATTATTCGTCTGCGCACTAATATCCGCCTGGCAGCTGAAGCAAAAGTGGCAAACGGTACACTGACTGTTACGGATCTGTTACGTGAGATTACTTCAGAGAGTATGGCACGGCAGACCAAAGCTCTACACGAAATTCAATTGCTGATGAATATCTGGAAACTAAAATATACCATTAATTTATAAAATAGCCCTGTTATGAAACGAATGAAATTTATAGGATTTTCTTCCCTACTGTTCATAGCTGCTGCTTGTGGAAGCGGTAGCCCCGATTATGATGCTACCGGAACATTTGAAACAACCGAAGTACTTGTTTCTTCCGAAGCGGCCGGTAAATTATTGAGCCTGGAAGTAGAAGAAGGCACACCAGTGAAAGCCGGTCAGCAGGTGGGACTTGTAGATACTGTTCAGCTTTATCTGAAGAAGATACAATTGGAAGCTAATGTGAAGTCGGTAGAAGATCAGCGACCTGATATCCTGAAACAGGTGGCTGCTTTGAAAGAACAGATTGTCACTGCCGAACGTGAGAAACGCCGTGTTGAAAATCTGTTGAAGGCGGGAGCTGCCAATCAAAAACAACTGGATGATGCGGATGCACATCTTTCTGTACTTCAACGGCAATTGATTGCCCAGGGGTCAACCTTGCTCAATAGCCGGCAAAGCCTTACGTGGCAAAGTTCTTCAGTAGGTATTCAGGTGGCACAGATAGAAGACCAATTAATGAAATGCCATATTACATCTCCTCTTAATGGGATGGTTCTTGCCAAATATGCCGAAGCCGGTGAGCTGGCTACTATGGGGAAACCCTTGTTTAAAGTGGCGGATATGGAACAGATGTATATTCGTGCCTATATAACCTCTGAACAGCTTTCACAGGTGAAACTTGGACAGAAGGCGACTGTATTTTCAGACTACGGCAATGATACCCGGAAAGAGTATCCGGGAGTTGTTACCTGGATATCTGACCGTTCGGAATTTACCCCTAAGACCATCCTTACTAAAGATGAGCGTGCTAATTTAGTATATGCAGTGAAGATATCCGTGAAGAATGACGGGTACTTGAAAATAGGGATGTATGGAGGAGTATGTTTTAATTGAAAATGGAAAGTTGAAAGTTGAAAATGAGAGTTGAAAGTTGTGGGAAATAGAAAAAGTTAGGAGATGGAAGTAGTGGTAGATAATATAAGCAAACGTTATGGGAAGGTGGAGGCGCTTCGTGGAGTTTCTTTTGCTGTGAAACCCGGTGAACTTTTTGGACTTATTGGTCCGGACGGGGCAGGGAAGAGTACACTTTTTCGTATACTTACTACTTTATTGCTTGCCGATGAAGGTACGGCTACTGTAGGTGGAGCGGATGTGGTGAAAGATTATAAAGAGATTCGCCGGAAAGTAGGTTATATGCCCGGCAGGTTTTCACTTTACCAGGATCTGACGGTGGAAGAGAACCTGAACTTTTTTGCTACCGTTTTTCACACTACAATAGAAGAAAATTATGATTTGGTGAAGGATATCTATCAGCAGATAGAACCTTTTAAGAAACGTCGTGCAGGAGCATTGTCGGGGGGAATGAAACAGAAACTTGCATTAAGCTGTGCTTTGATTCATAAACCGGATATTCTTTTTCTGGATGAACCTACTACCGGAGTCGATCCTGTTTCCCGCAAAGAGTTTTGGGAAATGCTGCGTCGTCTCAAAGAGCAGGGTATTACTATTATAGCCTCTACGCCTATCATGGATGAAGCCCGTCAGTGTGACCGGATCGCATTTATCAACGAAGGACAAATACATGGCATTGATACTCCGGAATGTATCCTTCGGGAATTTGCCCATATCCTGTGTCCACCGGGATTGGAACGGGAGGAGTTGCGTCATAAAGGCGAAACTGTTATCGAAGTTGATAACCTCTGTAAGCGTTTTGGTACGTTTACCGCTGTAGATCATATCTCGTTTCAGGTAAACCGTGGTGAGATTTTTGGTTTCCTGGGCGCCAATGGTGCCGGAAAGACAACTGCTATGCGTATGCTTTGCGGACTAAGTAAACCGACTTCCGGTAGTGGCAGGGTAGCCGGATTTGATCTTTTCACTCAGTCTGAAGAAATTAAGAAAAATATAGGCTATATGAGTCAGAAGTTTTCTTTGTACGAGGATCTTAAAGTCTGGGAAAACATCCGTCTTTTTGCCGGTATATATGGTATGAAAGAGAGGGAGATAGCTAATAAAACCGATGAGTTATTGGAACGTCTTGGTTTTACTGCCGAACGTGAGACGCTTGTGAAAAGCCTTCCCCTGGGATGGAAACAGAAGCTGGCCTTTTCAGTCTCTATTTTTCATGAACCGAAGATTGTTTTTTTAGATGAACCGACCGGAGGAGTAGATCCTGCTACCCGCCGTCAATTCTGGGAACTCATTTATCAGGCTGCCGACCGTGGTATAACCGTCTTTGTTACCACTCATTATATGGATGAGGCTGAGTATTGTGACCGTGTTTCTATTATGGTGGATGGACGTATTGAAGCTCTTGATACTCCTCGTGAACTCAAAGAGAAGTTCCATGCGCAAACAATGGATGACGTATTTCAACAATTGGCTCGTAAGGCCGTTCGTAAAGCAGATTAAATTATGAAACAGTTTTTTGCCTTTGTAAAAAAAGAATTTTATCATATTTTCCGTGACCGGAGAACGATGCTAATCCTTTTGGGTATGCCTGTCGTTCAGATTATCCTCTTTGGTTTTGCTATCTCTACAGAGGTGAAAAATGTGCGGGTGGTGGTGCTTGATCCCAGTAATGATGTGATGACTCGTCGTATTGTAGACCGTATCGGTGCCAGCGAATACTTTAGGATGGAGCGCATGATACACTCTCCGGAAGAGTTGGAAGCGATTTTTCGTGAAGGAGATGCCGATCTGGCCATTGTATTCAGTACCCGTTTTGCTGATGGCATTTATAGCGGTGACTCACAAATACAGCTTGTGGCCGATGCTACTGATCCCAATATGGCAACTACCCGAACGAACTATGCTGCCGGTATCATTGCTTCCGTACAGCAGGAAATGCTGCCTCCGGGCGTGTCGGTTGCCACTATTGTGCCGGATGTGAAATTGCTCTATAATCCGCAGATGAAGAGTACTTATAATTTTGTGCCTGGTGTGATGGGGCTTATACTTATGCTGATTTGTGCGATGATGACTTCCATTTCGATTGTTCGTGAGAAGGAAACCGGTACGATGGAAATTTTGCTGGTCTCTCCGGTGAAACCGCTTTTCGTTATTTTGTCAAAGGCAGTACCTTATTTTGTATTGTCGTTCATCAACCTGGTCACTATTCTGTTGCTGTCAGTTTATGTACTGCATGTGCCGGTAGCAGGCAGCCTGTTTTGGTTGATAACGGTGTCTTTGTTATTTATATTCGTGTCGTTGGCATTAGGGCTACTCATCTCTTCTGTGACACGGACACAGGTGGCTGCCATGCTTGCTTCGGGGTTGATACTGATGATGCCGACAATGATTCTTTCCGGTATGATTTTTCCTATAGAGAGTATGCCGTTGGTGTTGCAGATTATTTCTGATATATTGCCTGCCCGTTGGTATATTCAGGCTGTTCGTAAACTGATGATTGAAGGGGTGGATATTACGCTGGTTTTGAAAGAAGTAGGCATTCTGGCATTAATGGCAGCAGTACTGATAACGATTAGTTTTAAAAAGTTTAAAAATAGATTGGAATGATAGATCAACCAGGGAGAATTAACCAATATAATTAACCAACTAAAACGTGCCAGCCAATTGGTACATTATCACATTGGCATATTGACACATTATTGAATATGATAAAGTTTCTCATAGAAAAAGAATTCAAGCAGTTGTTTCGCAACTCCTTTCTTCCGCGTCTCATACTTGTTTTTCCTTGTATGATTATGATTCTGATGCCTTGGGCTATGAATCTGGAGATACGGAATGTTTCTCTCAATATTGTAGACAATGATCATTCTGTTACTTCTCGCCGGTTGGTTGATAAGATTTCCGCTTCTACTTATTTTCGTCTGACAGCGCTTCCTGATTCCTATGATGAGGCGCTAAAGAACGTGGAAGCTGGTGATGCCGATATTATTCTTGAAATCCCGCGTGATTTTGAAAAGGATTGTACTGTAGGGCGTAGTCCTCACGTTCTCATTGCTGCTAATGCAGTGAATGGTACCAAGGGGGGGCTTGGCGGCTCTTATCTATCTATTATCATTCAAAGTTATGCTTCTGAAGTAGTGGCGCTTCCCGTACGGGGAGATACGCCGGGCGATGTAAGTGGCATGGCGAATTCCCAACTTTCAACTCCCGGCTCTCAACCTTCAACTAACTACACAACTCTCAACTTATTCAATCCTAACCTTAATTATAAATTGTTCATGATCCCGGCCCTTATGGTAATGTTGCTTACCCTTATTTGTGGCTTTTTGCCTGCTCTCAACATTGTCAGTGAGAAGGAAGTTGGTACTATTGAGCAAATAAATGTTACGCCAGTAGGTAAATTTACTTTTATTCTGGCAAAGCTCTTTCCGTATTGGCTCATTGGTTTTGTGGTACTTACCATTTGTTTCATTCTGGCCTGGTTACTTTACGGTATCTTGCCTGTCGGACATTTTCTTGTAATTTACTTTTTCGCTATTCTTTTCGTCCTTTCCATGTCCGGATTGGGACTGGTTATCTCCAATCATTCTGCTACCATGCAACAAGCTATGTTCGTTATGTGGTTTTGTATGCTAATTCTTATTCTTATGAGTGGGTTGTTTACTCCTATTAGCAGTATGCCGGAGTGGGCGCAGGCGATTACTATCTTCAATCCGTTGAAGTATTTAATGCAGGTAATGCGTATGGTTTATCTGAAGGGGAGTGGTTTTACAGATATGTTACCACAACTGGGAGCATTATTGGCATTTGTTTTATTTTTTAATGTATGGGCTGTACGAAGCTATCGAAAGAGGGTATAGGGCCGCACTTGTTTTATATGAGAGGCGCGATTATAAAAAAACAGTTTCCCTTTTGGGTGGGAAACTGTTTTTTATTTAATTCTGTTGTAAAGTTTGTCTTATGATTATTTTATTTCGATGGTTCTTTCAGGTTTCTTAATCTCTTCTTCGCTAAGCTTTGGAAGTTCGATGGCAAGAACACCATTTTCAACCTGAGCTGAAATCTTTTCTTTGTCTACGTTATCAGGCAAAATCATTGTTTGCTGGAACTTGGAGTATGAGAACTCACGGCGCAGATAGCGACCGTCTTTCTTTTCTTCCTTGTTTTCTGTTTTCTTCTCCATAGAAATAACGAGATTATTATCTTCATCGATACGGATGTTGAAATCTTCCTTCGTCATACCCGGAGCAGCCACTTCTACTTTGTATTCTTTTTCTGATTCGATTACATTAATAGCAGGTGCAGTAGCATTTGCTTTTACCATCCATTCATTATCAAAGAAATCGTTAAAGATACTTGGTAACCAGTTCTGAGTTCTTCTAACAGGCATCATAATTTTAGTCTCCTATCTTTTAGTTAAACATTCGGTTAATTAATGAACTTCCGTTCCGTTTCCGGAACCGTTGTTCATTAATAATTAGACAAAACATGTGCCAGGGCATTTTTACTCTTATATTTGACTATTTGTCAGAATTGGAGTGCCAAAGTTTCGCTGTTTATGCCATAATGTTACTTGTTTTTGTTTATTTTATATAAGATAGATAGATTTTTGGTTTTTCTCCTATTGTTTTATTAGCTTAAACCGTATCCTTAGTACTTTTTTTTCTTCATCATAGTCGTGACTGATGATTTTGAATGTATCTATTTCAGAGGTATTTTCTACATGTAGTCCGATGCAGGCACAAGCATCATAATCTCCTATACGGACAATGCGTAGAGTTTCACTTGCATCTTCCGGCAGCTTACTAAGGTCTACGATGTCTTTAGCTTCTTCTTTGGGCATGAATTCAATTGTTACAGGGAGATGTTGATTGATAACTTCATTTACTTTATCTTCTATAGCCTGTATTTGTTCATCAGTAGGGCAGGAAGAAAGTTCGTAGTCACATTTACTTTTTTTCTTTTCTATGTGAGCCGTTCGCGAGCGTGGACAGCCAAAAGTTTTCACCATGGTTGCGTTCAGAATGTGTTCTACTGAATGCATAGGAGGATACTCCTGCTTATTGTGATCGTTGAGCTGAGGTTGTTGTTCCATAATTATTTTAATAGTTTTTTATTCTTGGTATCTTCAACTTACAAATTCTATATATTGATTTATAGTTTTATTTGAATGAAACAATCTGTGTATTTTATCAATAGAAGTATGTTAGAATACATTTTGTCTTATTATAATCTTGATAAAGCTTTGAATTTTATTTATATGATAATACTTGGCTGTTTGGAGGAAATATCTGTATTGCAAATGTATTACTATTTTTAGAGAAAGCAAACGTATAGACATAAAAAAAGGAGCAACGCCTTGCTCCAACCTTTGTTAACCTTAAATCTAATACTATGAAAAACACATTGCAAATGTACGGGTTTTCCGGATATTAGCAAATTTAGGGGAAGAAAAAATATGTTTTATAACATTGATTAATACTTTTCTTATTGAATTCAATTTTTATTAAGAGTTTCTGCTTATTCCTCCCACTTCTCTTTCATAAGATCTTCCAGTTTCAGCAATTCGTCACGATATTGCGCTGCTTCTATGAATTCCAACTTCTTGGCAGCTTCCTGCATTAACTTGCGTGTACGGTCTATACTCTTTTGCATTTGAGCTTTAGTCATATATTGGATGATCGGATCAGCAGCCACATTGGGGCTCGATGGTTCTATATAGACTTGTTTCTCTTTCAGTATTTCCTCGGTATTGTTTCCACCGAATACTGCGAGATTACGTGCTTTCTTTATTTGTTGTGGGGTGATGCCATTTGCTTCATTATAAGCAAGCTGCTTTTCCCGGCGTCGGTTGGTTTCATCAATTGTCAACTGCATACTTTCCGTCATCTTGTCTGCATACATGATTACTTTTCCGTTTACGTTTCGGGCAGCACGTCCGGCAGTTTGTGTCAGAGAACGATGGGAGCGCAGGAAGCCCTCTTTGTCTGCATCAAGGATGGCAACCAGAGATACTTCTGGTAAATCAAGTCCTTCACGCAAGAGATTTACGCCGATCAATACATCGTACACACCTTGGCGAAGGTCATCCATAATTTTCACACGCTCAAGTGTATCTACATCGCTGTGGATATAATTGCATCGCACATTGTTATTAAGCAAATATTCTGTTAATTCCTCAGCCATGCGCTTGGTTAAAGTTGTCACGAGAGTACGCTCTTCTTTTTCGATACGTATCTGAATTTCTTCCATAAGATCATCTATCTGATTGAGGCTGGGACGTACCTCAATCACAGGGTCAAGCAGACCGGTAGGTCGGATTACTTGTTCTACAATGATACCTTCGGACTGTACCAGTTCGTAATCGGCCGGAGTCGCACTGACATAAATAACCTGTTTGGCCATTTCCTGGAACTCTTCAAATTTAAGAGGACGGTTGTCCATCGCCGCAGGTAGGCGAAAGCCATATTCTACCAGATTGATTTTCCGGGCACGGTCACCACCATACATGGCACGTATCTGTGGGACGCTAACATGGCTTTCATCTATAACGATGAGAAAGTCATCCGGGAAAAAGTCGAGCAGACAATAAGGACGGGTACCGGCACTGCGACCATCAAAATAGCGTGAATAGTTCTCAATACCGGAACAGTGTCCCAGTTCACGAATCATTTCCATATCATACGTCACCCGTTCGTAAAGACGCTTGGCTTCATATTCTTTTCCGATAGATTCGAAAAAGGCTACTTGCTTGGTGAGGTCATCTTCTATCTCGTGAATAGCACGTAGAGTTGCCTCTTTGGTTGTCATGAATAAGTTAGCCGGGTATATTTTGTATGATTCAAAAGGAGCAATTGTTATGCCTGAGATCGGATCTACTTCTTCAATTCCATCAATTTCATCTCCCCAAAAAGTCACTCGCAGGATGTTGTCGGAATAAGCCAGATAAATGTCTACTGTATCACCTTTTACACGGAAGTTACCACGATTCAGATCCAGGTCATTGCGTACATAAAGGCTGTCTACAAGCCGGCGTAGGAATACGTTACGATCCAGCATACGCCCCCGTTCCACTTCTATTACGTTGTCATAGAAGTCGGATGGATTTCCCATACCATAGATGCATGAAACAGAAGAAACTACCACTACATCTTTACGTCCTGAGAGTAGGGAAGAAGTGGCGGCCAGCCGTAGCTTATCTATTTCATCATTGATGGCAAGATCTTTTTCGATATACGTATCAGAACTGGGAAGATAGGCTTCCGGCTGATAATAATCGTAGTATGAGACATAATATTCCACAGCGTTGTTGGGGAAAAATCCTTTGAATTCACTGTATAGCTGGGCAGCCAGCGTTTTGTTGTGGCTCAATATCAATGTAGGCTTGTTGATATTAGCTATGACGTTGGCTATAGTAAATGTCTTTCCTGAGCCCGTTACACCCAATAGGGTCTGGGCAGGTAATCCTTGTTTTATACCTTCGGTTAATTGGGCAATAGCCTCAGGCTGGTCGCCTGTAGGCTTATAGGCGGATGTTAATTCAAAATTCATGTTTTTGTTTTAAAAGGGGGAGCAATATTCGGGAAAATAGTTGAGATAAACAAATTGTTTTTCCAAATAAATCCTTTACTTTGCAACAGTTTATTATAAAACATCGCTGGAGTTGATGTGAAGTGGTTTAAAAGAAGGTTGGCGGAGAGGTAAATCAGCAAAGAAATGAAGCTCTGAATTATCTCATGAATCGTTTTTTCTCCTTCTAAATGGATGACTGTAAAGCACTGGTAATCAACGCTTATAAAAGTGTACACTTTGGTGGGTCAATATTGTACACTTTTGTATGGCAAGAGTGTACATTGTTGTGAGGTAAAAGTGTACACTTTATTATTTCCTGTTTGATTTAGCCGAAATTTACTCATTATTTATTTAATTCCATCAGCGAGTTGTATAAAGGAAAAACAGATTAATACAAATATAAATACAACGAGAAACATGATTTGGAACGAAAGTATCGAATGCATGGACCGTGAGAGTCTTCGCAAAATCCAAAGTATACGGCTCAAAAAAATTGTGGAGCACGTTTATCACAACACACCCTTTTATCGGAAAAAGATGCAGGAGTTAGGAATTACTCCGGATGATATTAACAGCATTGATGACATTGTAAAATTACCGTTTACCACCAAGTATGATTTGAGAGATAATTATCCGTTCGGATTATGTGCGGTTCCAATGAGTCAGATTGTGCGTATTCATGCCTCTTCAGGGACAACGGGTAAACCGACTGTCGTGGGATATACCCGCAAGGACTTGTCGTCGTGGACGGAATGTTTATCACGTGCCTTTACTGCTTATGGAGCTACCAGCTCGGATATTTTTCAGGTATCTTATGGCTATGGTTTGTTTACCGGTGGACTGGGGGCTCATGCCGGAGCTGAGAATATCGGAGCATCGGTTATTCCCATGTCAAGTGGTAATACAGAAAAACAAATTACTCTGATGCATGACTTTGGCTCTACTTTGTTGTGTTGTACGCCTTCTTATGCGCTTTATCTGGCGGATGCGATTAAAGATTCCGGATTGCCCCGTGAAGAGTTTAAGCTGAAAGCCGGTGCTTTCGGAGCTGAGCCGTGGACGGAGAATATGCGTCGTGAAATAGAAGAAAAACTGGGCATTAAAGCTTATGATATATATGGATTGAGTGAAATTGCCGGCCCCGGGGTAGGTTATGAGTGTGAATGCCAGCATGGTACACATTTGAATGAAGACCATTATTTTCCTGAAATAATCGATCCTCATACACTGCAACCTGCTGAACCAGGACAAACCGGTGAACTTGTTTTCACTCATCTTACCAAAGAAGGAATGCCTTTATTGCGTTATCGTACAAAAGATCTTACTGCTTTACATTATGATAAATGTACTTGTGGACGTACGTTAGTGCGTATGGATCGTATCCTGGGACGTAGTGATGACATGCTTATTATTCGTGGAGTCAATGTATTCCCAACTCAGATTGAGTCTGTCATCCTTGAGATGCCGGAATTCGAACCACATTATCTGTTGATTATTGATCGTAAGAATAATACGGATACGATGGAGCTGAAGGTGGAAGTTCGTGAAGACGCTTATTCTGACGAGATCAATAAAATGCTGGCATTGAAGAAGAAACTTACTTCTCGTCTGCAGAGTGTATTGGGATTGGGAGTAGATGTGAAGCTGGTTGAACCGCGTAGTATTGAACGTAGCGTAGGCAAAGCGAAGAGAGTGATTGATAATAGAAAATTGTAAGTTGTAACTTTTTAAATTTCAAATATTATGGTAGCAAAACAACTTTCTATCTTTTTGGAAAATAAGTCTGGCCGTTTGACGGAAGTGACTGAAGTGCTGGCGAAGGAAAATATAAATCTTTCTGCCTTGTGTATAGCTGAAAATGCAGATTTTGGTATTTTGCGTGGTATAGTATCTGATCCTGACAGAGCTTACAAGGCTTTGAAAGAGAATCATTTTGCTGTGAATGTAACAGAGGTGGTAGGCATTAGTTGTCCTAATGTACCGGGTGCACTTGCCAAAGTACTGCGATTTTTATCTGATGAAGGAGTATTTATTGAGTACATGTATTCGTTTGCCAATAACAATACGGCAAATGTTGTGATTCGTCCTAATGATATGGAGAATTGTATTCGCGTACTCACAGAGAAAAAAGTAGATTTGCTGGCAGCAAGTGATCTGTATAGGCTTTAGGAGGTAGAAATAGGAGTTAGAATTTAGTAGCTAGTAGATAGAATCCTTGCGGCATACAGCTAATCTGCATAGATTCTAACTACTAACTACTAAATTCTAACTCCTATTTTATATTAAAAAACATTGATTAATTGGTTTATTCCGCATGATTCTGTAACTTTGCGCATTATTTAAAATAGGATGAAGAAGAATATTATTATAACTCTGCTTGCAGCCGCTACGCTTTCCTCGTGTGGAGAGTACAATAAGTTGCTAAAAAGTACCGATTACGAATATAAGTATGAGGCGGCAAAAAACTACTTCGCTAAAGGTCAATATGGGCGTTCTGCTACATTATTGAATGAGCTGATAACCATCTTGAAAGGTACTGATAAAGCAGAAGAATCTCTTTATATGTTAGGTATGAGTTATTATAATCAGAAAGATTATTCTACTGCTGCCCAGACATTTATAACCTATACCAATACTTATCCGCGTGGCACATTTGCTGAATTGGCAAGTTATCATGCAGGTAAAGCGCTTTATTTGGATACCCCGGAGGCACGTCTGGATCAGTCTGGTACTTATACAGCTATTCAGCAGTTACAGACATTCCTGGAATATTATCCTGCAAGTTCTAAAAAACAAGAAGCTCAGGATATGATTTTTGCTCTTCAGGATAAGCTTGTTCTGAAAGAATTCATGTCTGCTAAATTGTATTATAATTTGGGTAATTATATGGGTAATAATTATGAGTCGTGTGTAATCACTGCTCAGAATGCACTAAAAGATTATCCTTATACTGATTATCGTGAGGACCTCTCTATTCTCATTCTTCGTGCTAAATATGAAATGGCTATTAATAGTATAGAAGAGAAAAAGATAGATCGTTATCGCGAAACTGTCGATGAATATTATGCTTTTAAGAATGAGTTTCCGGAAAGTAAATATCTGAAGGAAGCTGAAAAGATATTTAACGCATCAACCAAAGTAATTAAAGATTAAATTATAAATAGATTTATGGATTACAAAAAAACGAATGCTCCTACTAACACCGTTACGCGTGACATGATGGAATTGTGCGCTGATACAGGTAATGTTTACGAAACAGTGGCTATCATTGGTAAACGTGCCAATCAGATTAGTGTGGAGATCAAAAGTGATCTTTCCAAGAAGCTGGCAGAGTTTGCTTCTTATAATGACAACTTGGAAGAAGTATTTGAGAATCGTGAACAGATCGAGATTTCTCGCTATTATGAAAAATTGCCGAAACCTACATTGATTGCTACACAAGAGTATATCGAAGGTAAGATTTACTATAGAAATCCGGCTAAGGAAAAAGAAAAACTACAGTAAAAGAAGCTGTAAAAAGAAAGCAAGAAGTTAAGAATAGAATAACGTAGTAAGAATTAAGTAGTCAAGTAGTAAGTAGGAAGAGTGTTCTTATTATTACTTGACTATTTTTTTACTGTCGGCTATTTTTTTTATTATCGTTATAAACTTTAAAACTACTAAGACAATATGATTCAACGTATTCAGAGTATTTATTTGTTACTTGTTACAGGCTTGTTGATAGCAAGCATGTGCTTGCCTGTGGGCTCTTTGATTGATTTTAATGGGGCAGTAAGTGTTTTTAAACCGCTCGGACTTACAATGGGGGATACATTTCAGTCTACATGGGGGCTTTTTTGTATTTTAATGCTGGCTGCTATTGTTGCATTTGCTACTATCTTTCTTTTTAAGAATCGCATATTGCAGATCCGTATGACTATATTCAATAGTTTATTATTGGTAGGATATTATATGGCTTTCTTTGCTTTCTTCTTTGTGCTTCGCAGCGATGAAACTTCTTTTCAATTTCATTGGGCGTTGTGCTTTCCGTTGATTGCCATTATTCTTAATTATTTAGCCATACGTGCAATTGGTCGTGATGAAGCAATGGTGCATGCTGCTGATCGGTTGAGATAAATCAAATCATACAAATAGTTGCATACTTCATAAAAAGATGCCACACTGTTCTACAAAACGGTGTGGCATCTTCTTTTATAAGTAGTCTGATATTATTAAAATCTCTGATAATCTTAAAGAGTATATATCTTTATTTCTTCAAATCAAACAGATAAGTCAGCTTTATTGATATGGTACTGTGAGCTGCACGGTCGAAATCATCTTTTTTGCTGGTGTGATAGAAATCGGATAATGCAAAGTAATATCTTCCTTCTAACAGAAAACTACCGGCTTTTTTACTTCTTACTTCAAGTCCACCTCCTCCGGTTATTCCATAGTCGAATTTGTTTTCTATCTTTTTTCCATATTCTTTTGCACTGGCAATTTGTTCGGCCGTCCATCCGCTTGCCTTTTCTGATTCACCTATTAAAAAGCCTACCTGTGGCCCTAAGTTGATAAAAAACTGTACGCCGTAATCTTTACCAAATGCCAGATGGGCTAAAAAAGGGATATCGATGTAATTCATACTCCTACTATAACTTCGACTAAGGTCTTTAGTACCGTCGGATAATTCGAAAGCCTCTTCCCAGCCTCTTTGTGAAAAGTTTAGCTCAACCTGTGCACCGCAAATCATAGCAAAATATTTCTCAGAGATATAACGGGCAGTCAGTCCGCCTGTGATTCCCATGGGCATACTTTGCTTTATCTTTCGTTGAAAAGAGACTTTGTTGAGATTGACACCACCATTTATTCCGATAGCAAAATTATGACGCATTTCGCCAATCTGTGCCATTGCCGGAAAGGCAATGCCTATTAGTAACACAGCTGTTATGATTGTTGTTTTTATATGTGTCATCTTATTCAAAGTCAAGCTTTACTAATTCAAAGTTCTTTGTAAAATGAACAAAGAATACTTTCTTGTTGATGAAACCTCCCCAGTTGTTCACCCGTTGAAATTTAAATCCGGTTTGTATAGGAGTCAGATCCATTTTAGGTAGATTCTTTTCCAGTTCGGAACCATATCTGGATAATCCTTTCAGGAAGAAGAATCCCGTATCAAATCCTAACATTCCGTATTGAGGGTAATTGATGGCCATATCTTTGCTATACCATTTGTGATAAGAGTTAATGAAGTTGATAGCTGCCGGAAGCATATTGTTTGTATAAAACGAAGAGTAAAAATATGTATCCAGCTCAAAGAAACTGTCCAGGTGATCTTTTGTATAAGTCTGCCATTCCGGGTAACCAAAAAGGTGTACGTTAGCGTCCGGGTTCTCTCTCACCAGTACAGTTAGCTGTGGAATGATTTTAATGAGTGTCACATCACTGCCAGATGTAGGGATAAAAATATTTTCTTTATCACTGCGTAGAGCTTCCTTCATCGCTTGTGCTGTGGCTGACTCGGGGAGTGTCTTTACCGGAATTCTTTTGTTTGCCAATTCCTGTTTTAGTCCTTTGATAAATTCTGTTTTATCTTTATCTACTGCCGTAGCTTCCAATATGATTATATTGGCATTGGAGAACTGGCGTATAAAGTGTTCATATACCTCTGAATACAGATAAGACTGTGGAGTATTAATCTGATAAATAAAGGGATTGCTAAACACCTCCTCTTCTTTCGAAGAGAAAGGAATAACCATACGAATATCATGTTTCTTAGCAAAGGCTGCCAGTGTTTTTGTGTGCTTTGATTGTGACGGGCCAAAGATTATATTCATTTTTTTCATTTCATCTTTGGCAAGAATGTTATTTAGAGAAGCATTGTCGTCTCCACAATTATAAGCATAAAGATCAATGGAAGTGCCTGTACGTTTCAGGCTGTCTACAGCAAGAAGGAATCCTTCGTAATATTCAACCATGCGCTTATCTTGAAGGAAAGGCAATAATATGGCTGCTTTTATAGTACTTATTTTTTCCGGTGCTTCTTTACTGGCCAGGAATAGTTCCTTATCAGTAGGAGGAGTTATGTCTTTATTCTCCTGAGGTGTTACAGGCTTTGCCGAAGGGTAGGGGATGCAAAGGAACTGGCCTTTTTTCATCCCTTGTTTTAGCTCCGGGTTGGCATCAATCAGTGCCTGTTCGCTGATACCGTATTCTCGACTGACGCTAAAAATGGTTTCACGTCGTTTTACCTTATGCATATCTTTGCATCTGGATTGAACAGGGCCTTGAATGGTGGCAGTCGATGGAGAAGTTGCCATAACATTTTGAGTCAAAGGAGTGGCAGTCGTTTGTGCAACTTCTTCGGCGGAAGGAATACGGATCACTTGTCCGATACGGAAATTTTCAGCACTTAGTCCGGGGTTGGCTTCACAGATTGCTTTAGCCGATACATTATATATTGTAGTTAGTTTATATAAAGTTTCCCCAGCTTCAATGGTGTGGAATTTCTCATCTTGTTTTGATGCTTTTTGTTTCTGAGGAATCCGGATTGTTTGTCCCGCATAGATTTTCTCTTCACATCCCGGATTTAGCTGTATGATATCTGATTGACTGACTCCATACATGCTGGATATGGAATATAAACTTTGTCCCTTTTCAATGGTGTGAAGGAAGTAAGATTGATTCTCCTGAGCATGAAGGCTCATACAAGAAATGCTTATAAAAAACAGAAGAAAGAGTATTCGGTTTATTAAGGGTCTCATCAATTTTTAAACTATTAGTTCTTAAAATCAGGCAACAAAGGTACAAATTCTGATATATATCTGCCTAATAATTGAGTTAAGAAAATAATATTGTGTTTCTTTAAGACCATAATTCAAGTGGAAACATTAATTTTGCAGATGTTATGTCACTACACAGATTATCTTATATAATATTGTTCTGTCTTGCCTTTCCTTTTTCAGAGAGTTGGGCACAGATTAAGTTAAATCCTGTGGCTATATTGCTACTGGAGAATGGTACTGATCCTACAGAGCCTAAGACACTTGAGGCCGGTGGGGAACCGTATGTGGGGTCGGCTCCACTTAAATTTCGTTTTGTGGCCAATATTGAGTCTCCTTCTCCAACATTACGTTATGAATGGAATTTTGCATCTGATGAGGAATTTAATGATCCTATAAGCGGGTCACCACGTTATGAAGAAGAAACCATTTTTGATTTTGTTACTTCGGGGACATTCTATGTCAGGTTACAGGTGAGTGATACGGAAACAGAAGACGGACCAACTTCGATATCAGATGTGTTTATCATTCAGGTACCTGAGTCGGAATTGAAAATACCTAATGCTTTTTCACCTAACGGAGACGGTATTAATGATATTTTTAAAGTGAAGTATAAATCACTTGTTAGTTTCGATGCTGTTGTGTTCAATCGCTGGGGACAGAAGTTGTATCAGTGGGGATTGACGGACATTGATAAGGGATGGGATGGAACATCCCGTGGGCATCAGGTGCCTGTAGGCGTGTATTTTATCGTAGTAGAAGCACGTGGTGCGGACGGAGTAGTGTATAAGCATAAAGGAGATATAAATATACTGAGGTAAAAAGGATATGCAGGAAACAGAATATATAAATGTATACGGTGCGCGTGTACATAATTTGAAAGATATTGATGCTGAAATTCCCCGTAACAGTCTGACAGTTATTACCGGATTGAGCGGAAGTGGTAAATCTTCTTTGGCATTCGATACGATATTTGCTGAGGGACAACGACGTTATATTGAAACCTTTTCAGCTTATGCCCGTAATTTTTTGGGTAATCTGGAGCGTCCCGATGTAGATAAAATAACCGGATTGAGTCCGGTGATTTCCATAGAACAGAAAACAACAAACAAGAATCCCCGCTCTACAGTGGGTACCACAACGGAGATTTATGATTATCTCCGTTTGCTCTATGCCCGTGCCGGAATAGCTTACTCTTATCTCTCAGGAGAGAAAATGGTGAAATATACCGAAGAGCAGATACTTGACCTTATTTTAGGAGATTATAAAGGAAAGAAAATCTATATGTTGGCACCGTTGGTGCGTGCCCGTAAAGGACACTATAAAGAACTGTTCGAACAAGTACGTAAGAAGGGGTATCTTTATGTACGTGTAGATGGTGAGGTACGTGAAGTGACGCATGGTATGAAGTTGGATCGCTACAAGAATCATGATATTGAAGTAGTGATTGATAAGATGATAGTGGGCGATAAGGACGATAAACGTCTGAAACAAAGTGTTGCCACAGCAATGCGTCAGGGTGACGGATTACTAATGATATTGGACGTCACTACCGGAGAACTCCGTCACTATAGTAAGCGTTTGATGTGTCCCGTAACCGGACTGTCCTACCGGGAACCGGCTCCGCATAATTTCTCTTTTAACTCTCCGCAAGGAGCCTGCCCAAAGTGTAAGGGACTTGGAGTAGTGAATCAGATTGATGTCGATAAGGTGATACCTGACCGGAACATGTCTATCTACGAAGGTGCTATTGCTCCATTGGGCAAATATAAAAATGCAATGATATTCTGGCAAATCGGTGCATTGCTTGAAAAGTATGAAGCCACATTGAAAACTCCGGTTAAAGATTTACCGGAGGATGCTATGGATGAAGTGCTGTATGGATCGGATGAACGAATTAAGATAAAGAGTTCGCTCATTGGCACCTCTTCTGATTATTTCGTGACGTATGAGGGTGTAGTGAAGTATATCCAGATGTTGCAGGAGAAAGATGCTTCGGCTACAGCTCAGAAGTGGGCAGAACAGTTTGCCCGTACTACCGTCTGTCCTGAATGCAAGGGAGCGAAACTTAATAAAGAGGCATTGCACTTCCGCATTCATGATAAGAATATCAATGAACTCTCCAATATGGATATCAGCGAGCTTTATGACTGGTTGCAGAAGGTGGATGAGTTTCTGTCTGATAAACAAAAGAAGATTGCAGCCGAGATATTGAAAGAAATTCGTACACGCCTGAAATTCCTGTTGGATGTAGGGTTGGATTATCTATCTCTCAATCGTAGTTCGGTGAGTTTATCGGGTGGTGAGAGTCAGCGTATTCGATTGGCAACACAGATTGGTTCGCAGTTAGTGAATGTGCTTTATATTCTGGACGAGCCGAGTATCGGACTTCATCAGCGGGATAATCTGCGTCTGATTAACTCATTGAAGGAATTGCGCGATATGGGTAATTCTGTGATTGTGGTAGAGCATGACAAAGATATGATGTTGGCTTCTGATTATGTGATTGATATGGGACCTAAAGCGGGTCGTCTGGGTGGTGAAGTGGTATTTGCCGGCAAGCCACAGGAGATGTTACAGACGTCTACATTAACTTCGCAATACCTGAATGGTCAGCAAAAGATAGAAGTTCCTGCCAAACGTCGTCCCGGTAATGGTAAGTCATTATGGCTTCGCGGTGCAAAAGGAAATAATCTGAAGAATGTGGATGTGGAATTCCCATTGGGTAAATTGATTTGTGTGACCGGTGTATCGGGTAGTGGTAAATCTACGTTGATAAACGAAACATTGCAGCCTATTCTTTCGCAGAAGTTTTATCGTTCTCTTCAGGATCCGTTGGAATATGGTTCTATTGAAGGATTGGAGAATATTGATAAAGTGGTCAATGTAGATCAATCGCCGTTGGGACGTACACCACGTTCCAACCCGGCTACCTATACAGGTGTTTTTTCTGATATTCGCAATTTGTTTGTAGGATTACCGGAAGCAAAGATACGTGGTTATAAGCCGGGACGTTTCTCGTTCAATGTGTCTGGCGGACGTTGTGAAGCGTGTTCCGGGAATGGTTATAAGACAATTGAAATGAACTTTCTGCCGGATGTATATGTACCCTGCGAAGTGTGTCATGGCAAACGTTACAACCGCGAAACTTTGGAAGTACGTTTTAAAGGAAAATCCATAGCCGATGTGTTGGATATGACTATCAATCGTGCAGTTGAATTCTTTGAAAATGTGCCACAAATTCTGAATAAGATAAAAGTGATACAAGACGTTGGTTTGGGATATATTAAGTTAGGGCAGTCGTCAACTACACTTTCCGGTGGTGAAAGTCAGCGTGTGAAGTTGGCTACCGAACTCTCAAAGCGTGATACCGGTAAGACACTTTATATCCTTGATGAACCTACCACCGGACTGCATTTTGAAGATATCCGTGTGCTGATGAATGTACTGAATAAGCTTGTAGATAAGGGAAATACGGTTATTGTGATAGAGCATAATCTGGATGTAATAAAGATGGCAGACTATATCATTGATATGGGCCCGGATGGTGGAAAGGGAGGAGGAAAACTTCTCAGTTTCGGTACGCCTGAAGAGGTTGCGAAGAGCAAGAAAGGATATACGCCGAAGTTTCTTCGCGAGGAACTTTCCCTTTAGCAAGGAATACCGTTTCCGGTAGCGGATTTTACCGGATTTGCACGTCTGTTGGTGGTGAAGAAAGCTAAAAATACATACCCTAAGATGAAGAATCAATTATTTGTTTTATCGTTGTTATTTGTTTGTTCCCCGGTATCTGCCAATAGTGATGCCATACTGGATAGTCTGTGAAAATGGTCAGACAAGATGGTGTGAAAACCTTTAAGTTTATGAAAAAATAAAAAGATACTTCGTTACTATACGCAGAAGATATGCGTTTGAAGTATTATAAAGGTGTATTTCCCCCGGTAAAAACGAATCAACGTTTTTGCCGGGGGATAATTTTTTCCTATTTTTGTTCTTCGAAATCTATAAACAGAAAGAAATAAGTCATGAAAATAAATAAAACCAATGCTGCCCGCTTGTTAGATAAGGCTAAAATATCTTATGAACTAATTCCTTACGAGGTAGATGAAGATGATTTGAGTGCTGTACATGTGGCAGCAAACTTAGGCGAGAATATCGATCAGGTATTTAAGACTCTTGTTTTGCATGGAGATAAGACCAGGCATTTTGTTTGTATTGTTCCCGGCGACAAAGAGGTGAATCTGAAACTTGCTGCTAAAGTATCCGGCAACAAGAGTTGTGATATGATTCCGATGAAGGAACTTCTTCCTACTACCGGATACATTCGTGGTGCCTGTTCTCCTATCGGGATGAAAAAGCATTTTCCTACCTACATTCATGAGACCTGCCTGGAGTTTCCGTATATTTATGTAAGTGCCGGCCAGCGGGGGTTACAGATAAAAGTGGCTCCTAACGATTTAATTAAGGAAGCACGCGCTGAAGTTTGTGTCTTGTTCACTGAATAATTCAAAAAAAAGTATATATTTGCAGAAATTATACTTGAAATGACAATTCAAATTATTAATTAAATATTTATATCTTATGTTTAGTAAACACCCTAAAGGGTTAATCCCAGCCGCTTTGGCCAATCTTGGCGAACGTTTCGGCTTTTATACTATGATGGCAATCCTTGTTCTTTTCCTGCAAGCTAAGTTTGGGCTGGATGGAAAGACCGCAGGAATTATTTATTCAACGTTTTATTTCTCTATTTACATCCTTGCCTTGGTAGGGGGTATTATTGCCGATAAAACACGAAACTACAAAGGAACGATTATGGTAGGTATTGTTTTGATGGCCTTAGGTTATCTGATGCTTGCTATTCCTTCCAAAACTCCGGTTGACAATCAAACTTTATTTTTAACTATCACCTGTATCGGATTGTTTGTTATTGCTTTTGGTAATGGACTTTTTAAAGGTAACCTGCAAGCATTGGTCGGACAAATGTACGACAATCCTCAGTACTCTTCTATGCGTGACTCCGGTTTCTCATTGTTCTATATGTTCATCAATATAGGTGCTATTTTTGCTCCGATGGCAGCAATCGGTGTACGTAACTGGTGGTTGTCTACTTTCGGTTATGCCTATAATGCCGATCTGCCTGCTCTGTGCCATGGACAATTGGCTCAGACTTTAACTCCGGAAGCTATCGAAACTTATACCAGATTGGCCTCAGAGTCTTCTTCTACTTCCGTAACCGATCTTACAACTTTTGCTGCTGATTATTTGAATGTGTTTACTACCGGTTTCCATTATGCTTTTGCTGTTGCTATTGTAGCAATGGCTGTTTCACTTCTTATCTATATGTTGAATAAGAAGAACTTCCCGGATCCAAGTAAGAAAGCTGTTGCCGATAAGAGCAATACCGCTGCATCTGTAGTGGAGATGAGTGCACAAGAGGTAAAACAGCGTATTTATGCTTTGTTTGCTGTATTTGGTATTGTTATTTTCTTCTGGTTCTCTTTCCATCAGAATGGTTTGACACTGACATTCTTTGCAAAAGAATACACCGATCTTAATCTCTTTGGAATGCCTATCTCGGCTGAATTGTTCCAATCGTTGAATCCTTTCTTTGTGGTGTTCCTTACTCCGGTGATAATGGCTGTATTTGCTCGTCAGCGTGCTCGTGGATGTGAACCATCTACTCCGAAAAAGATTGCAATCGGTATGGGAATAGCAGCTTTGGGATTTGTTGTAATGGCCATTGGCTCTTATGTTGCCGATTTGCCTCTGCATAAAGAAATCTTAGCTGTAGGAACTTCACCGGTGAAAGTCACTCCGTTGTTGTTGATGTTGACTTACCTTATCCTTACAGTTGCTGAATTGTATATTTCTCCGTTGGGAATTTCGTTTGTCTCCAAAGTGGCTCCTCCTAAATATCAGGGTATCATGCAAGGTGGATGGCTTGGTGCTACTGCTATAGGTAATCAGTTGCTTTTCATCGGTGCTGTGCTGTATGAGACAATTCCTATCTGGATGACATGGACAGTATTTGTGGTGGCTTGTAGTATTTCGATGATTACAATGCTCTTTATGCTGAAATGGTTGGAAAGAGTGGCTAAATAAGAAATAGCTTTGTTATTATAGAATATGGCGAGGGTATCCTAGTAGAACGGATACTCTCGCTTTTTTTTCTCACATTGTAGATAAAATTAGGCGATTTGTTTCTTTATTTTGTTTTTTATCTGTGTTTTCTTACATATTAAATTAAATTTCGTATAACTTTGTGGCACAAGATAAAATTGTAAGGTAAACAACTGAATGAATCCTTATCATATAGAAACCGAATTACTTATTCAATTAAGGAATGGAGAACACAATGCTTTTCGCCGTTTGTTCGATCTCTATTATGCATTGATGTGTGCTATTGCTTATGAATATATAGAGGATGAATATATATGCCAGGGTATAGCCGAGGATGTATTGCTATCGGTATGGGAAAAACGAAAACAATTGGATATTAATATTTCGTTGAAAGGGTATTTAATCCGTTCGGTTCGTAACAGGAGTATTGATTATTTGCGTAGTAATGTGCAGGAAACCAAGGTTGTGCGCATGAGTACTATTGATGAATATGAGACTTGTTTTATTGCTGACGAAGAGTTGTTTGATAAAATAGCTTTATTGGAACTGGAGGATAAAATAGAAGAGATAGTGTCAACCTTACCTGTTGAATGCCGGACTGTATTCCAAATGAGCCGGTTTGAAGGACTTTCTAATCAGGAAATAGCAGAACGTCTGAATATCTCTATCAATACAGTTAAATATCATATTAAAAAGGCCTTATCTGTACTGAAAGAAGGGCTTGGTGACTATCTTTTTGCTATTGTTGTGGCATTTGTCTTTTTGTTTAGACACTAATATCAGAAAATACAGCTCTTTGTGTGATTAAATTCTCCATAATTGTTTTTTCTTGAAAGATTTTTTAGAATTTCACTACCCCTACATCTTAAAAATCTCGTCTCCCTATTAAAAGGACTTAATATGGGTGAAAATAATAATATAATTGAAGAACTTATTGATAAGCAACTTTCAGGGCTTTTGTCTTCTGAAGAGTATACTTATTTACGGCAATGGTATAATGCCAGTCCGGAAAATAAGAAACAGTATGAGGAGTATTGTATTTTAAAAAAATATCTGCATGTTCTGAATAGCAAAAAGCGTTTTAGGCCTTCGGTGGAGTCTGCCTATAAGCGCTTTGTGGTCAGAATAGGAACTATAAGCAGAAAGCATCGTACACTCTCTCTGTATAGAACATTGCGTTATGCAGCTATTTTATTACTTGTTTTTGGCTTGGGAGCTACTGCCTTTTATTTCTTTCAAAGTCACTATATTCAGACTCAGCTAACACAAACGATAGAAATTCCGTTTGGTTCTAAATCAAAAATTGTTTTACCGGATGGTACAACCGTCTGGTTAAACTCAGGGAGTATTCTTTCGTATGAAAATAATTTTGGAAAAAATAATCGTGATGTAAAACTAAGCGGTGAAGGTTATTTTGAAGTAACCAAAAATCGGAATTTGCCATTCAAAGTCTTTTCGGGCAAGGTGCAGGTGGAAGTATTGGGTACCAAATTCAATTTTAAGTCCTATTCAGATGATGAAAGTGCTAAAGTGACTCTTGTTGAGGGAAGTTTGAATGTAGGAATTGAGGATAAGAAACAGGAAGTTCATCTGGTTCCTAATCAGCAGGCTATTTTCGATAAGGCAAAAAAGGATATGAAAGTGAAAAATGTAAAAGCCGATCTGTTTGCTATGTGGACTTTACCTAAAGAAGAACCTATTGATGAAAAGCAAATGAATGTAGATAAGGCTTTGGCGAAGACGGAAAATCCGAATATTACTCTACGGAATACTTTATTTTTTGATGAGGAATCTCTTATTCAGATTGTTCGCGATCTGGAAAGAGTCTTTAATGTACAGATTGAGATAAAAGATGAAAAGCTGAAGTCCGAAAAATTCTACGGAGATTTTAGAAATGAAGAAACATTGTATGATATTTTAAAAATGATGGCGGAAAGCAACAATTTACGCTATGTTGTCGATAATAATAAAATTGTAATATCAAGAAAATAGGAGGGAATCTATGAGGAATAAGATATAAAAACAAAGAGTCGGGTTCTGTTGGCGCACTCCCGACTCCAGTCTCAGCATATAAAAACATATTGTTTAATATATAAAGATGTTACAAATGTATGAAAATAAGTTGAATAACATCCTGAAAATTAGTACTATTTTAATAGTTTTATTATGTAGTAAGAATTTATTGGCTCAGGATGTTACACTATCTCTGAATCTTAAAAATGTTACAGTCAAAGAAGCACTGGAACAGTTGAAAAATGATACAAAGTTTTCATTGTGGTTCAATGTCAATGATGTAGAATTATCTAAAATTGTCACTGTACAGTTGGAGAATAAAAGTATTGAAGATGCTTTGAAGATTATTTTAGACGGTCAGAATCTGAATTTTGAAGTTAAAAATAAGCGTATACAAATTTTTAAGCATAAAACCAATGTAGAAAAGCCGAAGCAGAAAGTCAAAAATATAACCGGATTGGTTACTGATGAGAGCGGAGAGGTATTGCCAGGCGTGACAATACAGATAGAAGGAAGTACCTCTACGGGTACAATTACAGATTTTGATGGGAAATTTCAGTTAGATGTTCCTGATAATGCCAAAAGGTTTATTGTTTCGTATGTCGGAATGAAAACCCAGGAACTCAATATAGCTCCCGGTTTTACTAAAATAGTATTGCTTTCGGATTCTCAGGAACTGGATGAAGTTGTTGTTACCGGATACCAGAAGATAGACCGCAGGCTTTTTACAGGAGCTGCTGATCGTATTTCGGGTGATAAAGCAAAGGTGGACGGAGTAACTGACATTAGTAAGATGCTACAGGGAAAGACGGCAGGAGTGCAGGTACAATCTGTATCCGGTACCTTTGGTGCTGCTCCGAAGATACGTGTTCGTGGTGCATCTTCCATATATGGCAATCAAAGTCCTTTGTGGGTGGTTGACGGGGTAGTCCTTGAAGATGTGGTAGAAGTTTCTCCGGATGATTTGTCTTCCGGAAATGCAGCTACTCTTATCAGTTCGGCCGTTGCCGGATTGAATGCTGACGATATTGAAAGTTTCCAGATATTGAAAGACGCTTCGGCTACAGCTCTTTATGGAGCGCGTGCTATGAACGGGGTGATTGTTGTAACTACAAAGAAAGGTAAGAAAGGTACTGCATCCATTAGCTATACAGGAGAGTTTACCATGCGCACCCGTCCTTCGTACTCGCAATATAATATTATGAATTCAAAAGATCAGATGTCTGTCTATTTGGATATGGAGCAGAAAGGTTGGCTGGATCATGCTACAATTTCACGGGCTGAGAATGGAGGGGTATTTTTTCAGATGTATGATCTTATTAACCAGTTTGATAAGACTAACGGACAGTTCGGGTTGATGAATACACCTCAATCCCGTTCGCGCTTTTTGCAGTCTGCAGAGATGCGTAATACAGATTGGTTTAGTGTTTTGTTTAAGCCGACTCTTCAAAGTAATCATTCACTAAGTATTTCATCGGGAAATGAACGTTCCCGTTTCTATACTTCTCTTAGTTTCTATAATGATCCGGGGTGGACAGATGCAGATAAGGTAAATCGCTATACTGCCAATATGAATGCTTCATTCGATTTGAATAAATACCTGACTTTCGGAGTAAATACCAGCGGATCAATTCGTAATCAGAGGGTACCGGGAACCATGGACCGCGATATGGATGCTGTGAATGGAGAGTATACACGTGATTTTGATATCAATCCTTTCAGTTATGCATTGAATACGAGTAGGACAATGTCGGCTTATACGGCTAACGGAGATCCTGAATACTATCGGATGAACTATGCCCCTTTTAGTATTCTGAATGAAATGAATTCCAATTTCATTGATATGGATATGATGGATCTGAAACTGCAAATGGAACTGAATTATAAGCCTTTTAAGACTTTAGAGTTGAATGCTTTGGGCGCAATAAGGTATGTTAAGTCTACACAGGAACATAAAATATACGGTAATTCTAATATGGCAATGGCCTATCGTGCAGCAGATGATGCTACCATTCGTGATAAAAATAAGTTTCTTTATAAAGATCCGGATAACCCGGATGCTCTTCCTGAGGTGGTAATGCCCGAAGGCGGTTTTTATAATACGACTAATAATACAATGCTGAGTTACTACTTCCGGGCAACGGCCAATTATAATAAAATGTTGTTTGGGAAGCACCCTTTTAATTTGATGGTTGGCCAGGAGATAAAGTCTGCTGACCGTAAAAGCGGTTTTAATAATGGTTACGGATATCAATGGGATAAGGGAGGCGTCCCTTCTGTTGATTATCGCATTTTGCAACAGATATTGGTAGGAGGTTTTGATTATTATGGAATGGAAGAAAATTATGACCGTTTTGTAGCTTTCTTTGGAACTGCCAGTTTTTCGTATAATGGGAAATATACTTTGAATTTGACCGGACGTTATGATGGTTCGAACCGTTTGGGGCGTGCACGTGACTCCCGTTGGTTGCCTACCTGGAATGTTAGTGGTTCATGGAATGCTTTGGAAGAAAGTTTCATGAAAACCCAGACTCTTTTTTCGGCACTGACCTTGAGAGCCACTTACGGATTGACTGCCAGTATGGGACCGGCCAGCAATGCTTTGGCTATTTTTAGAAATCAGGTGACTTTTCGTGATACGCAAGGAAACAGAGAAAATCAGGTATTAATTAGTTCATTGCAAAACTCTGAACTTACTTGGGAAAAACAATATGAAACGAATGTCGGTATTGATATGGGGTTTCTGCATAACCGGATAAGTTTAAGTGCAGATGCTTATTTCCGGAATGGGTTCGATCTGATTGGTTATATGCGTACATCCGGAATCGGGGGAGAAGCTATGAAGGCTGCGAACTATGCAGATATGAAATCCCGTGGTGTGGAATTTACTTTAAACACGAAGAATATCGTTACGAAGAATTTTAACTGGACTTCTAATCTGACTTTCTCATTCAACCATAATGAGATTACGAATTTAAAATCAATGCCCAGAGTTATCGACCTGGTGAAAGAAGAAGGTGGTCCTTTGCAAGGCTATCCTGTGAGGGGACTGTTTTCGTATCAGTTTAAAGGATTGGATAGCAACGGATTTCCCACCTTCATCAATGAGGACGGAGAATTGACTTCCACTGATATTAATTTTCAGGAAAATAATAATATCGGCCATCTGAAATATGAAGGTTCTATTGATCCGAAAGTAACCGGTGGATTTGACAATGGTTTTATGTACAAGAATTGGAAGATGAACGTGTATTTCACTTATCAGTTTGGCAATGTAATTCGTCTGTATCCGGAGTTCTCTGCTGTATATTCGGATATGAGTGCTATGCCGAAAGAGATGAAAAACAGATGGATGCAGGCTGGAAATGAGAAATATACCGACGTACCGGGTATTCCTTCAAAAAGGCAAGTCTCTAATATAGAGAATCTCAATGTGGCTTATAACGCTTATAATTACTCGGATGCGCGGGTTGCCAACGGTGCCTTTATTCGTTTGAAAGAAATTTCTCTTTCTTATGATTTCAAAGGAAACTGGATGAAAGCGGTCGGGATGAATAATTTGCAGTTACGTTGCGTTGCTTCCAACCTGTGGCTGATTTATTCTGATAAAAAGTTAAACGGACAGGATCCTGAATTTTTCCGTTCGGGTGGTGTGGCAATGCCTACTCCGAGACAATTTACTTTGTCTGTGCGAACAAGTTTCTAACCATGATAAAATCAAGATATGAAAGTACGATATTATATATTTATCTCAGCTGCGGTTCTTTTGTCCGGATGCAATGATTTCCTGGATAAAGTGCCTGATAATAGAACAGAACTGGATAATGCCAAAACTATATCCGAACTATTGGTCTCGGCATATCCTAACCGAGCTTATGTTGAATTCTGTGAGGCCATGAGTGACAACGCCGAAGATAAAGGAGTGGCCATTCAGTCGGACAGGGCTGTTGAGGAGTCTTTTAAGTGGAAAGATGTTTCGTATACCTTACAGGATTCCCCTACAGGCTATTGGAGTTCATGTTATGAAGCAATTGCTGCTGCCAATCATGCTTTGGAAGCTTTGGATAAACTGGGTGGAATGGATACGCAGGCCCAGCGTGGTGAAGCTTTGGTGGCAAGGGCTTATTGCCATTTTATGCTGGTGAATATTTTTGCTCAACATTATGATCCGGCAACAGCCGATAAAGATTTGGGTGTTCCATACGTTACTGAACCCGAGACTGTAGTGTTGAAAGACTACAAGAGGGAGAGTGTAGCAAAAGTGTACGAATTGATAGAACAGGATTTGAAAGAAGGGCTTTCTCTGATCCAGGATCACACTTATACCGTTCCTAAATACCACTTTACGAAGGCTGCCGCACATGCTTTTGCCAGTCGTTTCTATCTGTATAAAGGTGATTGGGACAAGGTGATCGAACATGCTAATGCTGTTTTTGGTACAGGAGATGTTGCTTCTCAGTTGCGTGACTGGATCACTCATGGACAACTGTCTACTTCCGTTCGTGAGAAAGAGTATACATCTGCCGAGCAGCCCTCTATTTTACTGTTAGCTTCATCTTTGACAAAGATTGCCCGTTACCAGGAGTTTTATAGATATGGCTTTAACAGTTCTTTGGAGTCGAAGCTGTTTCGTAGTGCCAAGGTAAATGCGATTGGCTTGCCCTGGGCGTATGTACTTGAGAAGTGGCAGGCAGATAAAGGTGATCCGATTACCATGCTCAAATGGAAGGAGTATTTCCAACAGATAGGCATCAATGCAACGACTGGTTATTTGTATGCCATGATTCCCATTCTTACTAAAGATGAAGTGCTGCTTAACCGTATAGAGGCTTATGCCATGAAGAAAAGGTATACGGAAGCTTTGGCAGACATCAATGCTTTTTATAGCAAACGGACTTTGTCTTATGATGTTTCTAAAAACGTAAAAGCCGAAGATATAACAAAGTTCTATGCGGATTATACCCCACTGACTCCTTTCTATGAGATGGATACGGAGCAGGCAGCATTTGTGCAATGTGCCGTAGAACTTCGCCGGGTGGAGTTTGTGATGGAAGGCATGCGGTGGTTTGATGTGAAGCGGTTTGGTATAGAAATCGTTCATTATCCATATGGCATGCCCAGTCAAAAGGATGTGTTGGTCAAACGCGATCTTCGTAGAGCCGTTCAGGTACCGAGTGATGCTATTGCCTATGGTTTAACACCTAATCCCAGATAAATACGTATGATTATGAAAAGAGTATTGTTACTATTGGTTTGTGCATTGAGTGTGGGACTGTTTCACTCATGCTCGGAAGATTTGGGAGAATCAGGTATTGAAATTCCTGAGTTCAATCTCAAAGATTTGACTCCTACGGATTTGTATATCTATAAAAATTATACGAAACCCTACAATGTCGAAGTGATTTATCGCTGGAAAGATAGTGAAACGGATGTTGCCAAGAATCTGGTTCCACCGGAGGAAGAGAAGGTAGAACCTTTCCTTGAAATTTTAAAAACGGTCTGGGTTGATCCTTATGTGGAAGAAGCAGGCAGCAATTTTCTTAAAGGGTTGATACCGAAACAAATATTATTGATAGGAAGTGCAAGTTACAATCCCGACGAAACGGTAACACAAGGTACTGCAGAGGGAGGGCGTAAAATGGTATTGTACGAAATAAATAGCTTTAGTCCGCAGAATGTCACGAAGTTGAAGAGGTTTATTCATGTGATGCACCATGAATTTGCCCATATAATGCATCAGCAAGTGGCTTATAGCCGGGATTATCGTACTATAACGACCGGATATTCTTCCAGTTGGTACCTGCGTTCCAATGAATATGCTCAGGAAAGAGGGTTTATAACAAATTATGCCATGTCTGCACCCGATGAAGACTTTGTGGAAATGATAGCTACTATGCTGACAAATAATAAAAGAGACTGGGATATAATGATCAATACGATCAAAAGTGAAGATGCCCGCTCTGCTTTACGCAAAAAGGAGGCAATTGTGGTGGGGTATCTAAAGGATGTATGGGACATTGATTTGTATCATTTTCAGGCGAAAATGGATGAAGTAATAAAGAATGTGGTATTAGGAGACTATTAGGAATTATGAGAAAATTGACTAAATATCTGAATAGAGGAATATGGATGCTATCTTTCATGGCTCTATTCTTCACTTCATGCAAAAATGAGGTGGATGATGTGTTTGCACAATCGGCAAGTGAAAGAATGAAGACTTTCTTAAAGCAATGCGATGATATACTGCAAACAGCTCCTAATGGCTGGCGACTGGATTACCAACCGGCTAATGCTGTTTCTTACGTTAGCTTCATCATGAAGTTTACGGGTAAAGACAGGGTTTATATGTGGTCCAACTATGAAGATGAATCTACTACCACCTATAACCTCAATTCGGGTGAAGGACCGATGCTGTCATTTGATACCTATTCGGTGATTCATACTTATGCCGATCCTTCTACTACTCCTTTGGGTGAGGGGTATAAAGGTGACTTTGAGTTTATTATTATGGAATTGACGCAGGACTCTCTGGTTTGCAAAGGACGTAAAAATCAGGACCGGGTGGTATTTAAGAAAGTAGGTGCGGGAGAACAACATAAGATTCGCCTTATCCGTGAAATGGATATTGCCTCGATCTCTAATAATTCATTTTTTCATTGTCTGAAGTCTCCTACGGCAGCTACGGCAGATGTGACGCTATCAGATGATAAGAAAGAACTGGTATTTAAGGAAATGCAGGGAGAAACGGTAAAGACATCATCTGCTGCTTTCACCTTTACAGATACAGGATTTGATTTAACTGCTCCGGTGACGGTCAATAGTAAGAGTATTCAGCATTTTGTATGGAACAATGCCAAGGCCAGGTTTGTAGCCGAGAATACGGATACATTGATGACGTCCAAAACTCCATTAATTGTATATCCTACTTTACAACAGGCTGCCGGAAACACTTACAGGCTGATTGGAGGAAGTTATGATGTTCAGGGTTGGGTTGAATTATACAAATATAAATATCCGAACTATGCCGGTGCCCAGCTGACTATGGATGTAGACGGTAAAACCGGTTTCTCCGTATTGCTTAGTATTGATGGTAAAGATGCACCTCAAACTGTATTGGCCAAAGAGATAAAAAAGCAGAGAGATGACATTGCTGTCTTTGTGAGATATGGGAAGGATGAACCGGAAGGGTGGATCGGAGATGAGGTAATCAATATCTACGATAATATCATTGGTATTCAGATGTACTCTTACTTTTTTGATTCAACCGGACACTCTGTGGTATTGAAGGACAATAAACTCTATCTGGTAAACACTAAGAAGAACTGGGTTTGGATGGAGTTTGAGAAAGTGAACAAATAAATTACAGATATAAACTAAATGAGAATTTTATGAAAAAGGAATTTAAATGGGTAGGCGTAATGCTGTTACTGCTTGTCTCATTCGTTAGTTGTTCGAAGGAGGACGAACCTTCACTGTCTGTTTCGAAAGAAACAGTGAACTTTACAGCTCCGGCTGATGAAGAAATAATAACTGTAAGTACTAATCAGGCTACCTGGAAAGCGGTACGTCCGGAAAAAGATGACTGGTGCAGTTTGAGGTTTGAAGGTGCTTTGCTGATTATTGAGGTGGATGATAATTTGAAAGTGCAGCCACGTACGACAACGGTCACCGTATATGCAGGTAATATCACAAAAAATATTGTGGTGGAGCAAGCAGCTGCCAATGAAGCATTATCATTTGTGCCGGATAAAGTGGAACTGGATGCCAGTGGAGAAGCTGTGAATGTAACCATAACGACGAATACAGATTCATGGACTTACAATGTTGATAAAACGTGGTGTAATGTATCTCGCAATGGAGATGTATTATCCGTTTCGGCAGATGAATATACGGATGGTGAACCCAGATCTGCTGTTATTACTGTCAAAGCCGGCTCTTTGAGCAAGGATATCACTGTAACCCAGAGTAATACGGGTATGGCATATGCTATTGATGTACCTGCTGATTTTTCGGCCAGCTACGTACAGAAAATAATGTATGGTGATGTACAGATTGCTGAGGTATGCAAAGAGTTTATTAAAACAAGTACTGTCTCCGAACAAATGGTTGTGGTATATCCGGTTGTTTCCGGAAAGACTGACTTGACTAAGGGGCTTGCTGTGAAAGACGGTGGCAATGTAGTGTGGGATATTGCTAAAAACAGTTGTACTTATACAGCTGGAACAGCTGGAAGTCCTTTACAAAAAGTATATCTTGAAAAAGATAAGCTGGTAGCGACTTCTGCTTCTAAACTACAGAGAAACACGAGTGCTAAGGCAGATATATTGGTTGATTTAGATTATAACAAATATCGTGTTGTTAAAATTGGTACCCAGTATTGGATTGCAGATAATTTTAAATGCGAAAGATATAGCAATGGATCTCCGATTAATAAAATAACGAGTGGCGCGGATTGGAAAAATGATACGGAGGGAGCTTTCTGTTATGTAAACAATGATCCGACGAATTACAAAGAGGTATTTGGAGCTTTGTATAATTGGAATGCAGTTGTAAACAGCAATAAACTTGCCCCAGAAGGATGGGATATACCTACTCAGCAGGATTTCTTATCTCTGAAAACTTATATTGTTCCGGGTGCCGATCCTACTAAAGCCATTAAATGTACTGCTTATTTAAAAGCAACTGATGGGTACTGGCAGGCTTCTACAAGTGTTACACCCAATAATCTGACCGGCTTTTCTATGCAACCGGCAGGCTGGAGAACGTTGGATACTTCAGACTTTACCTATTCATTTGACAGATTTGGCTATGAAGCCTACTTCTGGAGTACTACTGAATATTCGGGAGAAGATCCGTTTAGTAGAAATAGCGTCTATGTAATGAGAGCAGCTTATAATACGGATAATAGTACCCAAGGACCTTTGGGTAAAGTGTTCGGCATGTCTGTTCGTTGCATTAAAAGATAAATATACAGGGGCTCCCTTCACATTGTATGAAGGGAGCATATTAATAACTAAACTAAAATATAATGATTATGAAACAAAAGATTACTTTTATTCTTTGCCTGTTATTAATAGGTGGTTTGAGATTGAATGCTGTTGAAGTTTCTACATTTGCCGATTTTAAAACTGCAGTAGAGGCAGGGGGTGATGTTGTGGTTGCTGCTGACCTGGAAAATGCTACATTGAGTAGTATTACGTTGACTAAAGATGTGAATATATCAGCAAAAAGCGGAAGAGTCAAAATGGATAATGTACTGTTTTCCATAGAAAGTGATATTAATTTCTCTATAAAGGGGATTATTGCATTTTGTTCATCGGAAGAAAAGACTCCTTCTAAGATATTAGTGAATATTCCGGCTAATGTTGCTAAAGTATCTTCTTTGACAGTTGAAGATTGCGAAGTTTATGATTATACAATCTGTTTCCTTAAAGCATTGGGAGAAACAGAAATTCCAACGATCTCTGTTAAGAATACTGTAGTACATGACTTGAATACCGGTAATCCTGCCAATGCAGCTATAATGCTTCAAAAAGCAAAAGTTAGTAAAGCTACTTTTTATAATGTTACTTTTTACAGATGTCAGGGTGGTGGTTATTATTCTAATGATGCAACCACTCCGATTGATTTTTCTATGGAGAAAGTTAGCTTTATAGATTGTGGTGATGCTGATGCCGGATTTGCTGGTAGTAAAGATATCATTAATTTTGCAGCAAATGCTTCTTCCAAATATACATTGAAAGATTGTCTGATTAGCGGATCATATACAAATAAAGCTTTCTCATTTAAGTCAGTCCGGTTGAGAGCTACAACCGGTAAGTTTACCATAACTAATAGTCTGAGCTATAAAGTAAATGTGTATGCTCTTGCAAATCCGGCTACCGAGCTTTATACCATGCCGTTGACTGCAACAGCGTTAACCGTTGATTATGATAAGAAAGCAATCACTACCACTCCTGCTACTATAAAAGGTATTGGCTCTTCTTATTTTAGTTTGAATGGTGCTATTACCGGAATTACCCGGGAAAATCTGACTTCTGATTTTTATATTACCGATTCTGAAGTTGTTTCTAAAGAAATATCCGACATAACAGTTTATGCCATTTCGGGCACTCCTGTGATGGAACAAAGAGACGTGAATAATCTGTCAATAGCTTCTCTTAATAAGGGAATTTATCTGGTTAAGGTTGCTACAAAAGATGGCAAGACAAGCATAAAGAAATTCATTAAAAAATAATCCTCTCTCAAGTTTTACTTTACGTTAGAGCAAATGCCCCTTTACATATATTGTTATCATGCATAATAAATAATGTAAAGGGGCATTTCATATCTTGTTATTGGGCGGTTAGTCTTGTTATATTTCCAATCCCATGATGTAATCATTCATATAATATCCGTTTCCAATCGGGAAATCTCCTTCACGCAGCTTTCTCATTCCCATCCGTTCATAAAATTGCAATGCTTTGTTGCTGCGGTTTACATTCAGTTCCATCAGGCAAGGGGCGGGATGTACTTCCTTAATGTATTTTATCGCTTCACGGAAAAGAAAGCTACCTAAATGCTGTCCTTGAAAAGAGGGGAGCACGTATATCTTTTGTAAATGAAATATATTTTCCTCCTGAGGCTGTACAGATACGTATCCACAAGGTTCTTCTCCCTTGTAGGCAATGAAGTAGACGTGTCCTTCTTCTTCCATTTGCTTGCGGATATTATCGTGAGAGTACATCCAGTCCATCATGAACTCCATTTGTTCTGCTGAAATGATCTCTTTATAAGTGGCGGGGAATACGATGGAAGCCATGTCGTGGATCAACCCACAATCTGCTGTTGTAGCTTTTCTGATAGTAAACATATATGTATTGTATTTTGGTTTTATAAAACGCAAATATAAGAGATAAATAAGTATGATTGCAAAAGTACGTATTTAAATGTGAGTTAATATCTATTTTAAGACAGACTTAAATAGTATTTTAACAGAGGCTTAAATACGTACTTTGGGATGAACGAATATATAATAAGGTGTACAACTGTTAATGGCTTAATTATTATTAATTTATAGTACTTTGCATTGCATAGTACTAAAGTAATGCATATATTTGTTTCGTCAAACTAAAAAAGAAGCTTATGAATGTAGATAATGTAAAGTCGCAGATGCGGAAAGGGATGTTGGAGTACTGCATCATGCTGTTATTGCATAAAGAGCCTGCTTATGCTTCGGACATTATCCAGAAGTTGAAAGAAGCCCGGCTGATTGTAGTGGAGGGTACATTGTATCCATTGCTTACCCGGTTGAAGAATGATGATTTACTAAGTTACGAATGGATAGAATCTACACAAGGACCTCCACGCAAATATTATAAACTGACAGAAAAAGGAGAGGGATTTCTCGGAGAGCTGGAAACTTCCTGGAAAGAACTTAATGAAACTGTGAATCATATAGCTAACAGATAATCCGATTAAAAAGAAATAACAATGAAAAAGACATTGACTGTAAATTTAGGTGGAACTGTCTTCCATATAGATGAGGATGCTTACCGATTGCTGGACAACTATTTGTGCAACCTCAAACTTCATTTTCGTAAGCAAGAGGGTGCCGAAGAAATAGTAGATGATATTGAGAACCGTATTTCGGAACTGTTTTTAGAAAAGCTGAATGCAGGTTCGCAGGTGATTATGCTTGCTGATGTAGAAGAAGTGATTGCTCGTGTGGGAAAGCCTGAGGATTTCGGAACTACCGATGAAGAAGAAAAGAAAACTTCAACAAATAATTCTGCTTCTTATACCTATACTACCCGGCGCCGGTTGTATCGTAATCCGGATGATAAGTTACTGGGTGGAGTATTGAGTGGACTGGCTGCCTATCTGGGATGGGATCCGACCCTGTTACGCCTGTTGGCACTGGTCATTCTTATTTGTGGATATGGCACATTAATTCCTGTATATATCATTTGCTGGCTTGTTATTCCGGAGGCCCGTACTGCGGCAGAGAAGCTTAGTATGCGTGGCGAAGCGGTAACTGTTGAGAATATAGGAAAGACAGTGACCGATGGTTTTGAAAAAGTAGCCAATGGTGTGAATAGTTATATGCATTCAGATAAACCGCGTACCTTTCTTCAAAAACTGGGAGATGCGTTTGTTGCGGTTGCAGGATTCTTTTTGAAAGCCTGTCTGGTAGTGTTGGCCATTGTTTTCAGTCCGGTGTTGTTTGTACTTGCTATTGTCTTTGTGGCATTGGTTATTGCTGCCATTGCGGCAGCCATTGGTGGGGGAGCCGTTCTGTATGAAATGCTTCCAGCAGTCGACTGGGCACCTTTGGCATCTATCTCTCCGTTTATGACGGTGGCAGGCAGTCTGGCAGGTGTGGTTTTGATGGGTATCCCGTTGGCGTGTATCGTTTATACGATCCTTCGGCAGATATTCCGTTGGCCACCGATGGCAACTGGTCTGAAGTGGTCTTTACTGGTTCTCTGGATACTCGGACTGGTTATTTTCCTGGTAAATCTCTCTGCTTTGGGATGGCAATTTCCGCTTTATGGCATCCATTCAATCTAAGCATTTGTTAAATATTTAGTTAGTTTTATAAAATGTGCCCCGTTTAGTGTGTCCGGGGCACATTTTTTTGTTTGTTCTATTTGTAAGTCAATGATTTTTATTTAAGTTTGTGATATCTTATTTGGTTTAGAGAAATATGGGTGAGCATATATGTTTCAGACGTAACGAGCGTCTGGCCACTATAAACCCCTATTGGAGGGGAAATCCAATGGTAAAAGGACGGTTCTTCAATCGGCAGCATCGTTTTCGGCCCGGAATGGGCAGTGTGTTGAAATGGCGTTTGTCTCCCAATCCGCAACGGAAAGAGAAACGTACCGTTAAGTGGGAACCGAGAGTAAACTATCTTCGTTCATTGGATGCAGTTACGGGAAACTCATTGATATGGCTTGGGCATAATTCTTTTTTTCTGCAACTGGCAGGGAAACGTATCATGTTTGACCCGGTATTCGGGAGTATTCCTTTTGTACGTCGAAGAAGTCAGTTTCCTGCCAATACGGACATTTTTACCGGAATTGATTATCTGTTGATTAGTCACGATCATTTTGATCATTTGGATAAACAGAGTGTCGGTTGTCTATTAAAGAGCAATCCTCAGATGAAACTTTTCTGTGGCTTGGGTACCGGGGAGCTGATAAAAAGCTGGTTTCCGGAGATTGAAATGGTAGAGGCCGGATGGTATCAGCAGATAATGGATGAAGGATTGAAAATCACTTTTCTGCCTGCCCAGCATTGGAGCAAACGTTCGGTGCGTGATGGCGGACAGCGCCTTTGGGGTGCATTTATGATTCAGGGAGATGGTATGTCTGTTTATTATAGTGGTGATACCGGATATTCACAACATTTTTCGGAGATACCGGAACTTTTCGGTGCTCCCGATTATGCCTTAGTGGGGATTGGTGCTTACAAGCCCCGTTGGTTTATGCGTCCCAATCATATTTCCCCTCATGAAGCATTGACGGCTTCACAAGAGATGCAGGCCGGATTGACTATCCCGATGCATTACGGAACATTCGATTTATCAGACGAGCCACTTCATGATCCTCCTCAGGTATTTGCTGCTGAGGCAAAAAAACGGAAGGTCAATGTGGTTATTCCTGCACTTGGAGAGGTTGTAAAGTTGAAAAGGCAGAAGTAAGTATTGTATTATTATTTTTATAAAGAACATCGCTTGTCGCACCTCCTTGTGCGGGAAGCACAAATAGAAATAGCAATGAAAAAGGTAGAAATAAAAGAGCTTTCGGAGAATTTTTTTGAAGCCATTGGCAAAGAGTGGATGTTGGTGACAGCCGGTAACAAAGATGGTTTTAATACCATGACTGCCAGTTGGGGAGGTATTGGTTGGCTTTGGAATAAACCGGTAGCTTTTGTCTTTGTTCGCCCCGAACGATATACGTATGAGTTTATTGAGAAAGGCGATTATCTCACCCTCTCTTTTCTGGGAGAAGAAAATAAAAAGATTCATGCCGTTTGCGGATCAAAGTCAGGTAGAGAAGTAGATAAAGTGAAAGAAACCGGATTGAAGCCGTTGTTTACAGAGCAAGGAAATGTGTTTTTTGAACAGTCCCGTCTGAGTTTAGAATGTAAAAAGCTCTATGCGGATGCTATTGATCCCGAAAATTTCTTTGATAAGAAACTGATTGATAAATGGTATGGAGGTGCACATGGCGGTTTTCACAAAATGTATGTGGTTGAAATAGAGAGCGTGTGGATGCGTTGATACTGGTCTGTTACTCTTCTGAGAAGGATGCAGTTGATATAACTTTTCAACCGCATCCTTCTCAGAAGAAATGAATAATCGGGACTCTCCATAATATTGTGTAAATAGAAAACTACGGGATTCTTCTCGTAGTTTTTTTATTTATATATTAACTTTGTAAAAAAGCAGATTTTATGGACATCCCCAAAGAATTTTTAAGTAAAGAGTTCCTGTCTCAGTTTAAGACAGGTGAAGATGTTACCGCTTTCATGAAAGAGCTTCATACTCGTGTCTATGAGCAAATGTTGGAAGCTGAACTTGATAACCACTTAGGTTATGAGAAACACTCCAATCAAGGCGATCATAGTGGCAACTCCCGCAATGGTAGTTATAAGAAGCAGATTCAAACAGAGATGGGAGAATCTGTTATTCAGGTTCCTCGTGATAGAAAAAGTGAATTTGAGCCAGTTGTAGTCCCTAAGCATCAATCCCGTGGCTTGTCTATTGAACGTCTTGTAATCTCTCTTTATGCCAAAGGCATGAGCGTATCTGACATTGAGTCAGAAATGCAAGAAATATACGGTATCAATCTTTCCACCTCCGCTATCTCTATTATTACCAATAAAGTCAGCCAGGCTGCTTCAGAGTGGCAGAATCGTCCTTTGGAGAGCTTATATATGATTGTCTGGATGGATGGTATCGTATTTAAAGTCAGGGAAAATGGTAAGGTCATCAACAAGACCATTTATTTATGTGTAGGTCTAAATAAGGAAGGCTTGAAAGAGGTATTGGGTATGTGGGTTGGTAAAAATGAGAGCGCTGCCTTCTGGATGGGCGTTTTAACGGATCTCAAAGCTCGTGGTGTAGAAGATATACTGATTACGGTTACTGATAATCTGAATGGATTTACAGAAACTATCAAGAGTGTGTTTCCAACATCTACCACTCAAATATGCGTAGTGCATCAAATAAGAAACTCCTGTCGGTATGTGGTCTGGAAAGAAAAAAAGGAGTTTACTTCTGATTTAAAGAATATCTATAATGCACCTACTAAAGAAGCCGCAAAGATGGAGTTGGAGAACTTTGAGCAAAAATGGGGGACTAAATATCCATATGCGATACGCTCATGGAGAAATAATTGGGAAGAACTCACCGTATTCTTTGACTTCCCGGTTGAAATTAGAAAGATCATATATACAACGAATCTCATTGAGAATCTGAACGGAAAAATTAGAAAGTACACCAAAAACAAGCTATCATTCCCAAATGATGATGCCTTGAAAAAGTCTGTGTATCTGGTTATTACAGAAATAGAAAAGAAATGGTATCAACCTATTTGGAATTGGGCATTGATTTTTAATCAATTTTAGATATATTTGTAAACTGAGTTGAAAAATCCGAGAAAAGATTAATCGTATTTAGAATAGAGATTAAATGATAAATAGAAGGGTATTCTTGATTTGGATTTGTATGAAAAACAGCACAACAAGTAAAGATCGAAATTATAGATACCAATAATTAAAATATAAAACTTAATCTATTGAAAATGGAATCACTTCCGAAAGAATATAGTTTACTAATGACCATTAACAAGTACATTGGAGAGTATTTTGCTATGACGGTCAATACGAAAACAGTAAGAAGTACAGATATATATGAGTTTTTGAAACATAAAGATGATTTTAGACAACATTTCGCATCAGCTAAAGAATTTAATGGTTTTATGCGTAGGATGCACGACCGGGGAGTATTAACTCAAATTATCAAGAATGTGAAGGTTGACACCTCTAATAAAAGTTTTTATCAATGGTACTTCTTTCCTCCATTAAGAGTTTACTCTAAAAAAACGACGTCAGAAAATAAGAATATTGCCAGTTCGCATCCGGATAAAAGCCAGTTCTTTAGAGGAAATAAAAAATATCGGGCAGCCAATGGAACAATGGTCCGATCTATACAAGAACTTAATATAATGAATCGGTTATTGGCGGTAGAGATATTCGATGTTTATTATGAACGTCTTTTAGTTGCTGCTGGTAAAGAACGATACCCTGACTTTACCGTATATAATAAAGAAACTCGGACTGTCTTTCACTGGGAACATTTTGGAATGACAGATGATCTGGAATACGGTGAAAAGATGGCCGATAAAATAGAATGGTATAAACAGATTGGTTACAAGAGTATTGATGAGGGAGGACGTTTTATTGTTTCCGTCTATCAAGATGAAGAGCATTTCATTGGGCTAATAGATAATATTATTGAGAAAATGAAGGTTATATCTATTCCGTGTGGGTTTCTTAAAGATAACATATGATGATTTGAAATGGGAATCAATATATTTTCCGTAAATTGTTTAGGATAGTATGTGATAATTGTGACTATTTCGTGTCTTAGGTCACGGACATTATACAAGGAAAAACTCCTACAATACCTTGATATTGTAGGAGTTGTCTTTTTATTGTCTGGTTTTTCCAGCTTCTTGGTGATCCGCCTGGGATTCTCTTTTAGGAGTTACCACGCTGATATTTAAAACTTTATATTTTTAGTTTCAAGCATATCCCATGATTTAACCCACTGATTTGCTACGTGCTTTTGCGGTAGTTTGCTCATGGAGAATACTGAGTGCAAAGATAACCCTTTTCTCTAAAATATAAATTAGAATTTGGAAAATGACATAAACATTGATATGTCTTGAATAATAAATTTATTTAGAAGATAGAAGGTGAAATCTCATAAGACGCTTACTGATTATTGAGTACTTTAGCAATCTGTTCATCTACGTATCTAATTTTACTTCTACAATCTTTTGAAAAAGAAGTTTCAGCATATTGTTCAGCACTTTTGCCTATAATTGTCTGTTCTATAATCTGAATGACTTTCACAGTCTCTTCTTGAAAAAACTTAGAAATTATTTCTGCCATCTTGTATATGCAAAATGAAAGTAGTAGAATTTCACCTTCTGTTTGAGGTGCGTTGTTGAATTTTTTACCGATTAAGTATATGTTTCGTTTGTTCTTATCCCTGTGATTATGTGCTAAAGCCTGATTTCTATAATCATAAAGCTCTTTCCACTCCATTAAACACGCATAGGCTGGTTTTGCGAGTTTTTTGACATGTATTATTTTATCGTAGTCCTTTTTTTCTGTCTTTATTCCAAAATAACTATTCCACTCATCAATAAAAGCTACTGATTTTATTATTATTTGAGATGCTAAAGCATCATAAATAGTATTGTTTATTAGTTTATGATAAGAGTAGTTTTTGGATATTGAGAAATCTGAATTAATAGTATCTTCATTGTCAAATATAGAATCATATGATTGTGATATCTGCGTTGCCAAAGCAAGTAATGTAAAAACAGATTCTTCAGTCTTATTGTAGGCTTCATTTAAAAAGTTTTGTTCCATTGCTTCATATCTTGAATAATTCTTTGTAAAGTGTCAGTACGCTGCTTCAAATTTTCCAGTTCACATTCCCAAACAATAATAACATTCCAACCTATTTCTTTTAAGCTTCTTTGGTGTTGCTTGTCACGTTCTATATTTTTGGAAAGTTTTTCTTTCCAAAAAATTGAGTTTGTATCTGGAATACGTCCTTCATTACAACTTTCGTGATAATGCCAAAAACATCCATGAACAAAAATAACAGTTTTGTATTTTTTTAAAACAATATCAGGCTTTCCAGGTAATTTCCTGTCGTGAATTCTAAATCTAAATCCTTCTTTAAATAAGAGAGAGCGTAACAATTTTTCCGGCCTAGTATTCTTCGAACGGATTTTAGACATTACATCACTACGTTTCCTTTTATCCCAAATATCAGTCATTTGTCTTCTTGTTTTCCAGTGAATGCTTTACCTAATTCTTCGTAAAGTTTTATTGCATTGCTAAATTCTTTTTTTATACAATCATACAAATTATTTGCTATGATTTGTATAGCTTTCTCTTCTTCCGAACTGAGTTTTGGATATTTGTAAACACCTTCACTTATATGTTTTTTTATTTTGTTCCATCGATAGTAAAATTCTTCTTTTTGATCATTCTTCTCACATATAAATGAAAGATGCTCTTCCCAGGTATTATATGTTCCGTCCATTTTCTTACTTCGGGAATTACATTCTTTACAAGAAGGGACAATATTGCCAGGATGGTGTAATCCAAATTCTGTTCGATTGAACATTATTAAATGCTCCATCTGTAACTTTGAGTCAGATTTACCACAATATGCACACTCTCCGGAGAATATTTGGTCTCTAATTGTTTCCCAATCCTTTTTGGCCTTACCAGAGCTTGTGTTAAAATTTTTGCCCCAATAGTATTCCCCTATCTCTGTGAGAAAAGCACGAACAGCTGTGTTTGCAGCATCAGCATATGTATTATAAAGTGCCATTTTGAATAATAGTTTCATAATTTAATAATGTCCGTCTAATTTCTTTTGCAATTAGTTCTGCTTTTTTAGTCGGCACACCATTACTTATCATTTTAAATTTAGCTGTTAAAGTCATATTTCCAGGTAGCACATATGTATCTGGAACAGTTTGAAGGCGCAAAGCTTCCCTCACAGTTAAACGACGTGGTTCTGTAGGATGCAAATGCACCTCATTATTCCCATATGCTACAGTTGGGCTATATCGATACCTATGTAAACGTTTAAATGATTTTCGATTAGTATCACCCTCTTCTATTAGTTGAAAACGACCCGACTTTGGTCTAAAGTATTCATTTTGATTTGGAGTGTTTTTGGTAAGTCCCTCAAATGCTCCAATTATAGTCATTTTTATATATTCCTTAGGCAATGCATTAATCTCTTTTTGTTTTACTTTTGAACCAAATGCCCATTTTGTTGGCCATTTATGTTTCTTCGGTTCGACAAATTTAGGAATAGGCCATCTAAAAATGAAATTATCTGCCATTTCTGTTTTAAGTTTCTTGTTGTTTTTTTCAAGTAAGAACCCCGCATTTTTTAATGTTTCTACAATATCATTTCTAAATCCTACTAAAACTACCCTTGGGCGGTCTTGTGGTAAGCCATACTCTAAAGAATTTAGTATATCATACCAAATTTCATATCCAAGTTCTTTTAGGCGAGTGACTAGCAAATCAAATCCTTCCTCTTTATGTGTTTTAGTATTAACCAAGCCTGTTACATTTTCAAAAAAAATGAATTTAGGCATAACATGTTCCACTATCTGGTAATAACTAAATATCAGTTTACCTCTTTTCCCTGTTGCACCTGCATTTTTTCCTCCTGTTGAATAGTCTTGGCAAGGTGGACCTCCTATAATACCAGCTATATTATGATGTTTTATTCCCAATCGATTGATTTCATTTTCATCAGATGCATCTGTTTTTCTATCAATAGGTATATGAGTAACCAATCTGTTTTTTATATAATAATTATCCGAGTGTTGGAAATAACTATTAAGTCCAGCGTTATGACCATAAATAAACGCTTCTTCTATTTCTACAGCTTCTTTTACTTGAAAGCCGTTATTGAAAAAGCCAATATCTAAAAATCCTCCACCAGTAAACAATGATAATATGTCAAAAATTTCGTCCATTATTCTTCTGTAAGATTTATTTCGTTTAAATCTGTACGACTGCGATAGTGCCAATAGTTATGATGAATAAGTTGATTGAAATTTCCTTTTATACGGCAAATTCTTTGGAAAGAAAATGTTACAACATCATCTTCTTTAGTATAAGATAATAATTCACAGGTTTTGTCTTTTAGAGAATCTTTTAACGGGTTGTTTATTTCGGCTAAACTCCTCATTTTTTCTTGTAATGCTGAATAATTATTCACATTAGCATCTGTAAAATAGCGTATCAATGGTTGAGGTAGTGGAGCGTTTAAATTGATGCTGCATTTTCCATCATTATTATATATGCATAAATCTAATATAGAAAAATCGACCAATATTACAGATTTAGTTTTATGTTCAATTTTTAAATATCCCAAATTATTATTATGCCTAAATTTATTAAATAGCAAGAAGTCTTCTCCTCTATTTATTTTTTTATTTATGCTATTTCTAATAAATTCTTGCTGTTTTTTCTCCTTACTGGATACTCCTTTCGCGATTTGCGAGTAGCATTTTAAAACCTCTTCTTTTGTTGCAAATTTGGACTTTAATAACTCAGCAATAGAAGCTCCTCGTCTACAATTTGAACGAATAGCCAAATCACAGGATTGCCCCACTAAAACAACAAAATCATTCTCATTTTTCCAGAAGACATCCCCTGGAGCTATTGGTAGATGTTTGGCATTTACAGAAAAATCGAATATCTCATTTGCTACTATTTCTTCAAAATTAAAACTAGGATTATCATTTGATTCTAAAAACTCCTTATCGAATAATTTTGAAAGCCCAATTGTTGAAGTAAAAATAGGGCGAACTTCTTCTTGGTAAGATTTATTTACTAAATAATTAATAGCATTCTCATACCATATATGAATTGCTTCATAAGGCAACATTCCTTCAATATTTGCTTTATCAACGATATAAGCAATATTATGTTTTTGTTCTTTTATTATGTTAGGAATATCGGCAATAGCTTTTTGAGTTTTCTTGTGCAAGTAAGAAAAAGTTTTAGTATAAGCAATTAAAGAAAGAGCTTTGGATATATCTAAAATGCTATCATTACTTTTTAGTACTATTTGATAATATCCATTTTCAAGCTCATCTGCTTCGTTTGGTGGATTTTGTGATGTAAAAATAACAGAATACCCCGTAATGGTACTATCATGGTCGAGCATTGCTTTAATGTCTCTTTTGGCAATTAAAACTCCACTACCATCATTAGCATCTTGTAGTTGATTATCAATTATCGAAACAAAAGTTTTCTTTTCATCCATAACGGATAATAAATCTTCTTTAAATGATGGAATTTCATTTGCTACAATAATCTTATAACATAACACGGGTTGTTTCAATCTTCCACTCAACATATTCTCAAAAAATGAATTATATGCTTGTGGATAGCTCAAAAAACCATATTTAAAGAAAGTCTTTTGTATTTCTTCTGTTGCATTTCTTTCTATATCGTCAACTATATCCAAAATGCCTAGATTTTCTTTAAACATTTCGACATAACCTCTAATTCCACTTTGCAGATAGTCTTTCATGCCTGGTAAATGTGGTAATTTGTTGAAAATAGAATCAAATAGATTTAACTTTTCAACAAAATCTTGATGACCAAGAAGAGTAAATTTATCCAGTAATTTCGCTTTATTCGAGAACGTTACATATTTAGCAAGTACTAAATCTATAGAGATTTCGTTAAAGTCATTTTCTATGAATACGACACAGGATATATTTAAATGTTCAAAGATTTTATTCAATCGTTCCATTTGCCAACTCATTTTCAATTTGTGCATTCAAAGTAATTTCAAAAATATACCGATTTCCATACTCATTTTTGTCGTTCAATAATTCAATTTTTGCATCAAATGATTCAAGAAATTTCCGAACGATATACAATCCCATCCCTCTTCCATTCTCTTTACCTGATTCCATTGGTTGAAATAGCGTATATTGGTATTTATCAAAAACTCCTGTTCCTGAATCCCAATATTGTATAGTGTATCTATCTTTTACTCGAACGGTTATTTCATCTGACTGCTTCCTTTCATAGTATTTGTCATAAATAGCTCTGTGTTGCCTTTCCCCAATCCAATAGATTGAGTTGTCAAATAAATTGTAAAAAACATGAGTAAATGCCCCTTTAGGTACGACAAAAGATGCATCCGTATTTTCAAAATCTGGCTTTATATTATATTTCGTAAGCCGGAATTGATTACGAATTGCAAGAGAGTTTAAGAACTCTTGTAGGTTTTGTACTTCAAAATCGTCAGCCTTTCCGCTGTATACAAAAGTTTTCTCTAAAAAATTATAAAACTGTTTCAGATCATTTAGCTTGTTAGATACTGACACTAATCTTTGTTTTACAGGAATTAGATTGTCATTATATAGTTTCGGATTTTTTTGTTCAAATAAGTATTTCCGTATATTCTCTATTTTACGCTCATAATCTGAAGTGTCTTTATCTTGAAGTAAAGAATGTAATTCGTGAGTAATCACTTCTGTTACAAGTCCATTTGCCATTAACTTGTAATTATTATATGATTCAACTTCTATTCTTTTTCGGTGTTCTTCTGCTTTGATTAGAATAGTATCAGCCGTCCTCAACGCTTGAGTGCTGTTATGTAAACTTCCCCCTAATGCTTGTGCGAGTTTGTCTACAGAACCAAGTAGTTGTTTTACCGTATCAATTTTATCTTCAGTATCTAAATCTTTATTCTCCCTGATAACATTAAACGCTTCTGAGAAAGCTTTGAAATTTTTCTCAGCGGATTTCAAGAGGTCTTTCGCATTTTCTGATTCCTTTGAAATTTCTTCTCTCGTACTCTTTGGAATTAAGCCTTCACTATTCAGAATATCCTTTGTTATTAGTACTGCGCTTCTTGTTAATTGGTAAAAACGTTCATTGAAAATGTAATACAATAAATCCGCAAGAATTTTTTTGTGCGGAATGTCTGTTATATCTTCCCGAGAGCTGGTCTCAAAAATATACTTCTGTTTTGGGTCATTTATTCGCACATAACCTAATGCATTCCCTAATTCGAACCTGTAAAATTGTTGACCAGTTGTTCTCTTTTGTTGTAATTTTAGCCAATCACTACTTTTGTTTCCTAATGTAGCTACACGAAATCCGTTCCTGTATAGTTTTATGCCATTATATGCTTCGAGAAAAGTTTTTATGTCATCTATTTTTGTTGCTTTACTTATATATTTGTTAGCTAATGCTGATTGATAAGCCATTTCTAGCATTCTTCGATCTCTTTTAAAAGAATATATGCGTCCTTCAACAGGCGATATTTCTAGTAAGAGATCTATTGATTTCGAAATTTCTCTTTCTAGCTCTTCAGCTGACATTTTTTTTGAAACATTGCCTTTAATATGTTGGCTGAAATAATCTTCTAAAGGAATTTCTACTACAAGGCTTTTGTTGTAATTTTCAATAAACCGTTCTTGTAAATCTTTATAAAATTCGGCTTCTTTTTTATAATCTTGATACAGCTTATCTCCGATTTCATTATTGTGTACTCTTTGTATAAACCAAGGTTGAATAGTCATTTTTAAAGATAACTTTTTGCTGGCTTTATTAATGGAAAAACTGTGAATTGCTTCTGCAATAGCAAGATTATCTTTATTAAATTCAGCTTTAACAGGTTCTTCATTATATGACAAAGCCAAATCTGTAGGTTTGTCTTTTGGTTCGAAAGGAGAGTATAAAAAATTAAGTGTCGAAAGCAACTCTTCCTCAATTCTTAAATGTTTTCGTTTTTCACCATATGGATTGCCAAATAAATCTTTGTCTTGTTCAACAACTGTTGTGATGAACTTGTCAAATACAATGGGATTTTCCTTATTTCCAACTAACCACAAACGAGTGTATGGTATAGTTTCTTGCAAAGAAAATTTCCATTCTTTTGCATCAGCTTCTTTATCTTTCACAAAATCATTCCAAACAATTCGTACGAAGCTTGATTCAAGTATACCTGTTTCATTAAATGATGCTGTTTCTACAAATAAAATAGAACTTAATCTTTGAGCTGATAAACGACCTATTCCTTTGTTTCCAAGTATTACTTCATTGTCAGAAGTATTTTGCTTTTCCTCTTCTTTTATATCAGAACCAACCTCAAAGAAACCTTTTTGCAATCGGGCTTTATCCATTCCTTTTCCGTTATCCTCTATTAAGATGAAATTACTATTCATTTTTCTGATTTCTTGTTCGACTACCTCAGGTAGTACTCTCATTAGCGTTGATTTATTCAGCTTATCTATAGAGTCAAGGAAGCGAATATCAACTTTTTGAGCTTTTGCATCAAATGAATTTTTAATCAATTCGGACAAAGCAATACTATCAGAAGTTATAAGCTCTGTCCCTAATTGTTTTATTATTCTGGGGTTATATGTAAATTTCATAATTTCATTTTTTTGTTGATACAATTAATTCTTTTGCATCAATCTTTAAAATTTCCGCAATCTCAACCAATGTTTCAAGCGACGGTTGTGTTCTATTCGTACACCAGCGAGAAACAGTAGTAGTACTTAAGTTCATCTTTTCAGCAAGGCTTTTGTTTGTTATTTGCTTTTCAGCAAGTACTGATTTTAGCCTGTTAATCGTCTTTACTTCCATTTTGAATTAGCATAAAATGCAAATTTATTAAATAAATTCGACTATGCAACTAATTTGATGGATTAGTTTTGACTAAGTGGCTTCAAGACTGTTTTAACTGCCGAAGGTCATTCTTATACATTGGTCTTGTAAGACTTCTATCTCCTTCAAAACCATAAGTAGGAACAAATAATAAAAGATTAATTTTATGGTTTCAATCTTAACTTTCGTTTTTTCTTCATCTTAGATGGCAGTGTTTCACCTAGTGGGAAATCATCAGTAGCCGATGGGCGAGTCGAAAATAAAGAAGACAACCCTTTTAGGCAGGTTGATTGATTTGAATCATTTTTATTTTGATTATTTACAGCTACACTGATTTGTAATTGTGCTGATATATTTGGACCTGTTGTTCTATTTTTATGATCGCTAAAGCTTTTTTTAGGCTGTTGTAATTCGTAGTCCTGCATTTTAAGTTTATCATTCATACTACTATTCTTTATTGTATTGTGGTAATCGAATGATTCAGTTAGTGGCCGAGTATAATTGAATAGTCTATCAAATCCTAGTTCTGCTTGTTGAAACAAGCTTACACGTTCAAAGCCTCCTTTGACTATTCCATTCTTAGTATTCTTATGATTGGTAAGTGGTGACAACTTCTTTTTATTCACTTGGTCTTTCCGACTTACAATCAAATGGCAATGCATATTCAGTTCATTGTCCGAACGATTGCGGTCAAAATGGATCTTCCCATAAAACCTTATATCCGCTTCGGATAGTCCTTTATTGAAATTCTTGGCATATTCAGGAATTAACACTTCCCGAATATAGCGTTTCATAGCTTGGGCTTGTTCCTGTTCTGTATTACCTTACCCATCACCTGGAGTTCATTTTCCGATGGGCTGACATGGATAGCATAAAACTTAGCATCTGTCTTTAGGAGTTGCCCTATATTGGTATCTATATCTTTTATAACCTTTGATTTATAGACATTATCCTCTGCCAGATTGAAAAAGCCTTCGGTATAGATGCCCTTTTCCATTCGTTCTAAATCCTCATGCTCTAAATAATTAGCTAACTGTCGGCTACTGCTGGAATTATTATATGTTCCGTTTGATGGCGGTGCAAAATCTATGTGCATAATCCTATGTATTTATCAGATTGTTGATTTCTGCTTTCAGGCTCTCTTTCCTTTTGCTATCCATCACACCGCAAGCGGAAAGTTCCGAATAGAGTTGTATTAGGTGAAGTAGCTTTTTATAATTCCGTTCGTGTATTTGATAGAGTACATTAATCTGTTTGGATTGGTTGTTTATCACATCAGCATGATTACAGAATTGTTCGCTTAATTTTTTTAGTACGGCTATGTGTTTCTCCTGACTGGCTTCAAGTTGTGAGAGAATGAGAGTTTCCAACGTTTTACCGATAGCATCGAAGCGCAAAGCGATAGAATTTGTAGTCCGTATCATGGGGTTCAGTTGTTCTTCCTCATAGTGACGGATGAAACGGATAATATCGTCTTGTCTCTTATTTATTTTCGCTAGTTCTGATTTTACAGATTCAGGTGCTTCGGATGGGTTGATATGTGCCTTATCTATATACCCGAAAGCCAATTTTACAACTTCACTCTTTTTCAGTGAATAGCGTTTGCATATCTTCTCTACCAAAGCTGCCGTTTCCTTGTCTATGGAAATGGTAGTGAATATCGTTTTTCGACTGCTGTTTGGCATGATAATTACTTTTTTATAGAATTTTGAATAGATAAATACCTGATAATAAGCGTTGCAAAGAAAATACATATTATAGGTGTCATTACAGCGTGTTCTTGTAACACGCTAAAGCCGAAGGCTTTGCCCCGTAGGGCAAGAGGGAAGAACAGGACTTGTCCAGTTCCCTCTTGCTTCATTTAGCGAAATGAGCCGAGCCACAGAGCGAGGTGGTTTCTGCTAAATGGGGCGTGAGGGCACTTTACAGAACGGGTGAATAATCCGCCTTTTTTGCATCGGTTTGCTTATCGAGTTGATTTTCCTTTTTAAATCGCTCATAGGTTTTACAATCGGCATTTTCCTGAACAAATGCCCGAATGTCGGATGCCCGATAATAGGTTTTATGACTAATCATAAAGAAAGGGAGTTTTCCACTTGCCCGATAACGCTGCAAGGTTCGGAAAGATACTTTCAGCAGGAAAGCTAAATCCTGATTGTCTAACAGTCGGTCGTTTTCATCCAGCACTTTATCGGTATTGATAAGCGATTGCAGGTTTTGACCTATCTCCCCAAGTTTTTTCGATAGCCTTTCCATCCACTTATCGAAATTTTCGTTGTCTATATACATTTTGCTTCAATTTTTAGTTCAACATTATTGTTCTCAATCGATTGATGAAGCAAAGTTCGGCAAATGGGTGCAAATAAGTTAGGGGAGTAGATATACTACACCCCTAACATTTGTTGGTAAGTTACTGATTTATAGATAGCCTTTCTTTTGATTTTCTTTAGTAATAGCTTTGCGAAGTATATCCAAAAATTCGATTCGTTTATTGGCTTGCCGACAAATTACACTTTCATGCTTTTTGTGGATGTCCCCAAATTTGATATTGAAGAGATGTTCAAACGCTCGTCCGATTTCTGTTAATGGTGCTTCTTTTCCGGCATGGTTTATCACTCTCTTGGATAGGAATAATCCGCTAACCAGTTCCATGATTTCAACAAGGTTAGTTTCATCTGTCAGATAGAGTGGCGATTGTGGATTACCATTTTTTTTGTTTTGAAACGGGGCTGGATATTGAATTTTTAGATTCAATAGCTCCAGTTCTGAATTGATAATAGCCAATGTCTTTTGTAGAAACTGCTTTTTAAGCGCATTTTCCCCCCTGCCCGTAAAGAGGTATTGTTTCAAGTGAAGCTATCTCAATACGGGTAGCTACAAGAATACGATAAGTAGTTGAATAATCATTTTCATTACTTATGTCTCTAATTTTTTCGATAAACTCGTCATAGGCATTTTGCATTACATTGTTATTGACTTCCTCTTTAGACTTTTCAATCAAAAGGTTGAAAAGTTCTGTTCTTAATAATTTGTTCATAAGCATAATTTTAAATGGTGAATAAAACCAATAAATATATTGTCTACATTTAATATGCTTATTTGCGATAATGTTTTATAATCAAACTATTCTAGTTCTGATATATAAATATTGATTGTTTGCAATATATTTATAACATCAGTTTCTGTAATACCGTGGCTCTCTATGCGTAATACTTTTTCCCAATCTTCAAAATCCACATTCCATTTATGAATCTGCGAGTATTGAGCAAATAGTATGTTTATTCTTTCTATTTCTAATTCGGTCGTAATAGAAGTCCGAAAAATCAAAATATCTCTTTTATTGTTACTGACTTTCATCATATATCACTTCCTTATATTATTCATTTTATCTAAAAATACCGTTATTGCATCATATCGTAGATTTGAAACAGAACACACTACTTTGCTAATCTTTCTCGTAATAAACTTTTCTATGAAATTCATTTTGTCAAACAGAAACTCACCACCTAAGATTGCTTCGGCGACAGCATTTGAGTGTAGATATTCGGGGAAAGCTTTTTTAAGTTGCTCAACTTCTTGAGTATCGTTCATTCCGCAAATAAATAATGCTATAATCTTCTGTTCTAACTGAGCGCGATTCTTATTGCAGAATTTACTCATTAATCTTCCTGGGTACCCAGCGTAAATAGAAGTTCCAAGAATAATTCTATCATAACCTTGAATATCAGGATTATGGAACTCTTTCAATGATATATATTCTAGTTCAGGACTTAATTTTTCTCCTATAAGATGTGCAACTCTTTCAGTTGTTCCATGCTTTGAATAGTAGATTATTGCAGTTTTCATAAATTCTCTCCTTTCATTTAGTTACCTTTGCAAAGGTAGAGTAGTCAAGGGCTATTATCAATAGTGAATTATCATCATATTTGGGAACATTCATGAGCTTAGAAAAATATAAATCGTATGTAGAGCTATTGTCAAGAGTGAACAATAGTTGTGTGTTTCTTATAGAATATAATAATAGATTTTTATATACATCTCCAAATTTCAATACATTTTTTGGATACGACATCGAAAAACTTAAAGACCCTTCGATTGAACACAACTACTTAGAGAAATATATTCATCCTGATGATTTTATGATCTTTAGCACTATTCAAAAAAGGTTACTTGGCTTTTACTATAGCCAGCCTATTGAATGTAGAAAAGATTACAAGCATATCTTTGAATTTAGAATTTTAAATGCAAAGAAAAAATATGTAAGAGTGATTAGTCAGCATCAGGTTTTAGAAATAGATGAAATTGGTAATCCCTTTTTGGTTTTAGGGGTAGTTGATTTATCCCCTGACCAAAAAGATATGGATGAGATAAAATTTCGGCTTGTCAATAATAAAACAGGAGAAATGACACCTTTCCCTTTGACCGAAGAAACAAATATAAAGTTAACTAAACGAGAAGTGGAAATACTGAAACTGGTAAATAAAGGCATGTTCAGTAAAGAAATATCGGATAGTCTTTCGATAAGTATTCATACAGTAAACAATCACAGACAAAATATTCTTCAAAAAATGAATACAGACAATGTTGTTGAGGCTATTAATTATGCCCGAAAACTTGGACTATTGGATTAATTCAAAAATAGTTCTTACTGTGTAGTAAGGTTATTTGAAACAATGGAAAACCACAGTAAACTAAAGTAGTTCGCTCGTTTCTACCCATCTACCCATTCCCTATTTTGTTTTTATATTGTAAAAGCTGATAATCAGGATTCTATTTTGATACACTATAGTAGTAGCAAATAATTGAATCGCTTATTGAATAGTGCTTCAAACAATTAGTTCATAATTTTTTTCATGAACTGGTGAGTTTACTATTTTAACTTCCATAGATTCTTATGTATAACTTTAGAAGTTAGACATTAGTAGCTTTACCATGCCACTTTCAGACAGTTTTGAAAACGACTCTTGATTCTTCTTTCATTTGCTGGTGAAATAGAATCAACACGTTTTATAAACCATTAAAAATTAAATGTATGGAAGTAGTAACCATTGAGAAAAGAACATTTTCGTATGTCTGCGAAAGGTTCACGGAGTTTGCCAAGCGGATAGAGAGTTTATGCAGTACTCATACTCAGAAGGTAGAAAACTGGCTGGATAGCCAGGAAGTGTGCCTGTTGTTAGGCTTTAGCAAACGAACGCTGCAATATTACCGAAGTAGTGGACGGCTGGCTTATTCTCAAATTGGTAGCAAGATTTATTATAAATCTTCCGATATTGAAAGAATTATTGCGGACAGTGAAACACAGAATCAATCACCCAAACAAATCGCACCTTATGAAAAGAACTAAAGAAAATTATCCATTCTTCAACCTGTTTTCCATTGTCGGTACATGGGAAAGCATTAATCTGAATCCTACGGTTATCATCTACCGAAACGACAAGGACTATCTTCTTTCTATTATATATGTATCAGAAACGACCAAACAGGCTTTACCCGCAACTTATGAGATACAGCAAGATGGTAGCCAATATTTTATTGCCATTACATCCAAACGGTTCTATATAGATTATGATCCGGCAAAAGACGTACTTAGCATTTCATCGCTGGGGGACTATCTGCGCAACTAGTCTGCCATCTAGCTATCTTGAAATCAATATTTCAATAAAACAATCTTTCAATCATGGAACTAATAAATAAAGATACCCCACAAGTCAAAGAATTTATTTCTTCGCTCGATTCGATGCTGAACGGCATTGAATCCATTGTAAAGCATTACAAGCCCCACCTGAATGGAGAACGCTTTCTTTCCAACCTTGAAGTTTCCAAGAAACTGAATGTCAGTTTGCGAACCCTGCAAGAATGGCGAGATACAGGTCTAATCCCCTTTATCCAGATAAAAGGTAAAATCATCTACCGTCAGAGTGATATTGATAAACTGCTCCAAAAGCACTACTTTGAAAGTTGGAAAGAGTAACCTGCCAAGCCCAAAACATTGTTTTTCGGAATTTAATTTGAATCATTGACTTTTCCAGTGAAGTATTTAGTCTGTGCAAGTCTTTGGATAAAAATACGCTCGGAATGAAATGGAGAGGAAGATTTTTATTCAAACCGAAGGCTCGGACTTGAACAGGCTAAATGCGGAACTTACCTTTGTCAATGCTTCATATTGAGTTCTGGAAAACTTACAATAAAAGAAAAGGATTGAGAAAGTAATATTCATTATTCCCAATCCTTTTTCAATATTAGCTACTACCTTTATTATATAGCCAGTTCTGATAAACAGTTATTTACTTTCTGCATATCTTTTAGAATATTCTGATCCAGTACCCGTGCGTAGTGTTTTGTCACGCTGGTATCTGCATGACCTAACATCTTGGCTACATTTTCCATACTTACGCCATTTGCAAGACACACGGAAGTGGCATAGCTATGTCTGGCCGTATGTGTGCTAAGATTTTTATGAATTCCGCACACATCGGCAATCTCCTTCAAATAACTGTTCATGCGTTGATTACACAATACAGGTAAAAGTTTTCCGGTACATTCTGCCACATTTTTATACTTTTCAAGTATTGAAGCTGCCACAGGTAGCACAGGAATGTTACACATGATTTTTGTCTTTTGGCGGTTCTTCCTTATCCAAAGCTCTCCTTTGTTGTCTTTTACCAAGTGTTCGGGTGATAAATCTTTCACATCACTGAACGCCAAACCGGTAAAAAGATAGAAAACTATCAATGCGACCAATAGAGGAATCCGGCAAAAGAACTGCAATTCGTTGTAAAGCAGCAAAATTGCGTTCGTTTGCGCAGTTGGGTAAATAGCAAAAACAGGTAGAATAACGAACCTGTTCAGCTACCAAGTCATTACCTGTTCTCATTTCATTTAGATGCAGTCAATCAGGGGATAAACTGTCAGTTAAAAGGTATTTCCATCCGGGAATCTTACTTTACCCTACAGATTTAACCTATCCGGTTTTGATTGCGCCGTTCTGCCTGATTCTCATACCGTTCAACAGGCGAGATATGAGTAAAATTGCAATCAAAAAAGTAACGCATGAAAACAGAAATGAAAGTGCTGCTCTACATCAAGCGCAGCGTACAGGACAAGGACGGCTTTTCTCCGCTCATGGGCAGAATATCCGTCAGGGGAAAGGTCAATTCCATCGCGCAATTCGCGTGCAAGTTCAAAATAGATGTGCGGTTGTGGAACGCCACCGCCCAACGCTGCACCGGCAAAAGCAAGGCGGCGACAATGGCAAACAGGGAGATTGAACGGGTACTGCTGTTGTTGCAGAAGCGGTTCAACGAACTTACTGATATCAAGGATGTCGTGAAAGCGGAGGAAGTCAGAAACGTGTTCCAAGGTCTGGCTGAGACTCAGGATACCATCATGAAGCTCTATGCGGAGCATAACAGCGACTATGCCCTGCGTGTAGGGGTGAATAGGGCGGCAAGCACGTTCTACCAGTACCGGAACACCTGCCGGATACTCGGTGAGTTCCTGAAAGAGAGATACCATGTGTCGGATATGCCTGTCAAGCAGCTGGATGAAAACTTTATCGAGGCGTTTGATATGTATATGCGCACGACAAGGCGTTTCATGCCCAGGACCATACTCGGACATATTAACCGCCTGAAAAGCGTGATGATGCTTGCCGTGTTCCGCGGCATCGTCCCTTTCAGCCCGTTCAAAGGTTATGCGCCGCAGAAACCTGTTTTCAAACAGATGTATCTGACAGAAGACGAGCTTGACAGGTTTGCGAACACTACCTATGACACCCCCAACCGTAATTTCACGAGGGACATGTTCCTGTTCTCGTGCTGGACGGGTATCTGTTACTGCGACATGAGGAGCCTGACAGCCGCCAATCTGGTGAGAGCGGATGACGGCAGTCTGTGGATTCATACGGAAAGACAAAAAACAGGGACGCCCGAATGTATCCGGTTGATGGAGATACCGCTGAATATCATTGAAAAATACAAGGATATGGACAGCGACGGGAAACTCCTTCCTATGCTGACCAAAGAGAGCATGAACAGACACCTGAAAAAGATGTCCGTGATGTGCGGCATCAACCGTCCAATCTCATTCCATCAGGCAAGGCACACCTTCGGAAGCATCATCTGTCTGTCACAGGGGATTCCGATAGAGACCGTCAGTAAAATCATGGGGCATCGGCATATCACCACCACACAGCGGTATGCGAAAGTCACGCAGGATAAAATAGACAAGGACATGGACGGTCTGAACGATATTATCGGGGGCAAGTTTACCTTATCGGGCATTGACACTGCCCCGTCTCCAATTCTGAAGGATTATAGCCAACGTAAAGTCAATCCGAGCATGAAGCAAAGAGAGTACATAACCAAAATAATGGAGGGGTAAGCCATGCGAAGCACATTCAAACTGTTGTTCTATATCAACCGCCGGAAAATAAAGAAAAACGGCAGATGTCCGATTATGGGACGGGTCACCCTTGACGGGAAGATAAGCCAGTATTCCACAGGGTTGGAAATAGAGCCTGACTTATGGGATGCAAAAGTGGGCAAGGCATTCACGGACGGCCGTAAGACCGGAAACATCACCGGCGAAAAAAGAAATGAGTTGAACAGGCTGAACTCATTATTGGAGGCTTTGGAGGAGAAAGCGAAGGCCGCCTACAAAAGAAACGTGGACTCTTATGGCTTCGTCTCGGCAGAAATCATCAAGAATGCCGTCACCGGGAAATCCGATGTCAAAGAGACATTGCTGTCCCTGTTTGACGAACATAACGGGGAATACGCCAAACGTGTGGGCATTGACCGGACAAGGCATTCCTACGTCCGTTATCTTACCACCCGCAAGCATATATTTAACTTTTTGAAATTCAAGTATGATTTGGAGGATATTCCGTTACGCTCACTGACGATGAAGTTCATGACCGACTTCACGTTCTATTTCTCTACCGTACTGCGGTTAAAGGTGTCTGCCTACAATGACTACCTTATCCTGCTACACAAGATGACACGGCTGGCGTTGAAGAAGCACATACTCAAGCGCGACCCGTTTGCAGGGCATAAGATTGAGAAAGTGCCTGTCAACCATCGCCACCTGAACAGGGAACAGTTTGAAAAGCTGCTCAATGCCAAACTGCCCACCTACCGCCTGTGCCACACGCGCGACCTGTTTGTCTTTTCGGTGTTCACAGGCATCGGAAGGGCAGATCTGGCAAACCTGACGGAAGACAACATCGTCACAAAGGAAGACGGTTCCAAATGGATTCACATCGCACGGCAGAAGACCAAGGCGGAGTGCCATATCAAACTTCTTGACATACCTCTCCGCATTATCGAAAAATACAAAGGGGAAGGCGAGGACGGAAGATTGTTTTACGTCCCGCAGACCTGTAACCTGTGCCGCAGCCTTAAAATCATAGCCGAACAGTGCGGTCTGGGATGTCACCTGACATTCTATCAGGCGAGGCACAGTTTTGCAACCCTTATCTGCCTGAGCAACGGGGTTCCGATAGAAACCATCAGCAAGATGATGGGACATTATTCCATACGCACCACCCAGATATATGCCGAGATAACCAACCACAAAGTGAGCAGGGATTTGGAAACCCTGTCTGAAAATACCAAAGGCAAATATGCGTTGCCCGATGACGGTATGCCGTCACGGGTGTTCAAATGCGGAAATTACAGCGGTTGGAAAAAGGAGTGTGCATCAAGTGATGAAACTAAAATCAAGTGACAATGAATAGAGGAATAATAACAATCAGTGAAACGGGTGCGGTCACGATGCCGACCGTATCCGTATGGATGACGCAACAAGAGATAGCCGACCTGTTCGGCGTGTTTTCCTGCCACGTCCGCAAGGCCATCCGTTCCATCTACAAGAACAAGGAACTGAATGAACTTGATACAATGAAGTATCTCAGGCAAGCGGATGGAATCAGTTATGATGTTTACAGCCTTGAAATGATTATCGCCATTGCATTCAGAATATGCAGTAAAGAGAGTGTCTTGTTCAGACGGTTTATAATAAATGAAATTAGCACCATTAAGAAGGCTACACCGATTACACTGTTTGTTGCCAGCGTCAGAGGTAATAACCGATGGTATAGTTGAGGTTCATTCCGCCAGTCTCTCGTTCCCGATGCACGGATGCAAAGGTAGCGTATGGCTTGATGGCAGCGGCAAGGTCGGGCGGCAAAGCCGTTTCGAACAGAATCTTCCTCCTTTGGAGTGTATTCAGCCCGAAAACCTTGCCACTGCCTGCCATACGCTTGAAAAGCATCCGGCAACGGAAATAAGCGACTGATGGGAAATCAGAAGAAAGAAGAGAGGAACGGCTTACAGACGAAGCGGAATTTTGATGCTTCGTCCGTAAGCCGTTCCTTTCTCTTTTTGCCGAAAGTCCGTTGCTGATGCAACCATAGGGCAGACGGCAAACTGCGCTCTTTCAAGAAAATCATGTGCCTGTCAGCCGATAGGCGGAGCGGTAGCCGTCAGCAAGCATCCTTTCGATGTCGGATTCACGGTAGAGGATTTTACCGCCTAACTGGATATAGGCTATGCGTCCTTTGTTTCGATAGTCCTGAAGTGTCCGGCGGCTCACTTTCAACCGTGCCGACACCTCCTTGTCGGTGAAGAAACGTTCACCGTTCAGTGTCGGGCGGTAATTGGCGGTCAAATGTTCGAAGCTGTCCAAAAGACGGTCGAGACTGCCCATGAAGTGGATTATCCACTCGTTGTCCTTGTTAATCAGTTCATTCATGTTACTTTGGATTTAGTGGGTATTGTTATTTTACTTCGTTCATTTCATCAAGTTTATATAGTTCTTCCTTTGAACTTTGCTTCTTTGCGCCTGTCCTCCACAACGGAAACAATGCGCTGTACATCATCGAGACGGTAGTAGGTCTTGTGGTTTATCTGCGAGTAAGCCAGCGTCCCGTTGTCCCGAAGCGTCTGCAATGTGCGTGGACTGATGTTGAGTATCCGGCAAACGTCCTGATTGTCCATCCACTCGTCCATTGTCTTCTCTCCGTGCCGCTGACAGATGGCATCCATGCGACTGACGAAACGGTCGAACTTGGCGACCATCGCCTCAAAGGTCTTTCTTTCAATTGATACGATTTCCATATACATACTTTTTATTGTTACTGTTTCTTTTGCCGCAAAGGAATACATAATCTGTTATCCGGCAATGGATTTCCCGGAAGTGGAAGCATGTGGCACAGGTTGGTAGAGGTTGGCACAGATTGGGGCTATATTCTTAATTCCGGAAATCAGGAATGTGGCAAGAGAAAAAACAAGGGCTTAATTCAAACCTGACTGTGATTGCACCTTTGTTCTTCCGGTTATTCATATCCGGCAAATCTGTGAAGTCCTCACCAATATCTCTATCACCATAAAGCAAAGTCTCACAATATTGCCTAATCGAATCCAAGTTATTGACTGACGGTACTAAAACGTCTTACTTTGCTTGCAACAATCGGTCAAGGTACTGACCAAGACCACAGTAATAACTTAATCAACCTGTTTTATGACAATGAAAAGAGAACCAAGTATCAGTGAGCAGCAGGCTCGTGAAATCGTGGAAAGAATGGGACGCAGGGAATCCCGCAGTGAGAAGTCTATGGACGACTTCTACCGGAATATCGGTCTGGATCCGGAACCGCTGGCGCAACCCGGCAAGATCGTCACGAAAAAAGCGGAAACAGCTACGGTGGATGAACCGTCAGGCGGAACGCCCGAAGATGTGGCAGTGCCACAGAAGCGTGTCAGCAGCAAACAACGCAGGCTGTCGCTGGACGAGTACCGTACCGCTTACCTGCAAGTTCCCAAGATAACCGACCGCAAACCCGTGTTCGTCAGCGGTGAGGTGCGTGACCGACTGGACGGGATTGTCCGCCGTCTCGGCGGGCGTGGCATGAGCGCATCGGGACTTATTGAGAACCTCGCCCGCCTGCACCTTGAAACCTACCGGGAGGACATCGAGCAGTGGCGCAAACTCTGAGCGGATTACGGTAAAACCGGTCAAGCCGATGGATACACTCCATCGGTTTGACCGATATTCCAAATGAGTTATTATACTCACAAACCAATCCGACAAGCGGAGGATTCTTGTGTCCTCAAAGACACAGCAAGATATATTTTCAGTTACTCGAATGATTCCGAGTAACTGAAAATCCCAGCACTGCCGTGGGCAGAATTATCCTCCGCAGTCGGATAATTTCAGGGTTCTTTAATCGGAGATTAGACAATGGATGAACCATTAAATTAAAAGAATAAGAAGAATGAAAAAGAAGAGCAAGTACGGGAGAAATCCCGTGTCAGACCCGAAGACGCACTGCGTGATGGTGCGCTTCGACGATGCGGAATGGAACAGGTTCCTCACGATGTACGAGGAATCACAGGTGTACGCGAAAGCTGTCTTTCTGAAAGCGCACTTCTTCGGGCAAAAGTTCAAGGTGATGAAGGTGGACAAGGCGATGTTTGAATACAGCACCAAGCTGTCCGACTTTCATGCCCAGTTCCGCGGCATAGGCACCAATTACAACCACGTCGTGAAGGAATTGCGCATCCATTTTTCGGAGAAGAAGGCGATGGCGTTGCTCTACAAGCTGGAGAAACATACCATCGACCTTGTGAAGTTGAGCCGGGAGATTGTGGAACTTTCAAGGGAGATGTATGTCAAGTGGGAACAACAGAAGGAATAATTCCATACCACACTAAGCGCCCGCAGATTCGCAGTCCGGTGAATGAGCGTAGTCCGTCAGGCAATTTCATTGCCGACCATGTCATCATCGGACGACCGGGTTTTCAGATCAAGGATGATAACCGTCCGAAAGGGATAAAAATATAACTTTTATTGTGGGCAGTAACGTCATTGTTTTCGTTACTGCCCACAATAACAAATAATCCTTATCGCTTTTGGATATTGGCTGATAGAAGTTGGTACAGACAAATTTAACAAAATAGAACAAAAAAAGTAACTACTCAGCTATGCAAAGTCGTTGAGTATCAACTCTATTGCACGAGGTCAATCTTGCGTAATGCCCGATTTTCATCGAAATATAGTAAATCAACAAGTTTGCTACTGTTGATAATCAAGCATTTGGGCACATTTAGATACCTGAGTAGTTACACAAAAAAGCAATGCAATTTTTTTATACGTTGCACACTGATTTCTTATTTTGCAGAATTACAGCGAACAAGTTTCTCTTTCGTTTTGCAAATCTACTTGCAGTGTAATCTGTTTGCTTCTTAATATTATAGATGAAATTATAGCAACAATCAAAGCAAACACGGCAATACCTATAAATGACACATGCAAACCGTAGCGTTTTCCTATGAATCCGATTATAACCGGACCAAGAAGTATGCCGGAATATCCAAGAGCATTAATAAAACTAATGATGTTGTGTACAGCCATCCCTTTTATGTGGGCCGCAAAAGATACTAATTGAGGAACTACATTGGCCGCACCACAACCGACCATAGCAAAACCAGCTACAGAAGCGATCGCACTATCAATTGATACCACAATCAGGAAACCAGCGGAAATAAGTAATGCCCCTCCGCTAATCACAGTCCTTCGTCCAAATCGATCGACGATCTTGTCGCCGCAAAGTCTCATAATAGTCATTGCTATGGCAAAAGCGGTATAGAAAAATCCGGCCACGGACATGTCAATGCCACGCTCTTGACTAACAAAAATTGCTGACCACCCCATTACAGCACCTTCCGACGCATACATGATAAAACATAACAAACCGACCACTATCACCATAGGTGGAATATAAAATTTCTTATTCACATCCTGTTTCGGATGGTCGTTGCTTTTAAGTACCTTTGAGGATAGAAGGTCACGGCATCCGGCCATCATCGCAGCCAATACCAATATCATAAATATTACGACCGACCACATAGGGATTATTCCGAATGCGAAAAGAGAACTCATCACACCGGCACCGATGAGCGTACCAAGTGAATAACCCCCATGAAATCCTGACATCAGATGTTTTCCTGTCTGACCTTCAACTGCAACACCATTCACATTAGCAGCAACATCGATGGTGATAGTACAACCGCCGAATACCAATAACATTATAGCCGTCAGGGTGAAGTTAGCCAATAGGCTTATCGTCAATAGAGAAAAAGCCATTAAAAATCCGGAGAAATAAACTACTCGTTTTGCGCCAAATCTCACACATAGCCAACTTGATAAAGGAAGTGCTATTATTGAACCCAACCCGGTACAAAGCATCAGAAGTCCTAAGGAAGCTTCGTCCAAACTAAATGCACGTTTAACATACGGTACAAGAGGTGCCCATGCAGCCTCAAGACAACCTATGACGAGAAAAGCGGTGCGATTTGCGATAATTGGATGTTTACTCATCGTTTAAAGGTATAAGAAAAGCGCACATTTTGAATATGTGTGCGCCTTTGAAAATGATTAGATTGTTTTATTATTCTGCTATATTACCCTTTCTAAAGTCAGCGACAGGTTTATCTGTCAGAGATACTTCGGTGAATAGGCAGGTGTGTTCATTATCCTTAGGACTCTGTGAACTGATGCCTATAAGCAATTTTTCAGGAAAGTCATTCTTATAGAGTCGGGCCATACGCCATATTTTACCATCTTCTGAGAAATAGCTACCAAGGGTTGTGCCATCGGAGGATAATCTCATATAAACGTATGGAGCCGTGATTGCCTGATGGTTATTGTCATCAGAGGTGCCTAATGTGCGAACTGACACCACTCGGTGATCGCCATACTCATCCTGCTCGAAACATAGTTTTTGACAATGTGTGTCGTTTTCATAAGCATATATCACCCCTGCCGAATAAGTTCCGGTTTCAGTGAATTCAGGCTGCACTTTAGCCGTGAAAGTGAAAGGTTTGGTGTTGTCAACCTCTGTGAAGATGACCGCAGAGTTATTGACTACGCTTCCATCCGGGGAACGGAAATAATCAGTTTGAGGACCGGCCACAAATTTGAGCGTGTCGCCAAGAAGTGTGATGCCATTCTCTCCGCCGTTTTTCGACTTTGTAAAACGAATTCCTCCTACATTGATGTCGCATGTGGCGAGTTCAACGTTTTCTGTTGTAGCTTTCTTGTCAGAATTTCCCGCTTTTTTCTCTGGTTCTTTCTGGGTGCATCCAGCCATTACAAGACTTGCAATGATTGCGATAAATACTAATTTTTTCATTATGATATTGATTTGATTATTATTAAATTGCAATTTCCTTGTGATTTATTTGCGGTTGCAAAGTTAGATAGAACAAAAGATGTGCACAATACTGATTTCTAACCAATTTTCGCATCAATAGCAATAGGAATTAGCTATTATTTGTTGAATATCAATCCTCTACGGCCTACTACCAACGAATTATCAGGAACATCTTGGGTTATGGTACATCCATGTGACATGACACAACCATTACCAACACTAAAGCTACCCGCGACAATTATAGTTCCTGTACCAAAAACACAACGATTGCCTATTCTTGCTCCCGGAAACAAAATAAGTTCTCCTCCTATGATATTATTATCTCCGATATAGATGTCATCACCTACTCCTGTGCAATAAATAGAAGCTCCGTGTGTAAGAGAAACGCCTTTACCAAAATGAATTGGCACAGAACTAAAAATACGTTCACATTCATTTTGCAGAACTGTTATGCCTGCTTCCAATTCTAATTTACCAGCAAATTGATTCATCTTTTTCGCTTTTATATGCCCGCAAAATTACGAACCAATAATAACTGGTACAACACTGATTTTTAACCAATCATAAAGCAAGAGGGCTCATTAAATAAGATTCATTCTTAATGCGATTTCTACAGCAGCCGCAGTATTAGCGACTTTTAATGAAGCTAAAATATCCTGACGATGGCGATTAACGGTATAAACGGAAATATTTAGGTTGTCTGCAATCTGTTTACTGGGCACCCCTTTCGCTATTAGTGATAGTATTTCAAGTTGTCGCCGACTAAGGATTTTTCGGTCGCATGCTTCGTACACGTTTCGTCTAACGGTTTCTCCTGTCACGAGATTTACAATAATACCGTCTTGTTTGTTATGAGAACCAAAGTATGGAGAATAAGTGCATAGACCGAGAATGACACTTCCACCGTTGCTACAACTAAAATATCTCGTTGTATGTAATATTTTTATTGTCTCATTACTCCCTGTCCGATAGAAACTGATTATACACGAAGCCGAGAAATTTGTCTTTTCATTTATGGGAAGTTCTTTTATAAAGTTGAAGAAACGAAGTTCGAGTATATGACGTTGAATAAGCTCTTCTTCATTCGCGTGGCTGAAAACAGTATTTTCAAAGGCGGATGTATGGTCAACCATATATTCCGGGAAGTCCATTATAGTTTGACCGAATCTGCCAGAATATATATGACATTCGTTGTTTTGAAAATCTGACACAACTGCTATACCTTCTGTTGCAAGAGCATAACCATTTGCGCACGCTCTTGCTTGAGCAAGCATAAATTCTTTATTTTCAGTATCTTCAAACTGCTGCTCAGTCAGAAGTGATTTTAGTTGATGTTCCTGTTCCATAGTGAATTGGTTAATTTTCACCATTGCGGGATTGCGCCAATAGTCCTAATTTTGCCACAAAATTACGAATAATAAATGATTCAAAGATGAAAAGAACCGTTTTATATGGAGCATTTCTTGTTGGAAGCCTCTCTTTAGCTGCATGTCAGCAACACAATGAGACCAAAGTAAGTGAACCGGATTTGACTGGTAAAGAGGTTGAAACAAGTCAAATCACAGACTGTAAGATAAAAGTGGGAGATGTCACTTTTACCAAATCCATCAATGGCGCAGATACATGTGTAACTATACTTACAGACGGAGGATTGAAATTCAGCTGCCCCGAAGGACTTGATTTCTTCTGTGATCCTAATGAAGGTAAGCTGTCCAACAATACACTGCCCGTATTGCTGATTCCAACGGACAATACCAAACCGTTCACGTTGACAGCCAAAGTAACTCCTGAATTCACCATTGAGGGACTTTACAATGCCGCCGACCTCTTTGTGTATGTCAACGATACACTTTGGCAGAAACTTGCCTTTGAGCAGGATGAATATGGCAACCACCGCATCGTGACGGTACGAACACAAGGTACATCCGATGACAACAACCATGATAAGATAGACACAAAATCGGTCTATATGAAAATATCTTCCGATACTCGGACTATCGCCAGCTACTATTCATTAGATAAAAAAGAGTGGCATATGGTGCGTCTGTACCGTAATGAATATCCCGATCAAATATATCTCGGCATCAGTAGCCAGTGTCCGCAACATGGAGGATGCACAAGCCTCATCGAAGATATAACTATCAGCCATGACAACGTGGGTGATTTCCGTATGGGTGAATAAATAAAAGTAAATAATATGAACAAGCGAATATTGATTTTAACCGGCAGCCCACGACGGGGAGGTAACAGCGACCTTATGGCGGACGCTTTTGCGAAAGGAGCATCCGAAGCGGGCAACATTGTTATGCGGTTCGATACTGCGCATAAACATATTCAAGGATGCAGAGCTTGCGATAATTGTTTCAGCAAGGAGAATAAAGCCTGTATTTTTAATGATGATTTCAATGAATTGGCATCTTTGATGGCAGAAAGTGATGTCATCGTATTCTGCACACCTCTTTATTGGTACTCGTTTCCTGCCCAGATAAAAGCAGCCATAGACAAGTTTTATTCTTTCATCATAGGTAAAAAAGATGTGCCTATTAAGGAATGTATGCTTCTTTCGTGTGGAGAATTGGAAGACCCTCATGTTTTCGATGGCATAGTGCGTTCCTTTGAACTCATTGCACAAGATAGGGGATGGAAAAACAGAGGCCATTATCTTGTAAATAGTGTCAATGAGAAAGGTGCAATTTTGAATACCGAACATCTACAAAAGATATATAATCTGGGGAAAGATTATGATTCCCCAATTGAGTTTTCTTGAGAACAATCGGAGCAAATTCGATTGCGACCGGGATAATCGGTATATAATTCAATACGCAAATTTATTTCATAATGAATTGGAAAGGTATTCTTATAACTTTGGTTTTCAGTATGGTGTCGTGGGGTACGCATGCTGAAAACCTCTTTGTCTCTTTACTGGGGAAGAACGAGGAGGAGGTTAATGAACGGCTCCAGCAAGTATGGAAGCATTTCTTTACACCGTCAGATTTGAACCGTTATGAAGCCGATGATGAAAAATCTGTTTATTACGAGGTCTCGAATAGTACAGCCTTTATTTTGGATACTGGCAACAACGATGTGCGCTCCGAAGGGATGTCGTACGGCATGATGATTAGTGTACAACTGGATCACCGTGAACAGTTCGATAAACTTTGGGAATGGTCGAAACGAAATATGGCATTTGCTCCCGATTCCAAATGGGACGGCTACTTCTGCTGGCAGTGCAAGCCCGACGGTACTAAGATTGGTGGAAGCAACGCTTCGGATGGAGAATTGTATTATGTTACTGCTTTGTTTCTTGCTTCAGAACGCTGGAACGAGCCTCGATACCGTGATGAAGCAAATAAAATATTGACCAAAGTCATGATCAAAGACGGTAGAGAGAGTGGAGTTTATAATCTTTTTGACCTTGACAATGGGCTTATAACTTTCGTTCCCGATCATGCGGGGCATAGTTTTACTGACCCTTCTTATATGCTTCCAGCTTTTTTAGACAAATGGGCACGTACAGCATCTGCCAATCGCTCATTTTGGGAAAAGGCTGCTACGGCAAGCCGCCAGCATCTAATCGCATCAGCCCACCCGGTTACCGGTCTCTATCCCGACTACAGTCGGTTTGACGGCAGAGCTTATGCTTGGCGTCATGCCGCTTATGATACCTCCATTTATATGTTCGATGCCATCCGTTGTCCCATAAACGTAGGTATGGATTATTATCTGTGCGGAAAGGATTGCCACAGACAGAAAGCAGTGATGTACCGTCTTCTTACATTCTTTAAGAACGATGGCTTCAAGCATGGTCATTTCACGCTTGATGGATCCAAGGCTTTCGGACAATACACTTGTGGCATGGCTGGTGCCAATGCCGTAGGAGCCATAACCCTTGCCCAGTCAAATATTCCCGAATATCGCGAACTTGCTCGTGAGTATGTTCAACGCCTATGGGATGTAAAACCGCCGACAGGCAAGTTCCGATATTATGAAGGTTTGGTCTATTTTCTTTCTATGCTACACGTATCAGGACGTTTCTCATTGGACTTCTGACATCAAAATAGATTATAAAAACTCACTATCAAGTGATATTGTTATCTGCCTACGCAATGACAAATATTCATTTGTAGCAAACTTATCAATTTATACAGGGATAAATCTTATTCTATATAATAGGGAATTAGGTATATTTCAAAATCTGAACGAACGGGAGTTCACATATACCGCTGTCCCAGAACGCTTGCTTCTGTATGAAGCAATATACGGAAGTAGGTTACTGTATATTCCTTACATAAATTGATGACAATCTGACGAGTGAAGAATGTCTCATAGAATATACTTTCCTGCAAATAGAAAAGAGTTATAATCTGAGAAAAAGAATTTGAACTATCAAAGGGAATAACATCAAAAAAATAATTTGAAATAGTATAGCAAAAAAGCTTCGAAAACCATACAGCCCGTAAGCCTATAAAGACCTACGGGCTGTATTATCAATAATCAATGGCAATAACGCATGAATCGACATAACGCTGAAACAAGACACTTCCGTATGCTGACTTCCATAGGCTATCTACTGATAGCTTTGCTGGTAGGCGGCATCATGTACACATGGCTTGGCGAATGGCGAGACATGGAGGGACTGGAAGCCAAAAACCGAGAGATCGATGAATTTCGAAAAGAGGTAAACAATATTCATATTCATTTGATAGAGTTTTCTTTATTAGGTGAAACGATATTGGAATGGGATGATGAAGATTTAGGACTTTACCATGCTCGGCGTATGACAATGGACAGTATGCTTTGTCGGTTCAAAGCTATCTATCCGGTAGAACGCATAGACAGTGTACGCCATTTTCTCGAAGACAAGGAACGGCAGATGTGCCAAATCGTTCAGATACTTGAACAGCAACAAGCCATCAACGATAAGATAACCAGTCAAGTACCTATAATTGTGCAGAAGAGTGTGCAGGAACAGCCCAAGAAATCCAAGCGCAAGGGTTTCTTAGGCATCTTTGGCAAAAAGGAAGAAGCGAAACCAACTGCGACTACTACGATGCTCCGTTCCCTTAATCGGAATATGATAGCTGAACAACAGGCACAAAGCCGCCGTTTGTCGGAACACGCCGATAGTCTTGCTACACGAAATGCGGAACTCAACAGACAACTGCAAGGACTGGTAGTTCAAATGGATGAGAAGGTGCAAGCAGACATACAGAAACGGGAAGCTGAGATAACAGCCATGCGGGAACAATCGTTTATTCAGATAGGTGGCTTGACAGGATTCGTTGTGTTGTTATTGGTAATCTCTTACATAATCATCCACCGAAATATCACCCGTATCAAACGGTACAAACGAGAAACTGCGGATTTAATAGAACAGCAGATACAGTCTATCAAACAAAACGAGGCACTGATTGCCTCTCGTAAAAAAGCCGTTCATACCATCACCCATGAATTACGCTCTCCACTGACGGCAATAACGGGTTATGCCGGACTGATGCGGAAAGACTGCAATACGGATAAAACCGGGACGTATATCCGAAACATTCAGGAATCTTCTGACCGCATGCGTGAAATGCTGAACACCCTGCTGAATTTTTTCCGGCTGGACAACGGCAAGGAGCAGCCGAATTTCTCTCCTTGCCGGATTTCGGCAATCACGCACATTCTTGAAACGGAGTTTACACCCATCGCCATGAACAAGGGGCTGGCTCTTACCATAACCAATCAAACGGATACGGTTGTCCTGACCGATAAGGAACGTATCCTGCAAATCGGCAACAACCTGCTGTCAAATGCCATCAAGTTCACGGAGAACGGTGGCGTTTCTCTGACAACAGACTACGATAACGGTGTCCTGAAACTTATCGTCAAAGATACGGGCACAGGAATGACCGAAGAGGAACAGCAACGGGTATTCGATGCGTTTGAGCGTCTGTCAAACGCCGCCACAAAAGACGGCTTCGGACTGGGACTTTCCATCGTTCAGCGTATCGTGACAATGCTCGGCGGCACGATACGGCTGGAGAGCGAGAAAGGCAAAGGTAGCCGTTTTACGGTGGAAATACCCATGCAGACAGCCGGGGAACTGCCGGAACAGATAAATCAAACAAGGATTCATCATGACCGTACATTCCATGATGTGATTGCCATCGACAATGACGAGGTACTTCTCTTGATGCTTAAAGAAATGTATGCACAGGAAGGCGTACACTGCGAAACCTGCACCGATGCTGCGGAACTGATGGAACTGATACGAAAAAAGGAATACAGCCTGCTTCTGACGGATCTGAACATGCCGGAAATCAACGGCTTTGAGCTGTTGGAGCTGCTACGTACCTCCAACGTTGGCAATTCAAAGACTATCCCGGTAGTCGTGACAACCGCTTCGGGCAGTTGCAGCAAGGAGGAACTTATGGAACGTGGATTCGCCGGATGCCTGCTCAAACCGTTCTCCATATCGGAACTTATGGAGGTTTCAGACAAATGCGCCATGAAAGGCAACCGGAATGAAAAGCCGGATTTCACCTCCCTGCTGTCCTACGGCAATGAAGCCGTCATGCTGGAGAAACTGATAACGGAAACCGGAAAGGAAATGCAGTCGGTCAGGGATGCGGAACAGCGGAAAGACCTTCAGGAACTGGACGCCCTGACACACCACCTGCGAAGTTCATGGGAGATACTCCGTGCCGACCAACCGTTAAGGGAGCTTTATAAACTGCTTCATGGGAGTGCCGCTCCAGATCATGAAGAACTGACCGATGCAGTGACTGCCGTACTGGATATGGGCGCGGAGATCATCAGATTGGCAAAAGAAGAAAGGAGAAAATACGAAAATGGATAAGACAAAAATCATCGTGGTGGAGGACAACATCGTGTATTGCGAGTTCGTCTGTAACCTGCTGGCACGCGAGGGATTCCGCACAATCAAGGCTTTCCACCTATCAACAGCTAAGAAATTGCTGCAACAAGCGACAGAAAACGACATCATAGTTTCAGACCTGCGTCTTCCTGAAGGCGATGGTATCGACTTGTTGCGCTGGATGCGCAAAGAAGGCATGATTCAGCCGTTCATTATCATGACCGACTACGCCGAGGTGCATACGGCAGTCGAAAGTATGAAACTCGGCTCGCTGGACTACATACCCAAGCAGCTTGTGGAAGACAAACTCGTCCCTCTGCTCCGTACCCTATTAAAAGAAAGGAGTATCGTAAGAAACCGTATGCCTGTGTTCTCCCGTGACGGTTCGACTTTTCAAGCCATCGTGAAACGAATAAGGCTAGTGGCTCCCACTGACATGAGCGTGCTGATATTCGGCGAGAACGGCACTGGTAAGGAGCATATCGCACACCAACTGCACGACAAAAGCAAACGGGCAGGAAAGCCGTTTGTGGCTGTGGACTGCGGTTCGCTCACCAAAGAGCTTGCACCGTCGGCTTTCTTCGGACTCGTCAGAGGCGCGTTCACTGGTGCGGACAGTGCCAAGAAAGGCTATTTCCATGAGGCGGAAGGCGGCACGCTGTTTTTGGACGAGGTAGGCAACCTCGCACCGGAAACCCAGCAGATGCTTCTGCGTGCCATACAGGAACGGCAGTTCCGTCCTGTTGGCGATAAGTCTGACCGGAGTTTCAATGTCCGCATCATCGCCGCCACCAACGAGGATCTGGAGAAGGCGGTCCATGAAAAGCGTTTCCGGCAGGACTTGCTGTACCGCCTATACGACTTCGAGATAACCGTTCCGCCGTTGCGCGACTGTCAGGAAGACATCATGCCTTTGGCTGAGTTCTTCCGTGAAATTGCAAATCAGGAACTGGAATGCGATGTCATCGGTTTTGACGGGGAAGCCCACAAGACATTGCTGACCCATGCGTGGCCGGGCAATGTCCGCGAGCTTCGTCAAAAAATCATGGGCGCGGTGTTGCAGGCACAGACGGGTCTTGTCACGAAAGAGCATCTGGAACTTGCCTATCCAAAACCTAACTCACCCGTCAGCTTCGCCCTGCGCAGCGATGCGGAAGACAAGGAGCGTGTCTTACGCGCGTTGAAGCAGGCGAACGGGAACCGCAAGGTTGCCGCCGAACTGCTCGGAATAGGACGTACGACGCTGTACAACAAATTGGAAGAATATGGATTGAAGTATAAATTTGAGCAACTATAGCCCGTAATTCGCTGAATTTGTATGATTTTGATTATCAGAATTTGGTTAATTCTCAAAATAATATTATCTTCGCATTGAGCTATTTGAAATGATTGGGAATCATGCAAAATGATGAAGGCAGGTGGTTTCTAAACCATTACCTATACCTCTATTGTTGGCTTGTAATTTATTGATAATCAACTACATATTAGTTAGTGCAACAAATGTCAGGCTGCAAAAGACGAAAATATCACGTACCACTTCCATTCTTGGTATAGTAAATTCTTTCTCGATCAGCTTATTCAATTCCTCTTCCGTCAAGAACTCACGGTTACTGGCAGTCTGGTGGAAGTGGATTTCAACAAACGGGTCATCATCCATCCACTTATTGACAAGTGCGTTCCGTATTATCTTTTTCAGGTTCTTCAGATATTTGACGGTAGCATTCTGGGCACAGTCTTTCTCCGTCTTGATGAAATGCTCAAACTCTTTCACAAACTCATGATTAATATCCTTCAACGGTATATCAGAGAAACGATATTTCTCTTTCATGAATTCTTCAAGATAGCGGACCGTTCTCTCATACCGTAAAACCGTACCCAATACCACATCTTTATCTAAAAGCTCACGATACTTCTTATTATGCTCTCTGAAAACTTCCAGCAGCATTTTAGGAGATTCATTTTCACCATAAAAATGGCGTTTCAGGATTTCGGCAGTAATGGGTTTGCCGTCTTGCTCCAACTCCCTGTGGATACGTAGTACCTTTGTTCGTACCGTTTCAAGATAGTGATTGAGTTCCTGATGCTTCCGTTCCTTCCCAACCGCACATTCCTTATTGCTGTTCCACTGGGAAACCTCGATACTGCGTTTGATTTGAACTTCCGCACGTTGGCCGTTGATCGTGATGCGCAGGCAAATCGGCGCCTCGCCATTCTTTAATAACTTGCTCTTCTTAATGAAAAAGAGGATTGAAAAATAGTTTCTGTCCATACTTTAAAGTTTAAATTTTAATGGTTCAAAAATACTATTTCAAGCCTAAAATCTTGTTATGCAAAACGCAGTGTATCAAAGAGTAAGATTCAATTCGGTGGACTAAAATCGAACCAAAACTAAGTCCACCGATTTCACCTGTTTTTCTTGCTGTAATCTGCCTAAAATGGTGGACTGAGGGAAAAAAGAAATCCCCAATAGTGATTGACTATCAGGGATTTACTTTATTTTTCATCTTGTTTCAGTGATCCGCCTGGGGCTCGAACCCAGGACCCCAACATTAAAAGTGTTGTGCTCTACCTGCTGAGCTAGCGAATCAATCCTTATTGCTGTTAAGCGGGTGCAAAGATAGAGGGATTTTTTTAACTGCCAAAGGAAATCTAATATTTTTTCTTATCTTTGTACCAAATTACATTTTACACATTATTATATAATATGGCAACAGTAGACGATAAAAAGATTATTTTCTCAATGGTGGGAGTGAGTAAATCCTTCCAGAATAACAAACAGGTATTAAAAAATATTTATCTGTCCTTTTTCTATGGAGCAAAGATTGGTATCATTGGTCTCAATGGATCGGGTAAATCGACTTTGCTGAAGATTATTGCCGGACTGGAAAAATCCTATCAAGGTGAAGTAGTCTTTTCACCGGGGTATTCGGTTGGTTATCTGGCTCAGGAACCTTATCTGGATAATACGAAAACGGTGAAAGAAATCGTAATGGAAGGGGTACAACCCATTGTTGATGCGCTGAACGAATATGAAGAGATCAACCAGAAGTTTGGTTTGCCTGAGTATTATGAAGACCAGGATAAAATGGATCTGCTCTTTGCCCGTCAGGGAGAATTACAGGATATTATTGATGCTACTGATGCCTGGAATCTGGATAGTAAGTTGGAACGTGCTATGGATGCTCTTCGTTGTCCCCCAGAAGATCAATTAGTGGAAAATCTGTCAGGTGGTGAACGCCGTCGTGTAGCACTTTGTCGTCTGTTGCTACAGAAGCCAGATATCCTTCTCCTTGATGAGCCTACCAACCACCTTGATGCTGAGTCTATCGATTGGCTTGAACAGCACTTGCAACAATATGAGGGTACGGTAATTGCCGTAACGCATGACCGTTACTTCCTTGATCATGTAGCCGGATGGATTCTTGAATTGGACCGTGGTGAAGGTATTCCTTGGAAAGGTAACTACTCTAGCTGGCTCGAGCAGAAGACCAAACGTATGGAGATGGAAGAGAAAACTGCAAGCAAACGTCGTAAAACACTTGAGCGTGAGCTGGATTGGGTACGTATGGCTCCTAAAGCCCGTCAGGCTAAAGGTAAAGCTCGTCTGAATTCTTATGATAAGCTGCTGAATGAGGATGTAAAAGAGAAAGAAGAGAAACTTGAGATATTCATTCCCAATGGTCCTCGTTTGGGAAATAAGGTGATCGAAGCCAAACATGTGGCAAAGGCTTATGGTGATAAGTTACTCTTTGATGATCTTAATTTCATGCTTCCTCCTAATGGTATTGTAGGTATTATCGGTCCTAATGGTGCAGGTAAGACAACCCTTTTCCGTCTGATAATGGGGCTTGATGCCGTGGATAAAGGTGAGTTTGAAGTAGGAGAGACTGTCAAGGTAGCCTATGTAGACCAGCAGCATAAAGATATTGATCCTAATAAAACCGTTTACCAGGTTATTTCCGGTGGTACGGAATTGATTCGTATGGGGGGGCGTGATATCAATGCGCGTGCTTATCTTTCACGTTTTAACTTCTCTGGTGCTGATCAGGAAAAACTTTGTGGAATGCTTTCAGGTGGTGAACGTAATCGTCTGCACCTTGCTATTGCATTGAAAGAAGAGGGTAATGTACTTCTTCTCGATGAACCTACCAATGATATTGATGTGAATACGCTTCGTGCACTTGAAGAAGGCCTTGAAGACTTTGCAGGATGTGCCGTTGTTATTTCGCATGACCGTTGGTTTCTCGATCGTATCTGTACTCACATTCTTGCTTTTGAAGGAGATTCAAATGTGTTCTATTTTGAAGGTTCATATTCGGAGTATGAAGAGAATAAACAGAAGCGATTAGGCAATGAAGAACCCAAACGTGTTCGTTATAGAAAGCTCGTTAATGACTGATATTTATGATATTCTGAAAGCTTTCTAAAGCTTTCAGTTTCAAATGGGAAGCTCCGTAGTTTTACTGCGGAGCTTCTCGTGTTTTATAATGCAATAAAATGTTTGTTACTCTTAAAAAACGACATGAAAATGTAATGTGATTTTAAATCTTATTAATTATATTTGCACTTCAAAACATTTATTAATTAACAAATTCTATTAACTAACAAACAGAATTTATGAGAAGACATCTAATTCATTTCCTGCTGGTTGCAATACTGACAGTTTGCTCTGCTGCTACTGCCTTTGCACAGACTACAGTGAAAGGTCAAGTTGTTGATGCTGAAACCGGTGACCCATTGATTGGGGCAGCCGTAACAGTTGTTGGTACTACACAAGGTAGTGTGACTGACGTTAACGGTAATTTTACAATAGAGTTGAAAACTCTAAAAGCCGTTTTGCTATTTAAGTATATCGGTTATTTGGATGTAGAAAAGAAAATTAATCACTCCGGAGTTGTCAATTTAGGAGTTGTAAAAATGGAAACCGATGCAGTTGGACTTGACGAGGTTAGTGTTATTGCTTCCATTATTCGTTCAGATAGACAGACTCCAGTACCTATCTCTAATATTAAGTTAGGAACTATTGAAGAGATGTTGAGTAATCAGGAATTTCCGGAATTGTTGAAATCTACTCCCTCCGTATATGTAACTAGAGATAGTGGTGGATATGGAGACTCTCGTATTAATGTGCGTGGGTTTGATTCATCTAACCTTGGCGTTTTGATAAATGGAGTACCTATTAACGGTATGGAAAATGGAAAAGTATATTGGTCTAATTGGTCAGGTTTGTCAGATGTTACTCAGTTTATCCAGGTACAACGTGGATTAGGTGCTTCAAAGTTAGGTATATCTTCAGTGGGAGGTACTATGAATATGGTAACTAAAAGTACTGAGAGTAAAAAGGGAGGTTCGGCATATGTAGGTGTTGGCAATGATGGATATCGTAAATATGCGGTAACACTGTCTACAGGAATGCTTGACAATGGTTGGGCATTTACCTTCTCTGGGGCTTTAAATACAGGTGATGGTTATATTAGAGGGACAAATTATGAAGGCTGGACCTACTTTGGAAATATTTCAAAGAAAATAAATGATAGCCATAAACTTTCTTTAACTGCTTTTGGTGCTCCTCAATGGCACAATCAACGTGCAACGAAGCACTATATTGAAGATTATAAAAATAGTCCGGATGGTGGACGTTATAGTAATGGTTATGGCTATCTGAATGGAGCGTTAACTGGCGCTGGATACGGATATAATTACTACCACAAACCACAAGTTTCATTGAATCATTATTGGACTATTAATGCTAATTCTTCGTTGACTACTTCCGCTTATGCTTCTTTAGCACGTGGGGGCGGGCGCAGAGTAGCTGGGAATAAGACTAATTGGCTGACTATCGACTATAATACAGGACGTCCGCAGGCAGGTGCTATGCTGACTCCGGATGGATTATTTGATTATGATGCTGTATTGAAAGCTAATGCAGAGTCTGAACATGGTTCTCAGGTGGCTTTTACTAATGTTGTAAATTCTCATGACTGGTATGGTTTGCTTTCTTCATATAGAAATGATTTGACTGAAAAAATTACTTTAACTGCAGGTTTTGATGGACGTTATTATAAAGGATACCACACAGAAATAATTGATAATCTTTTGGGAGGAGATTATTTTTTGGAAAATCAATCAGCAAGTAAGAAACTGTATTATCGTCCTGCAAATGCTGTATTGAAAGTTGGCGATAAGATTAATTATGATAATATAGGTGAAATATTTTGGGCTGGAGTTTTTGCACAAGGTGAATATAATACTGAAAAATGGTCTGCTTTTTTGTCAGCTTCCTTAACGGGAGAGGTTTATAAATATCATAATCCGGGAGGAGCTCCTATTGATGGTAAAACAGTATCTGAAGCTAAAACTTTCCTTCCGTGGAGCACAAAAGCTGGTTTTAACTACAAATTTAATGAAAACCATAATGTTTTTGTAAATGGAGGTTATTTTACTCGTGCACCATTTATGAATGCTGTTTTTGCCAATTATAATATTTTACCTGTAAAAGGTGTTTCATATGAAAAGATTGGTACATTTGAATTAGGATATGGGTTTAATAATGAATATTTCAATGTAACACTGAATGGATATTATACAAAGTGGATGGACAAATCAATGTCAAGAACCATTAATAATGAGAAAATCAATATAACTGGTGTTGATGCTATTCATGCAGGTATTGAATTGGAAGCTACTTATAAGCCTTGTTCTAGTCTTGATATAAGAGGTATGTTCTCATGGGGGGATTGGACTTGGGCAGATGATGTGCATTTTCAGTTATATGATGAAGCACAGAATCCTATTGGAAAGGAGGAAAGTGCATATATAAAAAATGTACATGTTGGTAATTCTGCTCAGATGACAGCTTCTTTAGGGGCTACTTGGGAGATGGTAAAAGGGTTGAAATTGAATGCTGTTTATAACTTTGCAGGTAAGAATTTTGCAGATTTTGATCCTCAAAATCGGACAAATCCTAAAGATACTGGAGTTGACTCATGGAAACTTCCTAATTATTACACCATTGATCTTGGACTGAGTTATCGTTTTGAGATAGTAAAAGGTGTTTCTGCCACTATGTATGCGAACGTAAATAATCTGACTGACGTTGAATATATTGCTGATGCAAAAGATGGTGATAAGCATGATATGAAGACTGCATTGGTATTCTATGGCTTTGGAAGAACATGGTCTACTGGTTTGAGAGTAAACTTTTAAGATTTTAAATATTAATAGTTATAAAGATGATTATGAATAAAAAACATACAATCTTGGGTGCCTTTCTTTTGTTGGGATTGGTAGCCTGTGATCCGATGAATGACATCTATAATGAAATTGATGAAAGTCAAGGTCCTGTAGTCAAGTCTGGAGAATATACATTGGTTGCAGCCGATTATACAAGTATAAGTAAACTTGTGCTTGCTGAAGAAAATATTACGGCAGAAAAGAAAGCTGCTGCAAATGCAGTTAAATCTACTAATACATTGAATGAATTAGTAAAAGCAGAGGATTATATTCCAGCGCTTCTTGCCAAATCATATGCTGATTGGGGTAAGAAATCAACTGTAAAAGTTACATATGCCTATCAGGATGCATTGCCTGAAACGGTTCTTGAGATGTCTAAAACAGAAACTTATGAACTGAAAGATGATGCTTATGCTTTTGTATGGGGTGATGAAACTGTAGTGAACTTTCTGACTCCAAAAAAATCTCCTGTTGAGTATCTTCCTAAAGTATTGACTAATGTTAAAACAAATGCAAAGAAGGGAGACTTAGTATTGGTTGATTATAAATACGATACCGAAGAACCTACAATTGAAGTTGGAGATGATCTGTATCAACAAGAATTTGAATCATTGGATGTTCACGATAGTAAAGCTACGGGTACTATCAACGGTAATGTAGAAGGTTGGCAGGTAATAAATGCATCTGGTACTAAAAATTGGGTTGGTAAGTTTTACAATGATAATCGTTACGTACAATGTTCTGCTTTTGGTGCTACCGGAGATAATGTATCTTGGTTAGTTGGTCCTAAAACAAACATCGTTGATGGTGCATCATTGACTTTCGATGCAAAGATTGGCTACCATGTAGGCGACGCTTTACATGTGATGGTTTCTACTACTTATGACGGAACTGCCAATTTAAAAGATGAGGACTGGGAAGATATTACCTCTGCTTTCAAATTTCAGAATGCAGGTAACAACTACACTGAATGGTATTCACCTGGGATGGCTGATCTGAGTAAATATGCAGGCAAAGGATTATATATTGCATTTAAGTATGTAGGCTCTGCTACGATTACTTCCACTTATCAGCTTGATAATGTTTCTATCTCCACTACTCGTATGGCCCCTACGCATGAAAAGCCATTTAATGCTATGTATCAGTTTGATGGTGTAGATTGGAAACCGTTTAACAAAAAGGATGTACTTATATTGACACCAGAAGATTATGCTGCTATGGGGATAACAGATTTTGGGTCTTCTAAGTTACCAGAGAATTATCTACCAGCATATTTGGCTAAAATGTTACCTTATGCACAGATAGGTGACGTAAAGACCCTTGTTTATAAAAATTATGATAGTGGAAGTAAAACTGTTGTAGCTGAAGCTGCTGAATATAAGCTGGGTAGTGATAAAGTATGGGCCAAAAATACAGCAGTGGTTGATATTACTTCGCAATTTGTGAATGTTGGTAATGGAAAATGGATCTACGATCCTTCTATCTATTATGTGATATCTAAAGGTGATGGTAATTTGCAACGTATTGTTGACTATGTGAAAGAAACCAATTCTACTTATGTAGATAGTTATGGTACAGCTGAATACTATTATGGTGCAAGCGAATATCAAGGTAATTTTAACTTTAAAGTTTCTGACCGTGTGGATAGATATGGTAAAGATCCTGAATTAGCAAAAATTACAGATGTCGAAGAACAAGCTGCCTTTATGTTTAAACGTGCTGCCGAAGGTTTATGTATTATGCTTAAGGGGATGTATCCCGATGCAAAGAGTGATATAGATGGTATTACATTGGATTATTATGTAACATTCTCAGTGTATCTTAATCCTGCAGAATCTGGTACAAGAAATAACTATACTATGCAGTTTAATTATGATGGTTCAAACTTTATACATGTAGGTGATGTTGTAAAGGTTGAATAAAATCGATTAGCCTTCTAAAAAAAAGTACAGGGTTGTTATCGGAAACGAACAACTCTGTACTTTTTTATATCTTCATTCTCATCAACACTGGTTTATGATCGCTATAATCCACTTCCGGAGAGAAATAATCCAACCCTTCAAAGTCTTTTGTGTGTAGGATATAGTCAATCCTCAACAGTTTCTTGAAATAGTGGAAAGTGTACATATATCCATGTCCACAGGTTTGAAAGCCATCTTTTAGTTTATCGCCTTTCATGGTGCGATATGTATAGGATGAAGGCAGTGAGTTGAAGTCACCGCATACCAGTGTAGGGTAGGGGGAAGCGGTTATCATCCTATGCAGTTTTGCTGCTTGAGCAGCACGTTTCACAAAATTCTCTTCCAGCCCTGCTGCCAGTTTATGAATTGCATTTTCGGTACCGGTTGTATTCTCTGTGGCGAGTTCTTTTTCTAAAATGCGTTTGTTACTGCTCACCTCTGTTGTCTGGAGATGGTTATTGAAGATACGGATTGTTTTTCCATTCACATTGATATCGCATTGCATACTGCAATTTCTGCTGTCCGGATGCGTGATAAGTACAGTATTCCGGATGGGATACTTGCTGAACAGAGCTACTTGCAAAATGGACGTTCCGTCTGTTGGTTTGGGTATAGAATAGTAGGGCCATGCAGAAAGAACCTGCTTTATACTATCCTCATTGAACTCACGGTTACTGCCAAATTCCTGTATACACAGGATATCTGCACCTTGTTCCTCCATGAAGCGGGCTATTTCTTTACAGGAATATCCGGTCTGATCCCCATTAAAAGCATCCACGTTGTAGGTAGCGAGAGTTAGTGGTGCTTTAGCTGTATCCGGAGAAGAGAACTGAATAATCCGGTTCAGGTATGCCCAGTTGCCAAGGATGGCGATAAGGGGGATAAGTAACCATATACGGAGCCGTGTGGTCCAATAGATAAGTACGATAAGATTTATTAGCAATAATACCGGCAATGCAAGGCCTATAAAGGCAAAGCCAATGTATTTGTCCGGAGATACGTAACCGGAGAAAGCTCCTGCCAGTGTTATACCTGCCAATATAAAGGTTATTACAATTGATATGAAATAAAATAGTTTGAATACAGCTCTTCTTCCCATAATTGTTTAATTGACAATTGACAGTTGACAATTGACAGTTATTTAATAGTCCACTGTCAATTAAACAATTGTCAACTCTTTAAGTACTTCTTTATAATAGTTTTTAATTTCTCTTGTGCTATCGGCTTTGGGATAAACTCCGTACATCCTGCATCCGCAGCAGCGTTTCTGTCATATTCATAAGCAAATGCACTTTGCATGATGATAGGTACATCCGGAGATAGTTCACGAATGATCTTGGTAGCCTCCAATCCATTCAGGTTGGGCATTTTGATATCCATTAATATCAGATCCGGTTTTACTTCTTCAAACATCATAACTACTTCCATACCATCTCGTGCACGTGTCAAATTGTAGTTTTTTTTCAGTATTGCATTCAGTAGATCGTAGTTACTGTCAGTATCTTCAGCTATGAGAATGGTTGGTATGTCTGCTTCTTTATCTGCATTGCCGGGTTGTAATTCTACGGTAACTTTGTTATTTTCCGTATTTATAGGTGAAGGCTTTTTTCCCAGTGTAGATGGTTCTGTTTCTACATTGGATTTTGCCGGTAGCCAAAAAGTGAATGTTGTTCCTTTTCCTACTTCTGAGGTTACAGAGATCTCTCCGCCCAGCCGTTCAATGATTGTCTTGCAGATAGAAAGGCCGAGTCCCGTTCCTTGTGCCGTATTATTCAGTTTCATAAAGCGTTCAAACACTTTGTTCACTTTATCTGCTGCGATGCCTGTTCCTGTATCCGTCACATGGAAGATCACCTTTTCTCCTTCTTGTCGGTATCCGTAACTGATACTTCCTTCTGTTGTAAACTTTAAAGCATTTCCTATCAGGTTGGACAATACCTGGAAGATACGATTCTTGTCAGAATCAATAATAGTTGTTTCATTTGAAGGTTCATACAGTAGTTGTACACCTTGTGGAGTACGAAACACATGTGCATCATGAATTTCCTTACATAGTCCATTCAGCCTTACAGGAGCATAAGTAAATTCTACAATACCCGATTCTATTTTTGATAAGTCTAGTATCTCATTGATCAGTTGAAGTAACCGTTCGTTGTTGGCATCTACAATGGTATAGTACTCTTGTCTTTCGTCAGCATTCTCACTTTCTGCTATGAGGCGTGAGAATCCTACGATGGCATTTAGTGGGGTACGTATTTCGTGGCTCATGTTTGCCAGAAAAGCCGACTTCATATTATCCGATGTTTCTGCTTTTTCTTTAGAAATCATCAACTCCCGCTTCATCAGTTCCAACTGTGTGATGTCCCATTCAATACTGATGACAACCGGTGAAAAGTCTTTCCCTTCTACCTTTATCTTCTGTTTATCCAGAATAATCAGATTTCCATTCTTATCTTTTTCTTCCGTCACCCAGTGTTTGCATTTTCCGGTGGCAGCAACCTCCATATCTTCTTTTCGCTTCTGCTCGGCCACCTCCTGCGGATAGTAGTCAAAATCAGTCATACCGATGGTTTCGTTCTCAAAACTCATATCCCGGTTATATGACTCCCGGTTACGGTATATATAGCAGAAATCGCTATTTACATCTTTGACCACAATGCCTGCCGGTAGATTTTCCATCGTGGTATCCATGATACTGTTCAGGCGTTTTATCTGCGATTCGTAATGCAGGCGTTCTGTGATATCATGTGTGAATGACCAGTAGCTACTTTCTCCTTCGTCACTTGTTACGTGATACATTGTTCCTTCAAAGGCTAATATCTTTTTATTACCGGGTATCGGCTGATAAGCGATGAAGTTACAGTAACCTTCTTCGTTTATTTGCTTATATCTCTGTTGCCACTCTTCGGCTGTTTTCATATCACCCGCCAATTCATAGATCTTGTACAAGTCTAATTTATCTTCTTCCGATATTCCATGATTCTCTTTGAATAATCTGTTGGCGAATATCAGTGTGCCATCTTTCCGGGCAGCAAAAATACTTTCTTTGGCATTATTGATAGCATGTGTAAGCGTATTTATATCATTCCGATGGCGTTGTATATCCGTCACATTTTGTACATATCCTTCCATGTAAAATGTTCCATCGGACAGTTCTTCCCGGGTGTACGTTTGTATTCTCAGATAATATACTTCGCCATCATAGTTAATGCGGTAGCTTGTGCTATTTTCATTCATTTCTTTCTCATTATTCTCCAGCCACTTAGCAAAAAGACTTTTGTCTTCCTCTACTATCATCTCATAGTAACGTTCGATTGGAATAGAGCGTTGTGTTTCTCCACAGAGTATACCTGTGTATCCCCAGTAATAGAACATCCGTTCTTTACTGACGTATTTCCATTGTCCGATCTGGGCAGCCTTTTGAATCTCTTTTAATTCATGATTAGTGCGTTCCAGCTGTAGTTTCACATTGCTTCGAGCCGTGATATCCCGATATTGGCAAAGTACTTTATCCTCATAAGGATACATGATACATTTGAAGTAATACGTTCCCTCTGCCAATTCTAATTTATAGTTTTTGCTAACACTTTTTTGTTTGTCTATAACCTGCCGGAAAATCGGGACCAGCTTCTGACGAGTATGCAGAGGCAATAAATCAAATATGTTTTTTCCCAATAGTTTCTCTTCCTGCAGAAACCAAAGATTACTGTGTGTATCAATGTCTACGCAAGTCCCATCCTGATCTACCAGTATCATTGTGTCAGCTGTGATTTGCAGTATTTTTTTTGCGTTCTGCGCGTCATGCAATGTTCTGTCCATATGGTATTATGATTTATGGTTTATGATTCATGAATTATGATTTATGAGGATTTATTTCCCTCTTTTAGCCTTTTCCCACGCACCGGTTCCACGTTTTTTCCTCAGATATCCTATTCCCTTCAGTACATTGACGTTCATAAAAAGAAAATAATAAGGAATAAACAGCAGTTTGTTTTTTATCTGTCGTGTTGACAGGTAATACCCCCCAAGCCCCAGAATGTAGAACAATATCTGAAGTATTAGAATCGTTCCGTAGATCTCACACGAAGCTCCCATACACAGTAATAGCGCATTGAGTGGCAATAACAGAAACAACAGTATGGGAGTGAGCGACCATCGTAGTACCCGGTGCGATACATATTGGAAACTCAGTATCCCATAGCGGAACGGATTCAGCAACGGGCGCAGTCTCCAGATAGATTGCAAACCTCCGGCAGCGATGCGTACTTTTCGTTTTTCTTCTTCGTGCATATCCGCCGATCCGCTTTCGATAGCGTATGCTTCAGTGCAATAAGCGATTGTGTACCCTTGCATGGCAATACGCAGTGAGAGGATGAAGTCGTCCAATAATGTATCCTGTTCCATCTCTTCAAACAATTCCCGGCGTACGGCAAACAGTTCTCCAGCAGCTCCTACGGCCGAGTACAGTCGTGCATCCAAGGCTTTCAGGGTTGATTCGTATTTCCAGTAGATACCTTCTCCTCCGGCAGCTGCACCATCCCGTGTTTGTACGGCAATTCGTTTCTCTCCGGCCACACAGCCTACGCGTGTATCCTCAAACGCCAATACGATTTCGCGGATAGCCTCCTGGTTTACCATCGTATTGGCATCAGTAAACAGTACAATAGGCGTGTTTATCAACTTCATACCCCGGTTCATCGCAGCAGTTTTTCCTTGTCGTTCGGGTTGAAACAGTACGGTGGCTTTTCCTTCCCAACGAGTGCGTAGCTGTTCGTTTGTTCCGTCATTACTACCATCTGTCACCCATACGATGTGTAGTTTATCCTCTGGATAGTCCAGTTCGAGAGAATTTTTCATCTTTTCGTCCACCACCTCTTCTTCGTTGAAAGCGGTGATAAAGAGCGTTACTTCGGGCAGTGTACTGTCTTCGGGAAGTTTTCGCTTTATTGGTTTTACAAAAAGCTCTTTCACCTTTACGAGCAGGTAGAGAACGATACCATAGCCCAGATATGTGTAGAACACAATGAAGAGGGCTATCCAAAAGATGATTTCAATCCAAAGAGTATTCATATAGTAAGTATCTTTATTTTATTCTGTTGAGTAATTCTGTTTTCTTCTGTGAATCTTTAAGCATATTCACAAAATAAAGAGCATCTGCTTTGTTGGAAGCATTACTCTTATCATTTTCGTATTGTTCCACAAAATGTGTGGCATGTTCTGTCAGATACTTCCGGCAGTCTATGTTTAACATTAGTTTATCTTCAAAGTCAGCATATGACAGTCCGCTAACGGCGTTATCTGTTTCGATAGAAACAATATCCTGTTTCTTCAGACCTGTCAGATTGACGGTGACAGACGGGTAGTAGAAGTATTGTCCGCTTGGTAGGTCAACGGTTAGTTTCAGGGTCGTTTCATCTATAACTTCTATTTGCGGAGCGGCCCCATGAGTACGGTAGTAATTATATTCATAATACTCTTCCTGAGAAGGGAACCACATGGAGTCGTCTCCGTCTTTACCATAATTGTCATTGAGCCAAAGCAGGAAGTTTACCCAGCCAGAGTCTGTTCCGTGTACTCCGATATAAATAGCCATTCTTTCTTCTTTAGGCTTTTGGAGTTGTTCTTCGATCAAGGGTTTAAAGTAGTTGGGAGAATCGTTAAACCAGCGTTCGATTAACACATTGTGTAAATCGTCTGTCACTTTAAAAGGGTACAGTTTGACTGTTCCTGCCTGTGCTACCATGGTTTGTATGGGAGGATATTCAAGTGCTGCGGTTACGTATGCCTTATTGCCATCCGGTTCAGCCAGTGTTTTACAGCCCCGGCCATTGAGGTGTTTCAATATGCTATCTTGTGCATTGGGATATTGTTTTATCAATACATTTACGTCTTTTTCATTGTTTACGACAAGATTATGGAAGGCGATTCCCCAACCATAATTCAGCATTTCGCGTACATTATTCCACACCAAACCTTTCTTTACCCCAAAGCGAGAAAAGTTCTTTTGATAATGTAATAAGATTTCACTTTTTTCATTCATCCATGTCTGGTCGGGGGCAAGCGTAGTAGTAGGGGCGAAGCGCACCTCATTGCCAGCTCCGTTAGTACTTCCAAGTGTTTTTCCCAGATACCAGATGTCGGGCGGGAGATCTCCCCATAGAAGATGTCCCGCATTATAAAAGTATTTGTTTGTTAAAGGTTTCCCATTAATGGCTGCCCATGTGCAAGAGAATGCTACTTGTTTGCAATCATCTTGTGTCAGCATGAATAACCATGATTTATTATATTTCAGATATGGAATTGTCGCATGTAAATTTCTATCTGATAAGGGAGTTCTGGTTTTAATGAGAATCTCCGTTTTAACATTTTCCCCTTCATTTTGGAAAGGATAGAGGTACACCGGTTTGTCTTCTATTAAATTACCTCTGCTTAAGTCTATCTCCTTGATGCATGATGATGTAAATAGGGAAATAGCTAACAACATAAGATAGATAACGTTTTGTTTCATGAATTATACCGGTCTTTTATTTTATTAAATTAGAATCTTCATCTTTGTAACTCTCTTTCCGGGTGAATAGCCCGGCGATACCTTTCACTGCTTTAATGATTCTTATTTTGAAACTATTCATAAGTGAACCATCAGCATTGATAGTACCATTACTTGTCAGTACTCTTGCTTTGCGGTTTGTGATGAACATTAGTTTACCATATGGCTTCATAGCCAAAGCCAGTGACCCGTCTTCTCCGCGAATGACATCTGTCCTGAAACCAAATTTTCGGGCCAGCTCTGTATGAAAACCAAAAGACATACCTCTTACACAGAGTTCCGGACGCTTGATAGCCTGAATGCGTAAATGTATATCCCGCAGACTCTCGTAGCACCATAACCCCAGTCGTGAATGTTTTTCATCCGTCATGAAACTCCACAAGCTGAATGTAGTTACTACTTCTGGTTTCATGAGTTGTTCAACATGTGTCCTGATGTAGTAGGGGGGATAGATTGTATCAGCGTCAATACAGAGATGCAGTTTGCCACGTGCATGGTTTAAACCACATTGCCGGGCATAACCAGGTCCTTTTTGTGATTCATTATAATAGCGTGCTCCTAATTGTTTCAAAACTTCCTCCGTATCATCTGTTGAATTATTATTGACGGTTATTATTTCAATAGGGAAGTTGCATTGATTGTCACAAAGTGACCAAAGGCAACTCAGAAGATGAGTTGCTTCATTATGAGCGATGAGCACTATGCTTGCTAATGGTTCGTTGTTTTGGCATTTAGCCAGTTTCTTGTGTACCTCCTCAATAATGGGGAAAGGCACTTCGGAAACAGGTTTTTCATATACTTTAATGTATTTACTATACCACTTCATACATCAATCTTTTTTTGTTATTGATTGGAATAATTCTTCCCATTGTTCAGAGATATTTTCCATTTTATATTTTTGGGCATCCGCATAGGCTTGTTGCCCCATTTCCTGACGTTTTTCCTCATCCTTAATGAGATTACCTATTTTTTCTGCCAAATCTTCAGTATTACCATTCTCTGCTAATAATCCGTTTATTCCATTCTTAATAATGTCACGTGGACCGCATGGACAGGCAAATGACACTGGCGGAACTCCGCATCCCATTGCTTCCGTAATTACCATTCCAAACCCCTCATACCGCGATGAAAGTACAAAAATGGAGCTTTCGCCGTATTTATCAGCAATATTGTTTACCGTATGTTCCAGCCGGCATTTCTCTGTTAGTCCCAGACGTTCTATCTGTTCTTGTAGTTCTGCTCTCAAAAAACCGTCACCATAGATGTGCAGTGTCCAGTCCGGGTATTTTTGTGCTACAAGTGCCCAGCTATCTATTAACATGTCAAATCCCTTCTGTGGTGCGTATCGTCCTACTGCTATTACCCGCTTTGCTTTACCGTCCGATACCTTGTTCAGTGGTGTAATAATAGGATTGGGAATGATGCTTAAATTGGTTAGTTCCGACCAAAACCCTGCTTCTTCGTGCGTTAGCAATACAACCCGTTTCAATTGCGACAGATTGCGTACAAACTTTTTGTTCCATTGTGCTTTCAGCCACTTCAAAAGAGGGTTTCCACTTTTTAGCGCTTCAGCTCCATATGCATAGCGGGTGACATGAAATTCTCCAATCTTAATGCTACCGTCATCCAGTTTGTTTATAAAATTTAGTTCCCGTCGTAAAGTAGATATGGTAATATCCGGACGGAGTTCCCGTAATACTTTGGCAAACCTTTTTCGGAAACGATGATAACGGAATGGATATTTGAGCAATTTTATGAGGCGTGACTGGCTATAGGGATAGTCGAAAGCTACTCCCAGATCAATGTGTCTTACCTGCGGTGACAACGGGAAATACGGCTTGCGATCTCCAAGTTCTGAGGTAATAATTGTCACCTCATTTCCTTGTTCGGCAAAGTAGTTGGCTTTGAACGTGATAATACGTTCCAAACCTCCCGATGCTTCTAAAGAGGGCAGATAATATACTAATCTCATATTCTTGCAATGATTTGTTTCTGATATTCTTCTCCGGCATCAGCTACCTGGCTGCCGTCTGGTGCTTCGTTCACGTATTTACGTTCCAGTTTCACCTTTCTTTGTGCACCCATTCGCCACCATTCGTATTCAATATCTACATGTCCTATATCCATTGCCTGGCGTCCGTTTTTAAACAAATCGTATGCCAATACGGTTGCTGTGGGTCCTAGAGCAATCAAGTAGAGTGCTTCCTTTTCCAGTTGGAGTGCTTCGTTTAGGATATCGTCGTATCGGCTGAATGCGTCATGTGGCGGACAGAGAATGCGTCGGATACTGCGTGCACCGCTAAAGAGATCGTTGCCCACTCCCAACCGGCTCTTTTCGCCTTCTATAAATACAACATCCCGTCCGTCCCAAATACCCCGCATGGCCTCAAACCAGCGTCCGCAAGCTTCTTTCGAGGCAAAATCCATATAAGGACGGGTTACAAATGTATTGTAGTACAAGCGTCCGGGTTCGAGGTATTTATCCCACCACGAACCGTACAAGAAGAAATGTGTACGCCAAAACCGGCGTGCTTTACGGTTGTAGCGATAAATGTCTGAAAACATGTCTGATACGCACACTAAATGTCCCTCTTCATGGCTTGTCAGCACCTCTCTAAGTCGTGCAGCCAATTGCGGATTTCCTTTTTGAAATCCGATTTCCTTATCGGCACAAGTCAGTAGCATCTCTCCGTCGCCATAACGGCTTACAGCACAGTGCTTATCTATCACTGTCTGTATTGTTTCGTCAATGGAAGCTACCCGGGGGATTACTTTCTGCTTGCGGCGCAAAACAATGTACCAGAAGTTGTACCACTCTACTGTACTGCCATAACGTATTTTATAGCGTATTTTATGAACCAATGTTTTTATATTCATGGCAATATACTGTTAAACAATTCATCCCATTTTTGCATGATATTCTCCAGATTAAAACGGCGTACATTCATGACTGCTTTTTCTCCCATTTGTTTGCGTATATTTTCATTTTCGATGAGGAAGTTCAGCTTCTCTGCCAATTGATCTGTGTTTCCATTTTCTACCAGCACTCCGTCTTCTCCGTCGGTAATGATGTCTCGCGGACCACACGGACAGGTAAATGATACGGGTGGAATTCCGCATGTCATTGCCTCTCCCAATACCATAGGCATTCCTTCATAGCGTGATGAAAGTACAAATATGGAGCTTTCCGCCATTTCCTCTGCTACTTGTGCTGTGTTGCTTTCAAGCCGGCAAGTGTCATGGGATAATCCCAGTTCGTCAGCTTGTTTCTGATATCCGGTTCTTTCTCCGTCGCCGTGTATTACAAGTTGCCAGTCCGGATGCTTTTCACTCACTTTCTTCCAGGCGGGCAGCAGTAAGTCAAACCCTTTCTGGTAGGTATATCTTCCTATGGCGAGTATCCGTTTTGCTTCACAGCTTGATGTACGGGTTGCACGAAAAGTAGAAGGGTTATGTATACATATTACATTGTTCAGCTCTACCCATTTCTCCCGGTCTTCATTGGTCAGTACAACGAACTTTTCCAATTTTTTGAGTATACCCAATAGTTGTTTCATCCACATGCGGGCAGCCATTCTGCGGATACTTGCAGGCGCTTTTATGTCATTAAAATTCCGGTAGTTATCTCTACTGAAGTGGAATTCTCCTATTTTACGACTTCCGTCACGAATGGAGGTAATGAAGTTAATTTCCCGTCGCAATGTAGATATAGTGATATCGGGACGTAGTTCATAAAGCGTTTTGCGTAACCGTTTTTTATAAAGTTGCTGGCGACGAAAATAATTGTACAAACGTATGGCCAGATTTCCTCCTCCTATGCGGTCAAAGTTAAGGTCTAAATTTATTACTTTTATCAGTGGGGAGAGTTCATAATGCAACTTACGTCCCTTCTCTTCTGTGAGAATGATTGTCACATCATATCCCAGCTTTTCAGCCAGGTAATTGGCTTTTAATGTCAGTACGCGCTCCATTCCTCCCGAGGCATAAAGCCCGGGAATGCAATAGGCTAATTTAATTTTTCGATTCATAGGCTTTCGATCACATGCTTCATTTGTGTATTCCACGATAATTTTTCAAGTATAGATGCCCGGATTTCTTCTGGAGTTAATGTTACAGAATGTTGAAAATCAATAACCTTTTGTATGTCCAGCCGCGATTCATCTGCAGGAATCTTCATCACGTATGGCATCTCTTCAAAATCGTCGTCTATCTCAGAATAGACAAATGGGATGCCTCGTGCTGCGTATTCCCGGTTTTTCAGTGAACGGAGGTGCGTGATTCCACTCCGGTGTCGTGCCAGACTTCCGATACCTAATTGGCATTGATTGAATATATCGTCGAGTGCTTTACCGAAAAGAGGACCGTGAAAAATGACCGATTCTTCCAAATGATTCTCCGTCACTAATTGATGATACCCATCCATAATAGCGGGCACACCTTCTCCTACGATGTGCAATACAACGTTCGGGCGGGTAGGGGTGGTAGCTATTCCGCGAATAGCGCGGTCAAACCCATGCCACGGATGAATGGTTGCTACAGCTACAAGGTGCAGTTTGTCATCTTTCGGATGCAGATTTGTTTTCAGTGGCACGGCATTAAAGTCTATTCCGTTTGCTATACGAATGGTGGGCCGGCCAAAAATGGTTTTATGATTTGAAAATGTTACTATTTTGTCGATATACTTTGCCATTAAATGGCGCAGACATTTGTCCATGAATATGACGCGCTGGTATCCGAAAGATAACCCCTGGTACTCCTGGTCGTAGGGGTAAGTAGGGATTTCCATTACTATTTTGCACCCCATTTTTTTCAGTTTCTGAAGTAGATTGATCAGGAAAGGGGTGGTATTGTGGTCACTACGGATGTAAATGTGTCGGATGCCATTTTGACGTACATACCGGGCTATGCAGTTCAATCCTGTTCGTTTTAGAATTTTACCTTTTATCCCTGTACCATAATCTTGCAGCACGGAGTCGTCTATCATCCGGCGTTTCTTTCCGTTGCTATCGTCGAGCCAGCACACACGTGTGTCGGCACCACATTCACGAAGTGCTTTTACCTGGTAGCGGATTTTTTTACTTATGCCATTGGCTTCTTCAAAGCCATGAAAGATAAGGAACAAAATTTTCATTGTCTGCTTTGTTACTTACGGCTTGTTTTAAATGTATTACGGGCAAAATTTTAAACAAGCTTTTGTTTTATATCATTTCATTTTCTTTTTATTTTCCCGACCAGCCCGCGTACTTTTTTTATCAGGTCATATTCGTGTGTGATCTGTATGTACACCCCAAAGATAAGGAAACTTATCATACTTTTCAATAGTAGCGTGAAAAAAATATTATCCCCTTCTGTAAGGTAGTGTAACGGTAACAAGGCGGCAGCGATAAGCATGCTCAGAATAATGGGGGATGTAAACTGTCGTAATAATGTCCACATGCTGCGTTGCAGTGTTACACGGTACATTTGCCAGTAACATTGTATGAAGTTGATGCAAAATGTGCTGACGATACACCAGGCTACTGCTTCGAGTGTACCGAACCGGAAAATGCCTAATAACATGCCACTTACGTTGAGCGCAGACGAGAATACACCGCAAATAAACAAGCTACGTGTATCTCCGGCTGCCTGAAAAATACTTCCGGAAGAGGAGAGAATGATTTGTACACCTACCGAAAGTGCGAGTATGCGGAATATCGGCACGGAGGGTAGCCATTGGTTTCCGAAAATGACAAGTGTGACTTCTTCTGCAGTAAAGAATAAAAACACACTAAGAGGGATTCCGATGAAAGCAAGCAGGCGCAGGATGCGTTCATAAGCAGCCCCCAGTCGTTGTAGGTCATTTTGAAAGTCACTGAATATAGGGTGCATTACCGGAGTGATGACCTGTGTGATGTTTTGCAGAGGAAGCATCATCAGCCGATAGGATTTTTCATAATAACCCAACTGTGACATACCCATGTATTTGCCTATCAGTAATTTATCTAAATTTCGGCTGAAGTAGTTGATCACGTTGAACAGGAACTGATAGGCGGAATAGGAGAATATTTTACGAATAGCTCCCAGCCGGGGTATCAGTGGGAAGTGCTGAGGGTAGCGTTTGATTGATATACCGAAAATCAGCATACTTGATAAAATAGGACTGATAATTAATGCATATAACCCTGCACCACTCTGGGCAGCAATGATTGCTGCTGCGCCGCTTGCTACCTGTATGCCGAAACTACGCAGGGCGATGAACTTGAATTCTTTGTTTTTATAAAACAAGGCATTGGGCACGATGTTGGCGGAGGCAAAAAAGAGGTTGACACAGAGCAACTGGCATAGGGTACGTAGTATCGGACTGTTATAATAAGTAGCTATGGGCCATGAGGCTGCAAAAAAGAGTATGGACAGTGCTATACCCATCCAAAGCGTGAAGGAGAAGATGTCCGATAGTTCATGCTCAGTCAGTGTCTTATTCTGTATAATGGCAGGAGAGATGCCCATATCGGTAAAGATGCCGAAGAAAGCGATGATGACTGTGGCGATAGCAACGATGCCGAAATCGTCCGGCGAAAGCAGGCGTGCCAGCACTCCGGCTACGACGAGGGAGATGACGATACCGCTATATTTGGCAAGCGCAGTGTAGAATACGCCGGAGAAAAGCTGTTGTTTGAGATTGTTTGCCATGAAGAGGATTATAAATCAAAATTCAAAACCGATCGGTACGCGTTTTCATACGCATTTGCAACTGTATTAAGATTCATTTGTTGTTTGGCAAAGTGATAATTGTCTTCACCTTTACCCTGTCCGGAAAGTTGCTTTGCCTGCTTCAGGGCGTTTACTATACTATGTATGTCATCGGGAGTGAATATCGGATTTCCTGTCTCGCGAAGCAATTCGCCGACATTTCCCACATTTGGCCCTATCACTACTTTTCTAAATAAAAATGCCAGAGGGATATTGCCGGAGTTCAATATCTTTTTTCGTTGTACCAATATAACATCTGATGCAGCAATATAGTAAGGAAGTTCAGCGTTGTCTATCAACTCCTCACTGGCTCCCGCTTTGATGCCTTTCAGCTTCAGAAGCAGAGGTGCGAGGCGGTATCCGATGAAAGAGGCTATTCGTTTCCAACTGTTTCGTTGTTCGGGATGCTTCGAAAATGGAAGCATTCGTGGAGCCAATAAGAATTTTCTTTTGTGCCGGAAGTGCAGATAGCTTTTCAGTACCATGTTGATTTCTTCGTGGTTGCGGAATTTGCCGAAGGCGGTAATCACAAATTTGTTTTCGGGAATTCCGATTCTGGCACGCGCCTCTTCACGTGTGATGCTTTCATCGTATGTGTTTTCGTAAATGTGGTGAGGTATGATGACATTCTGACTGTGGGGATGACTTTGTTTGAACTCTTCCTGGCTGTATATGCCCATATGTACTACTAAATCGCTGCATGCTTCTATTATTTCGTATGCCTGTTTGATAACCGGATTGCTGTAATGAGGGCAGCTATTGTGGCGGGTATAAACAAATTTGGTTCCTACGGTTTTGAAATAGGCTATACGCTGTTTGAGACGCTCTATAACAGATACATCTGTACAATTCCAACCCACGACTTCTTCCGGCCATTGGAAATGGATAATGTCGTAGCTATCACTTTTCTCCCAGAAGTCACGGCAGGAGCAATGTATATCGATTTTTAGGTTTTGAATAGCCTGACACAGGACGTGGACAAATAAATTGTCGGCGTCATCTTCTCTGAAAACGATTAATGCTTTCATTGTTTTTTTATAATGCTTGTCCGTTTGGTTCATTTATATTTCAGAATAGAGGCAAAAATACATAAAAAATATTAGTATCTGTATTTGTTGGCTGAATTAATTTCTCTCCCGTACGTCTATAGTCCGAACTGTGAATGGGCTATGCTGTGCCATTAATCTAACCTTATTTTTCTAACCTGAGATTTCCAATCGGTATGGTAGATATTTGTAGTATCTTTACCTTATGTAATATTAACATTATTAACACCTTCCTTACATTTTGCATTTCCCTCCTCCTAAAAGTACGTTTTTTATCCTGTCAAAAGAAGTATTTCTTAGGGTGTAAACTTAGTATTTTAAGGGAGTCTTAAAATACTAAGTTTACACCCTGGAAAAAGCATGCTCTCTTACTCTTGTTGTTGCCTTTGTATCTGACTTATAATCAGTATCTTCTCGGTTGTCTTCCATTATCATCTCTCCTTTATCACCCCCTCTTGAGGCAATCTCATTATTTTTTCCACTTGTTCTTTCAGCTACTATACTTGTCAAAGAAACAATCTCATTGAATACTTGCCCTCTTTACTATGCCGTCTTTGCCGACTCTTCTTTGGATTTCACACGCAAGTCCTCCAGAGCGTTGTGGATGTCACATCGTTCCTTATCGTGTACAACAACTATATCTTTACCGGATATATGGTTTGCGTTAATTCTCTATTGGATTTCCAACGCTTTATTATAAATAGAAGAATATGTTTCTGATTTATTTCCTTTTTCGTAACAATTTAGTAATGCATATTTATTTGCTTTTTATCTCCATTGTCAATCTTTTGAACTTTCAGTTGGTTTCTCTACGGGGATCGCCTCGTTCCTCTACGAGAAACGGGTCGATCCCCGTAGAGTTTCGACCCGTTTCTCGTAGAGGAAAATAGGTTATGTATAGTCATCTGATTATCAGTATGTTATGAAATAAAATAATGTCTCATTTTTTTATGCGTCAAATCCTTTTTTGTAGCTCCTTTTATTTCGTTTTTATTTTCGGAATAGTTACAAATTCAGGTTCTACTAAGTGCAAATCTTAACGTTTAACTGGTATATTAAGAATTTAAAGAATGGGGGCATGATATTTATTGGTTGTTGTTAGAAACAGAGCATACTAATTCTCCCTTTTTTTATTTATTCTCACTTCCCTCGTGTTCCGTGTGTATGAACTTCTTATTTGCTCCTTTTAGTTTAAATAGATTGCCTATCATGATGAATGCTAATACTGGTATTCTCATGAGAGCTCTCAGCAGTCTGCCCGTCATTAGCTCCGAAGGTACAGGTACAAGCATTGCTACAAATTGTATGAATGACAGTATCCACCATTTTATACTCATCACCGGGCAAACCACCGTAGCCAGCAATGTAAACCCAAAAACAGCAGCTAATTGCACCAATCGTGGTGGGAGCATCCACTGTATTATCTTATCACAATAATCCCGATTGCCTTGTATCAGTGCTTTGGGGAATTCGGGCAGTGAAGCGCGTAATGCACCAAACTGAGCAGCTATCCAACGGCGGCGCTGATTACTGATAGCTTCCTGCCGCTGTGTCTTTTCATCGTATACAGGTAGGTCAGATATGTAGGCGATAAGTCCGCAGCTTTCTTTCAGTATTAATGCTTCGAGCTCTTTGTCTTCACCTGTTGTTTTCAGCTGTAACACATAACGACGGAAATTTTGTTCGGCTATCACCATTCCAGAACCGGACAGAGCGGCAGAGAGGCGTACGGCATTGTGTCCGCTACGAAAGAATCCATTATTGATCTCTTCACTTACAGCATCGAGCAACGCGATATTGGTAGTGAGATTTTTACTGGTACGGTGTGCCTGTAGAGCTATAAAACCTTGCGAGTAAACTTGATTGATGCGGGTGAGAAAATGAGGAACAGTGGTATTATCGGCGTCCATGATAATTATCGCATCGTACTTTCCGGCAGGTGTCTCCTGCATGGCGAGCTTCATTGCTTTTGCTTTGGAGCTATTCGCATAAGTAGCCTCCAATACCTTTACACCAAAACTACGTAAAGCATCATTCGTTTCCGGCTGCATATGATCGGAGATGACAAGGACGTCGTAAAGCGATGTCGGGTAGTCTTGTTTTAGAAAACTGCTAACAGAGTCTGCAATAACACGGTCTTCTTTGTAGGCAGGGAAGAGTACAAGGAAACGGTGTTGTTTCTGTGGCTTGAACTTTCTATCAATAAGATGTGATTGGAAACGCGAGGCGATGGCGAAGAAAAAAAGGTAGCCTACACAAAACGCCAGTGGAATAAAGAGTATCCAATCGATGAGAGTGATCCAAGTATTCATAGGTCAATTCTTTTTATTCGGTAAAGAAAAAAATGCAAATACACCTTTCCAAACAGCGAATGCCAGATCTGAACGGCGCTTGAGAAGATAGACGAGGCTGTTTTTTCCGGCAGCTACTGTCATTTGGTAGAGTATCGACAGGGAACAACGCATTCCTGTGAAATTGCGCCAGGAATAGAGCAGACGATTGCGTGTGAGATAGAAAATACGCAACGGGCTTTGCTGTCCGGTACTTTGGCTCTCTTTATGAAAGACGGTGCAAAGAGGCTCATACCATAACACATATCCAGCGCGGGTCATGGCTGTACACCAATCCAGTTCTTCATAATAGAGGAAATAGATTTCGGGCATGGGACCCACACGATTTACCACCTCACGTTTGATAAGCATAGCGGCCCCATGCAGATAGGGGCTGGGATGTGGAACGTCAAAAAAACTTCCGTCATCCGGACAGCCCATGCCAATAGGTTCATTACGCATTGTGATACTGCTCAATGGTGTGTATCCGGCAAATTGGATATGTTGTGGTGGAAAGGCAAAGCATATCTTGGGAGATACTGCTCCAATTTCGGAATGACTCTCCAACCGGTTGATGAGCGCTTGTATTCCGTCTGTTTCAAAATAAGTGTCGTTGTTGATAAGGAACAGATACTTACCCTGAGCTATTTCAAATCCCAGGTTATTTCCCCCGGAGAAACCAAGGTTTTGTGGACTGCGCACGGTGATTACGGTAGGATATTGCATTTTTATAATAGCTGCTTCGTCCTCTCGGGAGGCATTATCCACAACAATAATCTCATAGGATACCGAGTGGATGGTCTTATGAATGGATTCAATAAGTGCACATGTATCCGCTATGCCATTGTAGCAGATTGTGATAAACGATAGTAGAGGTGCGTTATTCATATTTATCAGAACTGTTGCTCTTTTTTTCTTTCTTTTCCTTCTCTCTTTCTTCCTCTTCTTTTAGCATTACTTTGTCTATATATGGGCCAGCGAAGCAGAGGGCAAAACCTGTGTAAACGACAATGGAATTGGGGTATTGCATCACGTCATTAGCATAGGCAGCAGCAAAGAAACCGGCATTCATACAAAGCCAGGCGGCAAGCAATCCGCGTAGGCGTTTACTCTTTATTTTGAATAACAAGATCCATGCACACCAGGCAAAAAGTACGCCATGCACTGCAAGATAGAGTATCAGACCTACAATACCTGTTTCCACCCATACAGATACCAACCAGGAATCTGGTGGATAAGGCATCAACTCTTTCGGATTGAAACGCGCTCCTTTGGATAGCCCCACGCCATAACCAAAGGGGCGATCTATCATAAGTTCTTTCATTCTCCTTCTGTTTTCTATACGTACTAAATAGGATGCATCTTCTGTGGGATGAAAAGTGCTTCGCATTTTACGAATGTATTGGTTGCCATTACCGATATTTGTAAAATAGAAAAAGCAAAACACAGCTCCAAGTGTAATGAGGCTGATAGTAATACTTTTTATATTTTTAGAGATAAGTGCAAATATTGTCAGTCCAACAAGAGGAATAGCCATTGCGGAGCGAGTACCGGAAATACCCACGCTATAGGCAGCAGCAATAGCAACAATAGCAAAGTATATTTTCATCCATTTAGGGCGAACTAACAGAGCGGATATAGCAAAGACGGTGAGTCCCATAGCTGAATGTACGCCATAATTGGCAGCATCTGAGAAGAAGGAGAAATAGCGTATTCCTGACCAAATAATATGTGTACGATACCCTCCCAATGTATAAAGAAAATAAAGTTCCTGATGATTGAATCCATGATTCTTCTGCCAATAACCTTTCATGAAAGCTATCAGAATAAATGCAGACCATATAAATAGCAACCATTCTATACCTTTGCGATCACGAATGGCAACTGGCACCAGCATAGCTATGGCAATAGGATAAATTGCATAATGGGTTATACTGATGTTCCAGGCTTCTTGCACATTATTGGGATTTCCGATTTCAAGAATATAGAATATGCCAATAAATACAAAAAGTCCCATCATTCCATTACGAGTTCTTGACAGATCGAAGTTCAGAGAGGAACAGCGCGACAATATAAAAGGTGTCATCAATAATACCAGGAGAGAGGTCGATACCCCTGTTTTGATATTGACAAACATACCACCTGCTACCAGTATAAACTGAAGGGCGAACAGTATATAAAAACTGATTGCCGACCGGTTGTCTTCGTGTATTTTCTCTTCTTTATTGTTAATCGTCATCTTCTTCTACTCCGGAAACACTTGTACGAGGATTTCTTTTTCTTTTCCAAACGTCTCTCCAATGAATCACATTTTCGGTCAAAGCCAGTTGTGACAGGAGATACATTACTTTGCGTAACGGTGTATAAGGTGGAAGCATCCCGGTATAGTTTTCTATATCGTATTTTGGAGCACGATTCAGGCAAAGATAAGGCTTGGTACCCAACTGAGCTTCAAGTTTTTGCAGTAGTATTTTGTCCGTAGTTTTCCAACCGTATTTTGCCGAAACAACCATTAGGTTTAATTGTGCTTCACGGAGTAGTGGAGTTGGGACATTACTTTCGCTCATAGCCGGATATTCTACAATCAGGATGTCTTCGTCACCGGGAGTATACAATTCTAGGATACTATTGGCTAACTGGAAGTCAGGGGAATTGGAATAGAAGTCAACTCCGTCTGTCAGCTTACGCACATTAAGTTCTAACTTTTTCCAATAGGTTTCAATAGATTCGGATACATAGGACTTCCCGCATCCTTCTTCCATACTAAGCATATTGAGTATGTAAGGAGCCCCTTCTTTTCGTTTTGTGAAGAATCTAAGTATGGCACTGCTGAGGTAACGAGTAGCGCTATTATCATAGGTAGTACTATACGGAGTAGACCTTCTTTTGTCAGGGAAATCACCCAGAATCGGACAACCGGTCAATTTACGGGTACGCCGGGAATCGCGTAATGTACGGTCTATCAGTTCTATTAATACAAAAAAACCTGCCAATAGTAAGAAAGTCCCTAAGAAAGCCATATAAACAATTTTACGACGGTTGCTCCCCTCCGGACTGATAGGATATGCAGGCGGATTGAGTACTTTAAGAGCAGCTGAAGTCATCTCAAGGTTCTTTTTACGCATCAAAGCTTCATTATAACTGGCAAGATTGGTCAAGTAGCTTTGCTCTGAGAAGCTGATAACACGTTCTTTACGCTTTATTGTTGTACCTACCGGAGCATAAAACTGGTATTTTTCATTCAAGTCTATACGGCTCTTCTTTACTATGTCCAACTCTGCCTTGGCCTTTTCGTATGCTAGGGTCTGGTCAAGCCATTGTTCAACGATATTAGTACGGGCAATTCCTGTCTTTGTATATTTATCACCCACATATTGATCAGAGATCTGCGATAGCTCCTTACGGGTTTTATTTAAAAGATCTTTGTACTCTTTTAATTGTTTTTCGTCCTTGATATTATTTACAGAGACAGTCTCCATTTCAGTGATTTTTCCGGTAAGGCCTGAAGCCTCTCTAAGTTTATCAACCAGATTCAGATTAGTAATGGCTTGTCTTGTGTTATTATCCATTTGGTGTTCTAACTCTTCAAGCATGGCTTTAGAACTGTTGTACGCAAATAATACGGTTTGTTCTCTTAGCTCAAACTCTTTGTTGATCGCAGCAATCTCTTTAGTTTCATCGTAATAGTTAATAATGCGGTTATCCACATTATACTTGGTGAGATCGTCTTCATGTTTAGTCAGTTCGGAACCAATACGATTTAGTTCGGACCTGAAATATTCGATTACTTTATCTGTTTCTCCATAACGAAGTATACGATACTCATTGACGAACTCTTTCATTAGTATCTCTATGGTGTTGTAAGTGATGCCAGGATCACCAGAAGAGTAGTTTATTCTCAATAAGTCACTATTTCCTAATCGGGTAACTTGTATTTTTTTTAATGCTGCACGGCTATAATATGGATGTTGATAATAGAAGAGTCCGTAAACGTAATTATTTACGTCTGCTTTCTCATATCTATTGAAATTCTCCATTGTTTTTTCCTCACTGGTTTTGTCAATAAGAGCGATCAGTTCTTTGCCATGAGGGCTATTTTTCATATGGTCGTATGTATATCTATAGCTGGATGCTGTAATGGAGTTTTGGTCTTTGTTCGGACTTCCTTTTACAAGTATACGGGCAAATAATCGCATGGATACACGCTTGAGGGTACTCTCAGATTGTATTATGTTAATAAGATTGTCAATTGCATTTTGAGCAATGGCCCAGTTTACTCCTACATTGTTGGCCTCAATGCCATAACCAGATACAACACCCGTATAGAGGGTTGTTTCTACATTATAATTCCCTCGCATGTTCGCTGTTTTGAAATAAACAAGAACTGCAATGAGAAGTGCACCTAAAATGATCCATACTAATTTGTGATATAAGGATCGGAAAAGATAGAGTATATAATCCATAGGTATTGCGTTTATTTTCGTAATATGGAAGTACGGGTAATAACTTCGAGTATCATCAGGCTTTTAGTAAGTTCAAATTTACTCTTTTCATACGCCTCCATTGCAGAAGATTGCCTTTGTTTTTCTACAGACAAGTCTCCGGTATCAATACTGTTATTGGCGAAGTTCTTTTCTGCAATTTCATATTGTAATGTGGCAAGTTCAAGTGCTTCTGCACGTAGCTTCAATACACTAAGTTGGGAATTGGCCGTAGTATACATTTCAATAATTTCCCGCTTCATTTCTTCGTATTTAATCTCTCTCTCCAGAGCTGCTCCTTGTAAGTTAAGTTTTTGACGCCTGACGCGAGCTTTCAAATCGAAAAGCCCGTCGAGAGGAATGTTCACGCCTGCACCAATCGTATAACCTTTCTGTGCCTGAGTAGTATAAGTAAGGTAGGGGGCAATAGCAACATCAGTGTATGTACCTTCGTTACCAAACATACCATATTGATAACTACCTCTCAAACTGAAAAAGCCAAGGAAGGCACGTTTCTCTTTTGCCAGTAATTTACGCTCTATTTGCTCCTTGACCTGGGCCAATTTATAGGTAGGTCCACCTTTTGCATTTTCAAAAAGTGAATCAAGTGGTGGTAATGTTATTTTGGTATAATCAGCTTGTTCCGGTCTTGAATAGTCATTCGCTTCCTGTGCCTTCATTAACGAAGGCACTGTACAAAGAAGAAGTATAGAAAAAGAATATAGACAGCAAAAATGCTTCATAATTATCCTAAATTGCTTGTATTTAATTGTGTAATCTACTGCAAATATAGATAATTATTTTATTCTGTGCTCTTTATGCTTCTTCTATTTTCTTTTTTTAATTAAAAACGGAGATAGCCTTCGTTTAGAAGGCTTCTGTCATATTGAAGTAGAACAGATTTTGTTTATTCACCATATTACGGCCGATGTCGAGGCGGACGTTCATACGGGGCTGCACTTCGATACGTAATCCGACTCCGGCATTGGGCAATACACCTTCGATTTTAGTAGGATTAGGACCCATGAAACCGCATCCGCCCCAAGCTACAAAGCCGATATGGCTGACCATCTTCTTTATCCATGTACTCTTGTCTGTGTTAAACATCTGGCGATACTCACCCATAATGACGTGAGAAGATTTATCCCGGTACTGTCCCATGTAATAACCGCGAAGGTCAAATGGGGTTCCACTGAGGGCATACTTATTCAGAGGTACATCTCCAAATACATTTTTGGTTTGTGCAGTCCAGGCGATCACCTTACGGCGGCCTACTGTTTTGTATTGGCGATAGTCTATTTCAAGACGATAGAATTCGTTGTCACTACCGAAAAACTTTTGATACATGACACCGCGAAAATCAAGATAAATACCCCGGTATGCATTAGCTGGAATATCACGGGTATCATACGTCAGCAGGAAACCAAGACCGGAACTCAGGTTACTGTAACCATGAGCTGTTCCGCCGGCTTCAATATAAGAAGGCTGGTCTACAAGGTATTTTGCAGGTTTGCTCATTTTATCGTAATTGATATCTATCTGCGGACCTGCAAAGAAATTACTTTCGCCCAGACGGAAAAGGAACCAGGGGTTGATCTGCATACCACTGTAACGATACTGACTGGTGGTGTCACTACGTACATAATCTTTATTGGTGGTGTAGCCTATGCCATAGAAATTCTCCTGTGTATTTTTATAGCTGAACTGTCCGAAGATACGGAAACGGTCACCTTTGAAAAATAGCTGAGGTTTGGAGAAGAGATTTAGCCCGCCATTGAACATGAAGGCAATAGCCATAGGTACAACAGAGCGCTGCTGTGTGGTATCACTGGGATTTATACGAAAAGTCATGAGAGCACTACCGCCAATCAGAAAACCAAAATCAGGAGTGTAACTCGGACCACCCAGGATGTTGTAATGGAGATTTCGTTTCGCCACATGCAATCGGCGTAACTCACGTTTGGAAAGTTTAGGAAGGGTATCCTGTTTCAGACTGTCGGGATTAAATACTGTATTAACTTCCAGTTTGCCGTCTTTTAAAAATGTGATGCCCTCTTCTTGTGCCAGAAGAGTAATGGCGGGAATGAGCGCCAGGCATATACCTATTATATATCTTTTCATATTCTCGTTATGAATGAGGGTGCAAAGAAAACTGTTTTATTCGGAATAGTTTCCAGTCGAATAGGTAATAAATCTAAAGGAATGGATAAAAATTCCAAAAAAGGATACTAATTTTGCAAAAAGATAATGTGTTAATGTGCCGATATGCCAATTACCGTGCGGCATCATAGCGCAGCCAATTGGCATATTGGCACATTAGCACATTGGCATATTATTTAATACATTAATATATATGAATAAACGAATTTTGTCATTATTTGTTCTGAGTGCTGCCCTTTTTTCTGTGCAGGCACAGCAGGACAAGGGTGGAATCAGCAGTGAGATGCTGAATCAGATTAAACAGAGTTACCAGGGAACAAGTGCAGATAAGGCATTGCGCAATGCTATTGGTAGTAATGATATCCGCAAATTGGCTTTGAATCAGGATAATATGACGGGGCTGGATACCTACTTCTCTATCAAAGTAGATTCCAAAGGGATTACCGATCAGAAGTCATCGGGGCGTTGCTGGCTTTTTACCGGACTGAATGTAATGCGTGCCAAAGCGATTGCAAAGTATGGGTTGACTTCGTTTGAATTCTCACAGACCTATCCATTTTTTTATGATCAGTTGGAGAAGGCTAATCTTTTTTTGCAAGGAGTGATTGATACGCGTGAAAAACCGATGGATGATAAGATGGTGGAATGGTTGTTCCGCAATCCTTTGAGTGACGGTGGGACATTTACCGGAGTTGCAGATATTGTGGGGAAATATGGATTGGTACCCAAGGGAGTGATGCCCGAAACAAATAGCAGTGAGAATACGGCACGAATGGCAAATCTGATATCACTTAAACTGCGTGAATTTGGTTTGCAATTGCGTGAACAGGCTTCGAAAGGGGCGAAAACTGCTGCTCTTGAGAAGAGCAAAACAGAGATGCTGGGTACTGTTTATCGTATGCTGGTGTTAAATTTGGGTGTCCCTCCTACAGAATTTACATGGACTCGTTACGATGCCAAAGGGAATCCGGTGGAAACAGAACAGTACACTCCAATGTCTTTTCTGAAGAAATACGGAGATGAGAATCTTATCAATAATTATGTGATGCTGATGAACGATCCGAGTCGTGAGTATTATAAATGCTATGAAATAGATTTTGATCGCCATCGTTATGACGGACATAACTGGACATACGTCAATTTGCCAATAGAAGAGATTAAAGAGATGGCTATTGCTTCATTGAAGGACAGCACAATGATGTATTTCTCTTGTGATGTGGGTAAGTTCCTGAACTCAGATCGTGGACTTCTTGATGTTAATAACTATGACTATGACTCTTTAATGGGTACTACGTTTGGTATGGATAAAAAACAGCGTATTCAGACTTTTGCCAGTGGCTCAAGTCATGCAATGACATTAATGGCTGTTGATATCAACAAAGACGGAAAGCCTGTGAAATGGATGGTTGAGAATAGTTGGGGCGCAAGTTCCGGCTATCAGGGACATCTCATTATGACGGATGAGTGGTTTAATGAATATATGTTTCGTCTGGTAGTGGAAAAGAAATTTGCCACGCCAAAAGTCATGGAAATTCTAAAACAGAAGCCAGTTCGTCTGCCGGCATGGGACCCGATGTTTGCACCGGAAGAGGAGTGAGTAGCGATTAGTGAGTAGTGATTAGCGATTGGTGCCATGCGGCGTAATAGCGCAGCTACTAATCACTTATCACTACTCACTATTCCCTTTCTCGTGTACGTTAACGAAAGGAATTACGGAAAAATCTCCGTAATTCCTTTCTTTTTTCCTCTTATTTCACATTATTATTTATTACTTTTGCGGGCAAATTATGAAACCATTATTTTATATAACACATGGCAAATGTAATAAAGTTACGTAAAGGCCTTGACATCAACCTGAAAGGCAAAGCTGCTGAAGAGATAGCTGCAGTGAAGGAGCCGGGATTTTACGGACTCGTACCCGACGACTTTCCTGGAGTGACCCCTAAAGTGGTAGTCAAAGAGCAGGAATATGTGATGGCTGGAGGACCCTTGTTTATCGACAAGAATCATCCTGAAGTGAAATTTGTTTCGCCCGTTAGCGGCGTGGTAACAAGCGTGGAACGCGGTGATCGCCGTAAGGTGATGAGTATCGTTGTGGAAGCCGCTGCAGAACAGGACTACGAAGAGTTTGGTAAGCAGAATGTTGCCCAGCTGAATGCTGACCAGGTGAAAGAATTGTTGCTGCAGGCAGGTATGTTCGCTTTCATCAAGCAACGTCCTTACGATGTGATTGCTGATCCGACCATTGCTCCCAAAGCAATTTTCGTTTCTGCATTCGACAGTAATCCATTGGCACCTGAGTTTGAATTCGCACTCAAAGGAGAAGAAGCTAATTTTCAGACGGGTCTCGACGCATTGGCTAAGATGGCTAAAACTTATCTCGGTATCAGTGTAAACCAGAAATCAGCAGCCTTAACACAGGCAAAGAATGTCACTATCACCGCTTTCGACGGACCAAATCCCGCCGGAAATGTAGGTGTGCAGATCAACCATGTTGCTCCTATAGTAAAAGGTGAAACAATATGGACCATTGACCCGCAAGCCGTGATCTTCATTGGACGACTGATGAATACAGGGCGCGTAGATATGACTCGTACGGTTGCCGTAACGGGTTCTGAAGTACTGAAACCTGCTTATTGTAAGTTGCGGGTGGGTGCATTGCTGACCAATGTCTTTGCCGGAAACGTAACAAAAGATAAAGAATTACGCTATATCAGTGGCAATGTGCTGACTGGTAAGCTGGTATCTCCGAATGGTTTTCTTGGCGCTTTCCATAGCCAGGTAACAGTTATCCCCGAAGGGAATGATATCCACGAAATGTTAGGATGGATTATGCCGCGTTTCAATCACTTCAGTGTACACCGCTCTTACTTCAGCTGGTTGATGGCTAAGAAAGAATACACAATGGATGCACGTATCAAAGGAGGGGAACGTCATATGATAATGTCCGGCGAATACGATAAAGTATTTCCAATGGACATTCTGCCCGAGTTCCTTATCAAGGCAATCATTGCCCAGGATATCGACCGTATGGAAGCACTTGGTATCTACGAAGTAGCTCCGGAGGACTTTGCCCTGTGTGAGTTTGTAGATTCATCCAAACTGGAGCTGCAACACATTGTCCGCCTCGGACTGGATATGCTCCGTGCCGAAATGGCTTAAGTTTTTGAGTTTTTAAGTTCTTGAGCCTTTTATGTGGAAAGGAACAAGAGACAAAACTGAGAAACTAATAAACTAAAAAACTAATAAACTTTTAAAATTAATGAAAGCGTTAAGAAATTATCTCGACAAGATAAAGCCGAACTTTGAAGAGGGCGGCAAATTCCACGCGTTTCGTTCGGTGTTTGATGGTTTCGAAACATTCTTGTTCGTACCCAGCACCACTTCGAAAACGGGAACGCATATTCACGATGCGATTGACAGTAAGCGTATAATGTCGATCGTGGTTATTGCGTTGATGCCGGCTTTGCTGTTCGGTATGTACAACGTAGGTTACCAGCATTTCACTCATACAGGAGGCGAAGGCAGTTTTCTGGAAATGTTTGCCTATGGATTCCTGGCTGTATTGCCTAAAATTATTGTATCCTATGTAGTCGGTCTTGGTATCGAGTTTGTTATAGCACAATGGAAGAAAGAAGAGATTCAGGAAGGTTTTCTGGTTTCAGGTATGCTTATTCCGATGATTGTGCCGGTTGACTGCCCACTCTGGATTCTGGCTGTTGCAACTGCATTTTCTGTAATTTTCGCAAAAGAAGTATTTGGTGGTACGGGTATGAACGTGTTCAACGTTGCTCTTGTAACCCGTGCATTCCTCTTCTTTGCATATCCGACTAAGATGTCTGGTGATGCTGTTTGGGTATCCGGACAGAGTATTTTCGGTATAGGTCAGAGCGTAGATGGGCTGACTGCTGCTACTTCACTTGGTGTAGCTTCCACAGCACTGACTCCCGATGGCTATCCTCCATTTTCATGGGATATGGTGACGGGACTTATTCCGGGTTCTATCGGTGAAACAAGTGTTATTGCCATTGCACTGGGAGCGATCCTGTTGTTGTGGACAGGCATTGCAAGCTGGAAAACTATGTTTTCTGTATTTGTAGGTGGTGCTTTTATGGGATGGATTTTTAATGTTGCTGGTCCGGACACTGCTATGGCTCATATGCCTTGGTACGAACACCTTGTGTTGGGTGGTTTTTGTTTCGGTGCTGTATTTATGGCTACCGATCCTGTTACTTCTGCCCGTACGGAAACAGGTAAGTATATTTTCGGATTCCTTATCGGTGCTATGGCTATCATAATCCGTGTGCTCAATCCGGGATATCCCGAAGGTATGATGCTTGCTATTCTGTTGATGAATATCTTCGCACCGCTGATTGACTACTGTATCGTACAGAGCAATATCGGTCGTCGCGAGAAACGTGCTGTTAAGTCTAACAATTAAAACCGAACGAGAACAATGAATACAAATAGTAATACCTATACTATCATTTATGCTTCGGTAATGGTTGTTATCGTAGCATTCCTTCTGGCTTTTGTTTCTGCTTCTCTAAAACCGACGCAGAAAAAGAACGAAGAGTTGGATAAGATGAAACAGATTCTGGCTGCATTGAACGTTGACACAAAAGGTCAGAATGCGGAAGAACTGTATAAAACATATGTGAAAGCAGATGAGATCCTGAACGCTAACGGAGAGGTTGTTTCCGAAAATGGTGGTTTCGCAATAGATATGGCTGCCGAAATGTCTAAGCCGGAAGCAGAGCGTCAGCTTCCGCTGTATGTGTGCGATGTGAAGGGAGAGACCAAATATGTAATTCCTTTGTCGGGAGCCGGACTTTGGGGGCCGATTTGGGGATATGTAGGTTTAAACAAAGACAAAGACACGGTTTACGGTGTGTACTTCTCTCATGCAAGTGAAACTCCGGGTTTGGGAGCTGAGATTGCAACTCCTGCTTTTCAGAAAGAGTTTGATGGTAAGAAAGTGATGAAAGACGGGCAGATTGCTCTGGCTGTTGAGAAGAATGGTAAAGTTACTGACCCTGCATATCAAGTCGATGGTATTTCGGGTGGTACAATTACTTCTAAGGGTGTAGATGATATGATTAAGAACTGTCTGGGTCAGTACAATAATTTTTTAACTAATAAATAAGGAGGAACGATAGAATATGAGCCAATTATTTTCTAAAAAGAATAAAGAAGTATTCTTTGCTCCGTTGGGAGTCGACAATCCGGTTACCGTACAGGTGCTTGGTATCTGTTCGGCACTGGCGGTAACAGCCAAATTGGAGCCGGCTATCGTTATGGGCTTATCCGTGACAGTAATTACAGCGTTTGCTAATGTTGTTATTTCGTTGCTGAGAAAGACAATCCCTAACCGTATCCGTATTATTGTTCAGTTGGTAGTAGTGGCTGCATTGGTTACTATTGTGAGTGAAATATTGAAAGCATTTGCTTATGATGTAAGTGTACAGCTTTCTGTTTATGTAGGTTTGATAATTACCAATTGTATCTTGATGGGACGTCTTGAAGCTTTTGCAATGCAAAATGGCCCTTGGGAGTCATGTCTTGATGGTATAGGTAATGGACTTGGATATGCCAAGATTCTGATTATTGTAGCCTTCTTCCGTGAGTTGCTGGGTTCGGGCACTTTGCTGAACTTCCGCATTATTCCGGAGTCATTCTACAAGATGGGTTACTTAAACAACGGTCTGATGTTGATGCCTCCTATGGCATTGATTATCGTTGCTTGTATCATCTGGTATCAGCGTGCGAAACATAAAGAATTGCAGGAAAACTAACAAATAAGTAGTCAGAATATAGTAGCTGGTAGCTGAGGTGAAATACATTTCTCTACTTACTACTTTAACGACTTGACTACTCAACTACTAAAAGATAGATTTATGGATCAATTATTAAGTTTATTCGTCCGCTCCATATTTGTGGACAATATGATATTCGCCTTCTTCCTGGGTATGTGTTCTTACCTGGCTGTGTCGAAGAATGTGAAGACTGCTGTCGGTCTGGGTATTGCGGTAACTTTCGTGTTGGTGGTTACGCTTCCTGTGAACTACTTGCTTCAGACGAAGGTGCTGGCTGCCAATGCTATCATCGAAGGTGTCGATCTTAGCTTCCTTAGCTTTATTCTCTTTATTGCCGTTATTGCCGGTATTGTGCAGTTGGTAGAAATGGTGGTAGAGCGTTTTGCTCCCTCATTGTATGCCTCTTTAGGTATCTTCCTTCCGCTGATTGCCGTAAACTGTGCTATTATGGGTGCTTCACTGTTCATGCAACAGAGAATTACAATGGACCCTGCCAATCCGCAAGCTATCACAGGTGTGGGTAGTGCAGTGGTTTATGCCTTAGGTTCCGGTATTGGTTGGTTACTTGCAATCGTTGGTCTGGCTGCTATTCGCGAAAAGATGGCTTACTCTGACGTTCCCGCTCCGCTGCGTGGTTTGGGTATTACGTTTATCACTGTAGGACTGATGGCAATGGCCTTTATGTGTTTCTCTGGATTGAAATTATAACTAAAGTAAAAAGAATAATACAATGACGTCTTTAATATTAGCGAGTATCGGAGTATTCCTTGGAGTGATTCTCCTGCTTGTCATTATACTGCTCGTTGCGAAGGGCTATCTGACTCCTTCGGGCGAGGTTACGATTACGATGAACGGCGAACAACAACTGAAGACATCTCCCGGTGGTACATTGCTGGGTACGCTGTCTGCCAACAATGTGTTCCTTTCATCGGCTTGTGGTGGTAAAGGTTCTTGCGGACAATGCCGCTGTCAGGTGCTCGAAGGAGGAGGAGAGATTCTTCCTACTGAAACCGGATTCTTTTCTCGTAAACAGCAAGCTGATCACTGGCGTCTGGGTTGCCAGGTAAAAGTGAAACAGGATATGTCTATTAAGATTGACGAGTCAATCCTGGGAGTGAAAGAGTGGGAGTGCGAGGTTATCTCAAACAAGAATGTAGCAACTTTTATCAAAGAGTTTATCGTAGCTCTGCCGAAGGGCGAACATATGGACTTCGTTCCGGGTTCTTATGCACAGATCAAGATACCTAAATTTTCAATGGATTATAATAAAGACATTGATAAAAGTCTGATCGGTGACGAATATCTGCCGGCTTGGGAAAAGTTCGGTCTTATGGGACTCAAGTGTAAGAATGATGAAGAGACCATTCGTGCTTACTCTATGGCCAATTATCCGGCTGAAGGTGACCGTATCATGTTGACTGTACGTATTGCTACACCTCCTTTCAAACCGAAAGATCAAGGCCCTGGATTTATGGATGTAATGCCGGGTATCGCTTCTTCTTATATCTTCACACTGAAACCCGGTGACAAGGTAATCATGAGTGGTCCTTACGGAGACTTCCATCCGATATTCGATTCTAAGAATGAAATGATGTGGATTGGTGGTGGTGCCGGTATGGCTCCGTTGCGTGCACAAATCATGCACCTGACCAAGACACTGCATACAACAGATCGTATCATGAACTATTTCTACGGTGCACGTGCATTGAATGAAGTGTTCTATCTGGAAGACTTCCTGCAGATTGAAAAGGACTTCCCGAACTTCAAGTTCCATTTAGCTCTTGACCGTCCGGACCCTGCAGCAGATGCAGCGGGAGTTAGTTATACAGCAGGTTTTGTTCATGAAGTAATTTATGAAACTTACCTGAAGAACCACGAAGCACCTGAAGATATTGAATACTACATGTGTGGTCCTGGCCCGATGTCTAAAGCCGTTGAGAAGATGCTTGATAGCCTGGGTGTACCGGCTAAGAATCTGATGTTTGATAATTTCGGAGCATAAGGAAAGCGCTGAAATTTACGATTAGACGATTTACAATTTACGATTGGAGTTAGTTATAGCTATTGATTTTAAGGAATCATAGTAAACTTTAATCGTAAATCGTAAATCGTCTAATCGTAAATCTCCCTATCTTTGTGCCATTATGATACAAAAGAACGAATTAATACAAACTGCGCTGCGCAATCTGAAGATTGAAGCGCTGAATCCTATGCAAGAAGCTGCGCTGGATGCTGCTTCCGAAGAAAAAGACGTAATATTGCTTTCACCTACCGGATCGGGTAAGACACTCGCTTTTCTGTTACCTCTGCTTTTATCTTTGAAACCGGATGACAATACAATACAAGTACTGATTCTCGTTCCTTCGCGGGAACTGGCCTTACAGATAGACTCTGTATTCAAAACCATGAATACCTCTTGGAAGACTTGCTGCTGCTATGGTGGTCACCCTATCAGTGAAGAGAAAAAGAGCATTCAAGGTAATCACCCTGCAATCATCATCGGTACGCCGGGACGTATAACAGATCACCTTGCCAAAGGGAATTTCAATCCTGATACAATCCGTACACTTATTATTGACGAGTTTGATAAATCTCTCGAATTCGGTTTCCATGATGAAATGGCTGAGATTATCACTCAACTGCCCGGACTAAAGAAACGGGTACTACTCTCTGCAACGGATGCCGAAGAAATTCCACGGTTCACCGGACTGAACCGTACTATTAAACTGAATTTTCTATCAGATATCCCTGCAGAAGCACCGCGACTGACCTTAATGAAAGTCATCTCTCCGGTAAAAGACAAGATTGACACACTTTATAAGTTGCTTTGTACCTTGGGAAGTAGTTCCAGTATTGTTTTTTGTAATCATCGGGATGCGGTGGACCGTGTGAGTGCATTGCTTGCCGAAAAGGGTATGTACAACGAACGTTTTCATGGTGGTATGGAGCAGCCCGACCGTGAACGTGCACTTTATAAATTCCGTAATGGAAGCTGCCATGTACTTGTTTCCACTGATCTTGCTGCCCGTGGACTGGATATTCCGGAAGTAGAGCATATTATTCACTATCATATCCCTGTGAACGAAGAAGCCTTTACCCATCGAAACGGACGTACTGCTCGTTGGGATGCTACCGGAACCTCTTATCTCATTCTGAGCGCAGAAGAAAAAACACCGGAATATATTCCTACGGCTATCGAAATATATGAACTTCCGGAACAAGCTCCGCGTCCTTCAAGGCCGCTTTGGGTTACCTTATATATAGGTAAAGGAAAAAAAGATAAACTAAGCCGTATAGACATTGCCGGATTCTTGTATAAGAAAGGAAATCTTTCTCGTGAAGATGTGGGGGCAATTGATGTAAAAGAGCATTATGCTTTCGTTGCTATTCGCCGGGGAAAGGTGAAACAGTTACTGACTCTTATCCGGGGAGAAAAGATAAAAGGAATGAAAACCGTTATTGAAGAAGCTGATTAATTATCAGTTCACCGCAGAGGACACGGAGAGCACAGAGATATTATTTTCTCTGATGAAACGCGGATGATCGCAGATAAACGCTGATTAAAAAACTGTAGTTCTTTATTTTATTGTTATATCCTTTTGTGGGAATCAGAGATCATCCGCGTTTCATCAAAGAACTAAAACTCCGTGCCCTCTGCGACCTCTGTGGTGAAATACCGTATTAAACATGAATATCCTTCGGGGGATATTTTCCCTTTCTTTCATATCATAAATATTCGTTTTATATCCTTTTTACTTTCAGTCTTTAAGTAAAAATTATCCAATACTATTACTTTATTCTTTATGTTCACTCTTGATATCTATAGATGACAAAATGGTGCATATATCCTGCATAAACCAATAAAAAGTAAGATAAATCAGCAAACCGAATGTGATTTTATAATGAAAGATTTGTTTTACGGAAATAATTCCGTAATTTCGCAATGTCAAAAGACACAAAGTAACGAAATGTTAAACCAAAAACAAACTTCAAATGAAAAAGCATAATTTCAATGCAGGACCTTCTATTCTTCCGCGTGAGGTGATTGAGGATACAGCGAAGGCTATTTTAGATTTCAATGGTTCCGGTCTCTCACTGATGGAAATAAGCCACCGCGCTAAGGACTTTCAACCTGTGGTTGATGAAGCCGTAGCACTATTCAAGGAATTACTCAACATCCCCGAAGGGTATTCGGTATTGTTCTTGGGTGGTGGTGCCAGTATGGAGTTCTGCATGGTACCTTACAATTTCCTTGAGAAAAAAGCTGCTTATTTGAATACTGGCGTATGGGCCAAGAAAGCAATGAAAGAGGCCAAAGCTTTTGGTGAAGTTGTAGAAGTTGCCTCTTCTGCCGAAGCTACCTATACATATATTCCGAAAGATTATACAGTTCCGGCTGATGCTGACTATTTCCACATTACTACTAACAATACTATTTATGGTACCGAATTGAAAGAAGATCTCAATTCTCCGGTTCCGATGGTTGCCGATATGTCTTCCGATATATTCTCTCGTCCTATCGACGTATCAAAATATATCTGTATTTATGGTGGTGCACAAAAGAATCTGGCACCTGCGGGTGTTACTTTTGTAATTGTGAAGAATGATGCATTAGGCAAAGTTTCACGATATATTCCTTCTATGCTGAATTATCAGACACATGTTGATAATGGCTCTATGTTCAACACTCCTCCGGTAGTGCCTATCTATGCTGCACTGCAAACATTGCGTTGGATCAAAGCACAGGGTGGTGTGAAAGAAATGGAACGCCGTGCAACCGAAAAAGCCAATATGCTGTATGCTGAAATCGACCGTAATAAGATGTTCGTAGGAACTGCTGTTAAAGAAGATCGTTCACGTATGAACATCTGCTTCGTAATGGCTCCTGAATACAAAGATCTGGAAGCTGACTTCATGAAGTTCGCTACTGAAAGAGGTATGGTAGGTATTAAGGGACACCGTTCTGTAGGTGGTTTCCGCGCGTCATGCTACAATGCTCTGCCTAAAGAAAGCGTACAGGCATTGATTGACTGCATGCAGGAATTTGAGAAACTTCATTAATATTCTCACTATAGAGTATCACAGAGTTTCACGGAGTTTTCTGTTTTAAGCAGTACCCTCTATGAAACTCTGTGTCAGTTTGTAGTGAATCGTTTTTTTATAATTATATACATCGAATCATGAAAGTACTTATCGCTACCGATAAACCGTTTGCTAAAGTAGCTGTGGACGGTATTCGCAAAGAAATCGAAGCAGCCGGATACGAGCTTGCTTTACTTGAAAAATATACAGAAAAGGCACAATTATTGGATGCAGTAAAAGATGCCAATGCAATCATTATACGCAGTGACATTATAGATGCCGAAGTGCTGGATGCTGCCAAAGAACTGAAAATTGTGGTACGCGCCGGAGCCGGTTATGACAACGTAGACCTTGCTGCTGCAACTGCACACGGGGTATGTGTAATGAACACTCCGGGACAGAATTCCAACGCGGTAGCCGAACTTGTTTTCGGATTGTTGGTATATGCAGTTCGTAATTTCTATAATGGAACATCAGGAACTGAACTGATGGGTAAGAAACTGGGTATTCATGCTTACGGAAACGTAGGTCGCAATGTAGCACGTGTGGCTAAAGGTTTCGGTATGGAAATCTATGCTTATGACGCATTCTGCCCGAAAGAAGTAATCGAGAAAGATGGTGTGAAAGCGGTTGATTCTGCCGAAGAACTTTACAAAACCTGTAATGTTGTCTCTCTGCATATTCCTGCTACTGCCGAAACGAAGAACTCTATCAACTATGCTTTGTTGAAGGATATGCCTAAAGGAGCTATTTTGGTAAATACTGCACGTAAGGAAGTTATCAATGAAGACGAACTTATCCAGCTGATGGAAGATCGTCCCGACTTCAAATATATCACCGATATTATGCCTGCTGCTAATGCTAAGTTCACCGAACTTTTTGCCGGACGTTATTTCTCTACTCCTAAGAAAATGGGTGCACAAACGGCTGAAGCCAATATCAATGCCGGCATTGCTGCTGCACAACAGATCGTTGGTTTCCTGAAAGACGGTTGCGAAAAGTTCCGCGTAAATAAGTAATAAGACTTATGGCTACAATTAAACCATTTAAAGGTATTCGTCCTCCACAAGAATTAGTGGAGCAAGTTGCCTCGCGTCCTTACGATGTACTTAATTCAGAAGAAGCACGTGCAGAAGCTGGTGAAAATGAGAAATCACTCTATCATATAATTAAGCCTGAAATAGATTTTCCTGTAGGTACGGATGAGCATGACGAGAAGGTGTACATCAAAGCTGCCGATAACTTTAAACTGTTTCAAGACAAAGGCTGGCTGGTGCAGGATGATAAAGAAAACTATTACATCTATGCTCAGACAATGAATGGTAAGACACAATACGGACTTGTTGTGGGTGCTTATGTGCCTGATTATATGAATGGTATTATCAAGAAGCATGAACTGACCCGTCGTGACAAAGAAGAAGATCGCATGAAACATGTCCGCGTGAACAATGCCAACATTGAACCGGTATTCTTTGCATATCCTGATAATGCGAAGCTGGATGCCATCGTCAAGAAATATACTGCTCAGAATCCTGTATACGATTTTATAGCTCCGGGTGATGGTTTCGGACATACTTTCTGGATTATAGACCAGGCAGAGGATATCGCTTCTGTCACAGCTGAGTTTGCTAAAATGCCTGCACTCTATATTGCTGACGGACATCACCGTTCTGCCGCTGCCGCGCTTGTAGGTGCTGAGAAGGCAAAACAGAATCCGAATCATCGTGGAGATGAAGAGTATAACTATTTCATGGCGGTATGTTTTCCTGCCAATCAATTGACTATTATTGATTATAACCGTGTGGTTAAAGACCTCAATGGTTTGACTCCTGCACAGTTTCTTACTGCGCTCGAAAAGAATTTCGTTGTAGAAGAAAAAGGTACGGAGATTTACAAACCGAATGCACTGCATAATTTTGCCCTCTATCTGGATGGTAAATGGTACAGTCTTACAGCGAAGGCCGGAACGTATGATGATAACGATCCGATAGGTGTATTGGATGTTACTATCTCTTCCAACTTGATTCTGGATGAAATTTTAGGTATTAAAGACCTTCGTTCGGATAAACGTATCGACTTTGTAGGTGGTATCCGTGGTCTGGGAGAATTGAGTAAACGTGTAGATAGCGGTGAAATGAAAGTAGCTTTGGCACTTTATCCTGTTTCAATGAAACAATTGATGGATATTGCTGATACTGGCAATATCATGCCGCCGAAGACTACTTGGTTCGAACCGAAACTTCGTTCGGGGCTGGTGATTCATAAACTTAGTTAGTTGAAAATGGAAAGTTGAAAATTAACTGTATAATACGCTGCATAGTAATTTTTAATTTTCAACTTTCCATTTTTAATTCTAAAAGCATGGAAGATACATACAAAACCATTACTGAACCCTCCGAAGGTATTTATACCGAAAAGCGTAGCAAGTTTATTGCTATTGCATTGCCTGTGCGTACACACGAAGAAATAAAAGCACATCTCGAAACGTATCAGAAGAAATATTACGATGCACGTCATGTATGCTATGCCTATATGTTGGGACATGAACGAACAGATTTTCGTGCAAATGATAACGGTGAGCCTTCCGGTACAGCCGGAAAACCTATATTAGGACAGATCAATTCTAATGAACTGACTGATATACTTATTATTGTAGTTCGTTATTTTGGTGGAATCAAGCTGGGAACAAGCGGATTGATCGTTGCTTATAAAGCTGCTGCCGCCGAAGCCATTGCCACGGCTACCATTGTAGAAAAAACGGTAGATGACGAGGTGACTTTGCTTTTTGAATATCCTTTTATGAATGATGTGATGCGTATTGTGAAAGAAGAAGAACCTGAAATTTTGCGACAGTCCTATGACATGGATTGTAGTATGACGCTTCGTATTCGTCGTTCTATGATGCCTCGTCTGAGGGCACGCCTGGAAAAAGTAGAGACTGCACGTATCCTTGAGGAAGAATAACACGTTGATGGAGCAGAAAAATTGAATGCGTGTCTCTTCGGGTAAATATTCCGTTGATACACGCACTGGAGTTTATAAAAGACGCATTTGTGTAGCCTTATTCGTTGTCCTTTTCAAAATTTATTTTACGATGTGTTCCGTCGCAAAATGGTTTGTTTTTAGAGTGGCCGCAACGACACAAAGCGTTTGTTCCTTGCAAAATACTCTCTTTCCCTTCTTTGTTAATCATCTTAAATTCACCTTTGATGATGTAGGGCCCGGCAGGGACTTCCGTGATACTAATCAGATTTTCATTTTTATCCATAATTTTATTTTTTAAGTAGTCAACTCTATCTATATAACATTTGGAATTGGAAATAGTTTTTTCTGTCCACCATTTGTTTTATCAGATTTCCTTATCTTTGCACACAATGATACGAAATGTGATAATGAAAGCTCTGTATCTCGGTTTGTTTTTGATTGGAAGCCATTTGCCTTCTATTCAGGCTCAGGAAGTGGCTCCCAACGATATTCCTTTACCCTGGTATTCGCAGAAGATCAGCGGATGTCCTTATGCGCATTGCTCGCTGGCATCCTCATTGATGGTATTTGATTATTATAAAGGGATGACCGTAGATAGTTGCCGTTCGGCAGCAGAAGCCGAAGCAAAGCTTGTAGAGTATCAGAAGAATTATTTTTTGAAAAAACGTGCTCCTTTCAAGCGGCGTACATCCATAGGACAGGGTGGCTATTATTCTTTTGAAATAGATTCGTTGACACGGTATTATGAACATATGGTGAGTGCTGAGCATTTTATGAATAAAGACTACCGGACGCTGAAGGCATATATTGATCAGGGTATTCCCGTACTGATAAATGTGAGGCATCGCGGTTCGTCTCATGGGTTGATGCAACCGGGTAGTCACCGTCATTGGATGGTGCTTCGCGGTATAAATGATACTCATGTATGGATCAACGATCCCGGGCGTTCGGCTATGATGCGGAGTAAGGGTGAAAATCAATGTTTTCCAATAAAGCGGGAGCGGGGTAATCCGGCCTGGTTTGATGGCTGCTGGACAGGGAGGTATATTGTGATAACTCCACGTATTCCACTGGCTATAGCACGTGCTGGGAAATTACCACCTGTGGAGAAAGAGATAGAGATACAACGTCCGTTGATCCCTTGGCAGGAACTGCCCGAAATGATTAATCTGTAAAACAAATATATTAAATATGGCATTTGAAGCAACAAAAAGAGAATGGAGTGAACTGTATGCTTTTTTCCGTTTGCTGGCAGACGGAAAGGTTTCGTTGGGTACGCCGCAAGCAAAAAAAGACGATACACAGTGCTGGCCTGTAGCAATGGTACAGCGCGAAGAGCATGATGGTACGCGTCGCTATTATATTGAGAAAGAGGAAATTCATATTGTAAACGAAACAGTAGATAAGCGAATACCACGGGAAGATTTTGCCACAGTGGCCGGATTAATTCTCGATGCAGTCAAGTCCTCGTCAGAAAATGATGTGACTTCGCCTGATGGGGTAGAAGAGTTCCTGGATGAAGCAGGTATCTTTGATCTTGAAGCAAAAACGGATGATCGTACGGACTTTTCTGTTGCCTTCTGGCATCCTGAGGCTCCATTGACAGGATTCAATGTTCGTTCACGTCTTAGTGCCATGAATCCTTTGCTTGATGGCGGACGAACTGCCAATCTGAAATTGGAGCAGATAGGTGTTAAGTTTGCCGTACCTACTGTGAATAAAATAAATGCATTGGAAGAGTCGCCTACAGAAGTGGCAGAGCGTATGATGATGATAGAACGCCTGGGCGGTGTATTAAAGTATTCTGATGTGGCAGACCGTGTGTTTCGTTGCAACCTGTTGATGATAGATTTGCACTTTCCGCGTGTTCTGGCAGAGATGGTACGTATTATGCATTTGGATGGTATCACACGTATCAGTGAATTGACGGAGGAGATAAAACGAATCAATCCATTGAAGATTAAGGATGAACTGATCAATAAACATGGTTTTTATGAATTTAAAATGAAGCAGTTCCTGCTTGCTCTGGCATTGGGGATGCGTCCGGCAAAGATCTATAACGGGACGGATTCTGCTGTGGAAGGAATTTTGCTGATAGATGGAAACGGAGAGGTGCTTTGTTATCATAAAGCGGAGAAAAAGACATTTGAAGATTTTCTTTATCTGAATACCCGTTTAGAGAAAGGATCTGTGGATAAAGATAAGTACGGCTTCCTGGAGCGGGAGAATGGGGTATATTACTTTAAGTTGAATGTGAAGATTGGGCTGGTTAAAAGGTGATGAGGTATGATACATTGTAGTGTAACCAGTTCATCATTTTATTTCTAACAAATAAAAATTAAAACACTATTCATCATGAAAACAAATGAAGTATTAGAAAATATCAAAGCACGTCGTAGCGTACGTGCTTATACTACTCAACAGGTAGCTGAAGAAGATTTACTGACTATTCTTGAAGCTGCCACATATGCTCCGAGTGGTATGCATCTTGAAACATGGCATTTCACAGCTATACAAAATACAGAGAAACTCGAAGAATTAAATGCCCGTATCAAAGGTGCATTTACCAAAAGTGAGGATAAACATTTGCAGGAGCGTGGATGTAACCAGACGTATTGCTGTTATTATCATGCACCAACGCTTGTAATTGTTTCTAATGAACCGACACAATGGTGGGCAGGTATGGATTGTGCCTGTGCTATTGAAAATATGTTTCTTGCTGCCCGTTCTCTGGGTATTGGTTCTTGCTGGATCAACCAGCTGGGGACAACATGCGATGCCCCCGAAGTACGTGAATTTATCACTTCTCTCGGTGTCCCCGAAAATCACAAAGTATACGGTTGTGTAGCCTTAGGATATCCTGATCCTTCTATTCCAATGAAAGAAAAGAGAGTAAAGGTGGGAACGATAACCGTTGTTTAGTTGAAAATTGACAGTTGAAAGTTGAAAATTAGCTGCGCTGTCACGCTGCATAGTAATTTTCAACTTTCAACTGTCAATTTTCAACTAAAACGAACCGTACCTTGTTGGCAACAGTTTTCTGTCTCCCAATGTATTATCTACGCGTGCCACATTTACCCAGAATTTATTTTCACGTACGCTTTCTATCGGGTAGGCAGCTTTTTCACGTGTATAGCTGTGTTCCCAGTGGTCGTTCACGATCTCATATTCCGGATGCGGAGCATTTATTAGTACGTTATCTTCCGCGCTTGCTTCGCCATTTTTCACTTCCTGGATTTCTTTCCATATCGTTTGCATCACGGTTACAAAATTATCCAGTTCCCACAAACTTTCACTTTCTGTAGGTTCAATCATCAGCGTTCCGTGAACAGGGAAAGAGAGAGTAGGAGCGTGGTATCCATAATCCATAAGACGTTTTGCGATGTCGTTCTCGCTGATTCCTGTTTCCTCGTGTACTTTGCGGCATTCCAGAATCATTTCGTGTCCTACGAAACCATTAGCTCCGCGATATACGATGCCATACGTGTCTTTCAGGCAGGCAGCAAGATAATTGGCATTGAGGATAGCGGCTTTTGTTGCCATAGTCAAACCTTCGGTACCCATCATGCGGATATAACCGTATGTGATAGGTAGTATTCCTGCACTACCAAAAGGAGCGGCAGATACTTCATTTATCGGATTACCAAACAATCCGTGACCTGGGAGGAATGGTATCAGGTGTTCGGCTACACAAATCGGACCTACACCGGGGCCACCACCACCATGGGGAGATGCAAAGGTTTTATGCAGATTCAGATGGCAGACATCCGCGCCAATAAAGCCTGGATTGGTTAGTCCTACCTGAGCATTCATATTTGCACCGTCCATATACACTTGTGCGCCACAGGCGTGGATGATATCGCAGATCTCTACAATTTCTGTTTCAAAAATGCCATGTGTAGACGGGTACGTAATCATCAGGGCGGCTAACTCTTCTTTGTTTTCTTCAGCCTTGGCACGAAGATCATTCATTTCTACATTACCATGTTCGTCACAAGCACAAGTGATTGTGGTGAAACCTGCCTGTATAGCCGATGCAGGATTCGTACCATGCGCCGATGCGGGTATCAGAATCTTATTGCGATGTCCCTGACCAATACTTTCGAGATAACTGCGAATTACACGAAGACCTGTATATTCACCTGCTGCACCGGAGTTCGGTTGCAAGCTGACACCGGCAAATCCAGTAATTATTTTCAGTTCATCACTCAGGTTTTCTATTAATTTACGATATCCTTCAGCCTGGTCTTCGGGTACTAACGGATGCATGCACAGAAGGTCCGGACGACTCAGTGGTAACATTTCGGCGGCAGCATTCAGCTTCATGGTACACGAACCCAGCGGGATCATAGATTGGGCAAGCGAGATATCCTTACGGTCCAGTCTCTTGATGTAACGCATCATTTCCGTTTCCGTATGGTATTTATTGAATACTTCGTGGGTAAGGAATGCACTCTGGCGTTTCAGTTCTTTAGAGAATGTATCGGCATCGGGGATTTCAGTAATCTTCTGATAATCCTTCTCAGCAGCAATAGCGAAGATAGAAAGCAGCATATTGGCAGCAGAAATGTCTGTGGTTTCGTCAATGCTGAAACCAACGTCACCATTGTCGAAATAACGTAGATTCACCTCTTTACTGAGTGCGATGGTACGTACTTGCGGTGCCGAAACATTGTCGGGCAATATGAAACGGAGCGTGTCGAAATAATATTTGTTCACCTGTTTATATCCCAATTTACTAATCTCTTTTTCAAGGAAAGCACTGATACTGTGGATACGTGATGCAATATCCGTGATACCTTGTTGACCATGATAAATAGCGTAGAATCCTACCATTGTAGCCAGTAATGCCTGGGCAGTACAGATGTTGGAAGTGGCTTTTTCACGTTTGATATGTTGCTCACGGGTTTGCAAAGCCATGCGATAACACATCTTTCCATATTTATCTTTTGACCAGCCAATGATGCGTCCCGGCATGTTACGTTTAAATTCGTCGCGGGTAGCGAAATAGGCTGCTGAAGGACCACCATAGAACATCGGTGTTCCCAGCCTTTGCGTTGTACCGAATACAATGTCTGCTCCCCATTCACCCGGAGGTACGATAAGTGCAAGACTCAACAGATCGGCAGCTACAGCTACTTTACAATCAGCCTCGTGTACCTTTTCCGTGAAATTACGATAATCTTCAATACTTCCGTCCGAATTGGGATACTGGAGGATGCAAGCGAATACTTCCGGAGTCGGTTCAAATTCCTGATATTTGCCTATGCGTAGCTCAATGCCTTGCGGTATGGCACGTGTATTCATCACAGCCAGCGTTTGCGGAAAAATATTCTCATCAACGAATACAACATTAGCTCCCAACTTTTGCTTATCGCGCGGGCGCAGTCCGTACATCATCGTAACTGCTTCTGCGGCGGCGGTGGCTTCGTCCAGTAAGGAACAGTTAGCTAATGGCATAGCTGTAAGATCGCAAACGACTGTTTGGAAATTCATTAATGCTTCCAGACGTCCTTGTGATACTTCTGCCTGGTAAGGTGTGTAAGAGGTGTACCATACAGGGTTTTCGAACACATTTCTCTGAATTACGGCAGGGGTAATGGTATTATACCAGCCCATTCCGATATAAGTGGTGAATAATTTGTTCTGACCAGCCAGTTCGGCAATGTGCTTGCTGAATTCATATTCGGTCATAGCCGGAGGCAATGCCAATGGTTCTTTGAGCCGGATATTGGCTGGTATCGTTTTATCAATCAGTTCATCAAGGGTGCTTACACCTATCTTGCGGAGCATCACTTCAATGTCTTTTTCGCTGACACCTATATGGCGGCTGGCGAATGAATCGGTTTTCATGTTAATTAGTTTTTAAGTTGCTCAAATGGATTGTATAATCGCTTGGCGTAGATTCTCCGTATGCGAAACAGTTATCGGAAGAACGGATTTTCCGCTTTCTCCATACCGATGGTCGTTGGTGCTCCGTGTCCCGGATAAACCACTGTTTCGTTGGGTAGAATGAACAGACGGCTACAGATGTGTTCTTTCAATTCATCAAAGTTGCCTCCCGTTAAATCAGCACGTCCGATACTACCTTGAAAAAGCACATCTCCGGAGAACATACAGTTCTCTGCTTTACAATAATATACAAGGCTTCCCGGAGAGTGTCCCGGTACGTGAATTGCTTCTAACGATATATTTCCGAAGGTGATTATATCTCCATCATGCAGGTATTTTCCCAGTGGCACAGGAGCTTCCTGTAGTTGGAAACCAAACATACGGCTCTGCTTCGGAGCTTCTTCAATCCAGTATTCATCCGCTTGGCTGGCTTCTGCAGAAAGGCCGAATTCTTTCAGCATGAACGGATTTCCAAAGATGTGGTCCAGATGCAGGTGTGTATTCAGCAAATGTTTCACTGTTAACCCATTGGTGTTGATGAAGTTTTTCAATGCTTGTTTCTCTTCATCATAAAAGCAGCCTGGGTCTATGACGACTGCTTCTTTTGTTTCATCCCATAATACATAACAATTTACGGGAAACATATTAAATTCAAATCTCTTTATTTTCATGATTATTTGACGTTACGTATCTATCTATTTATACGGTCACATATACCACTTTCTTTGTCTGGAAGAACTCTTCCTTAAAATCTTCATTTAAGCTGTGTAAGGTGGTTCTATGCTTAAACGGCATTGCTTCATGTTCAAGTTCTCCACCTTTAAGACAGATTAAACCATTCGGCAATACATTTTGTTGCCGGGGTGAGATGTTCTTTTTGATGATTTTAACTAAATCTGCCAACGGCATAACAGCACGGCTCACTACAAAGTCGAATAACTGTTTTTCCTCTTCGGCACGTGCATGGCGGAAGGTTACATTTTTCAGCCCGATGGCATTGGCTACTTCAGTAGCTACGCGCACCTTTTTCCCGATACTGTCTACCAGATGAAACTTTACATCAGGAAAAAGTATAGCTAACGGAATACCCGGGAAACCACCGCCCGTACCCAAGTCCATAATGCTGGTACCGGGACGAAACTGAATCACTTTGGCAATGCCGAGTGAATGCAGTACATGATGTTCGTACAAGTTTTCGATGTCCTTGCGCGAGATGACGTTGATTTTGGCATTCCAGTCGATGTATAAGTCGTATAGAGCAGCAAATTGCCTGCGCTGTTCTTCCGTGAGGTCAGGAAAATATTTTAGTATGATTTCCACTGCTTTGTTTAATGTATGAGTTATATTTTTAATTTTTCAGTTCACCAATAATCGGGTTGCTACCTAACATATGCTCCAGCATTTGGAAAGGCAGGGATACTACAACCGGTCCCATTGCGTAGGGAGTGATATCGTACACATTGTAGTAGAAAGTAACTCCGTCTTTGTTAAGATAGAAGTTTTCTGTAGCTGCTATTTCACCGGTTGATCCATAGCCCATATCTTCCAGTTCGGCACGTGTCTTGGCTCCGTTATCTGCCATAAGCTGATTCCAGATAAGATCGGTCAGTGGCTCCTGATAATCTCCAACAAAAATATCGTCCAGACGTAACGGACGCATCAGACCGAGGTCGAAGTTAAGATAAGTAGTCATGTAGATGCCATGCGCCCCACCTGTATATTCATTGTAGTTAATGCGATATACAAGCAAATTCTTTTCATAGAGCTGTACATGGCTTTCGATTCCTTTGTAATAAGAATACCATGCGCCTACGGATGATTCATTTTCTTTATCTTTTTCATCTTCCAGATACATCGGTTCCAAATCGCGACGATACTCACTGATGTATGTTTCTGTATATTGTTTTACCACTTCCTGAGGTTTCTCTCCCATGTATTTATCGCCGAAACAAGCAGCAATGAAATATTTATCCAACGTATCTTTCAATAATTCGTCAGATGATTTGGAAGGATAGACAAAGTTTATCAGCAGGTTACAGGCTGGTTTGGATGTATCTCCAAAAAGATGTACCGTCTTGTTCACCTGTATACTATCGAATTCCAGCGAACCGGTATCTTTTTTCATCTTGTCACCACAAGAAAATAAAAAGCCGCTTGCCGCAAGTATAACTGCAAGTAGGCTGACATATTGTTTTTTCATAAGGGCTTTTTCTTTAAATTCAACATTTGTTAGGTTATTCCCTATCGACAAATATAGAACATATTAACGAATAGAACGAATAAAAAAGAAAAAAATAATGTGCTGAAACGGTTAAATCTCCCTATCTTTGTACCGGATTTATGAAGAGACTTCGATACATACTGCTTGCTATGCTCTCCCTGTTGATTATTTACGCCGGGGTAGGAGTCTCTGTTGTTCATTACTGCTGTGCCGGTTGCGAAACTGCGCAGACTTGTTGCACCAGTGGTTGCCCTAAATGTAATAAAGCTCACCATCAGTCAGATAAATCATGCAAAGACGAAGGTTGTACGGCTACTATCTATAAAGTAGATTTGATGAAACATTCGTGCGAAGCCTCTGTTGTTGCGCCCGTAATACAACTTATCTGTGAATTATTACCGGACTTTCAGTGCCTTCCACCTTCTGATAAATGGCAGGAAGTATCTTATGCTGTCCCTCCGCATCCTGTCAGTTCGCGGTACTATCTGACTCTTTATTCAACTCTTCTTATTTAGCCAAAAGTATATAAGAAAGGTATGTGTGTTGGTAGTGTTTCATAGTACTGCTTTCACTATTCCTTGCGTTTGCATCTTTAGGCTTCAGAATGCAAAACATCCCCATGTTCTTTATGAAAACATCCCCATGTTGTGTACTAAAACATCCGGGTGTTTTGTACAACAACATCCGGATGTTCTGATTCCTTATCTCATATGTTATACAGATAAGATATTGGTAAACAGAATATAAAGAAGCCTGTAAATATACGAATACAGAATGTACTTTTCATGCAACCATGTTGCACAGGTTATTTTGTAAATTTGCACCACGAAATGAATTAATTTATATGAAATATATATTTTTATTATTTACTCTCTTCACTTTCCATACTTTACAGGCACAGGTGACGGGAATTGTAAAAGACAATACCGGAGAACCCATTCCCGGTGCCAATGTGTTTTGGATGAATACTACAAACGGTGTGACAACTACCGAAGAGGGCAGGTTCTCCATTTCCAAACCGGCCAAAAGCCATATGCTCGTTGTTAGCTTTATCGGTTTTGAGAATGACACAATTCATGTCAACAGTAAGAATCAGGAACTTGATATTATTCTTCACGAAGGTGTTGAATTAGGTGAGGTGAACATTGTAAGCCGGAAACTCGGTACGATGAAATTGCGAAACAGTGTGATGAATGAAGATATCATCAGTAGTGCCGAGCTGACACGTGCCGCCTGTTGTAATCTTGGCGAAAGCTTTGTTACTAATCCCTCAGTAGATGTCAGTTATTCGGATGCTGCAACAGGAGCCAAACAGATAAAGTTATTAGGACTTTCGGGTATGTATGTACAGATGATGACGGAAAATATTCCTAATTACAGGGGAGCTGCTGCACCCTACGGTCTGGGATATGTACCCGGTCCGTGGATGCAGAGTATCCAGGTAAGTAAAGGTAGTTCTTCGGTAAAAAATGGCTATGAGTCTATCACCGGGCAGATCAATGTAGAGTTCAAGAAACCTCAGCTCCCGGAGGCGGACTGGGTATCGGCCAATCTGTTTGCCAGTAGTACAAGCCGTTATGAAGCCAATGCTGATGCAACGATAAAACTCTCGAAACGGTGGAGTACTTCACTGCTGGCACATTATGAAAATGAAACAAAAGCACATGATGCAAATGATGATGGCTTTGCCGATATTCCCCGGGTAGAGCAGTATAATTTGTGGAATCGTTGGGCGTATATGGGCGATCACTATGTCTTTCAGGCAGGTATCAAGGGATTATCTGAACATCGTAACAGCGGGCAGGTCAGTCATGGGAAAGAACCGGCACATGATCTTTATGAAATAGGTATTAAGACGGATCGTTACGAAGCTTTCACCAAGAATGCTTATATATTTAATAAGGAGAAGAATACCAATCTTGCCCTTATCCTCCAAGGGACGATTCACAATCAGGATGCTACCTATGGTCTTAAACTCTATGATGTGGATCAGAGCAATGTGTATGCCTCTCTGCTTTTTGAGACGGAGTTCAGTAAGCAACACAGCCTTTCTACCGGATTGAGTTTCAATTATGATGGATATAATCAGCATTATCGCCTGACCAATGATGCAGAGCAGAGATTGACAAAGGCTTTGGTAAAAGAATCTGTTCCCGGAGCATATATTCAGTACACATTTAATTTGAATGATAAATTGATGCTCATGGGTGGACTTCGCGGAGATCATAGCAGTAAATATGGTTTCTTTGTAACTCCCCGTGCACACATCAAATATAATCCGAATGAGTATGTCCATTTTCGACTTTCAGCTGGAAAAGGCTATCGCACCAATCATGTACTGGCAGAGAACAATTATCTGCTTGCCAGCAGCAGGAAGGTAAAGATAGCCGATCATCTTAATCAGGAAGAAGCTTGGAATTATGGAGCAAGTGTTTCGACCTATATTCCTTTATTTGGTAAGACTTTGAATATTAATGCGGAATATTATTACACTGATTTCCTGAAACAGGTTGTTGTGGATATGGATACAGCCCCCCATGAAGTGTCATTCTACAATCTGGACGGACGTTCTTACTCACAGGTGCTACAATTGGAAGCGAACTATCCGCTTTTCAAGGGGTTCACCCTGACGGCTGCTTATCGTCTGACGGATGCAAAGACAACTTATAACGGGAAGTTATTGGAGAAACCTCTGACCAGTAAGTATAAAGGACTTTTGACGGCCTCTTATCAAACGCCACTTGGATTGTGGCAATTTGATGCAACGTTGCAGTTGAACGGTGGGGGAAGGATGCCGAATCCATATACACTTGCTGATGGTAGTCCGTCATGGGAGGCGCGCTATGGCAGCTTTGAGCAGCTGAGTGCGCAAGTAACGCGTTATTTCCGCCGCTGGTCTGTCTATGTGGGTGGGGAGAACCTGACAAACTTTAAACAAAAGAATCCGATTATAGATGCCGCTAATCCATGGGGAGAAAATTTTGATTCGACCATGATATGGGGGCCAATGCATGGAGCAAAGGCGTATATAGGGGTTCGTTTTAATTTACCGAGAATATAGAAGAGAGTAGTTAAGTAGTCAAAGTAGCTAAGTAGTAAGTAGCAGAGCGCTAACGTTATCCTGCCATATACATTTTAACTACCTCTACTTACTACTTAACTACTTTGACTACTTAACTACTAAAAAAAACAGTTTATGAAAACAAGAAGAATGGTAGCTGCTCTGGCAGTAGCTTTATTGAGTGTGACAGCCGTTATGGCGAAAGATATCCGTACGGCAGTGTTCAAAGTATCGCAGATGCATTGTGAAAATTGTGAACGAAAAGTGAAAGATAACATCAAGTTTGAGAAGGGAGTAAAAGAGTTTTCTACAGACTTGAAAACGAAAACCGTTTCTATCACTTATGACGCTGACAAGACAAATGTAGAGAAACTGAAAGCCGGATTTAAGAAGTTTAATTATGAAGCTGAGTTTGTGAAAGAAGCAAAGCAGACAGAAAAGAAGTAATTGAACAAACGTCCCGGAGAGATTGTTTTAATAGGGATGAGTAAGTAGTGATAAGTGATTAGCAAGCTACGCTGTATGCCGTATGGTACTTATCACTCATTGCTTATCACTACTCACTCATCATTATTCACTAATCGCTAATTAATAATATTATGAGTACTATTACAAAGAAAGCGTTTCCTGTGCTGAACATGCACTGTGCAGGATGTGCTAATAATGTTGAAAAGACAGTTCGCAAGTTGCCGGGTATTGTAGATGCTTCGGTCAATCTTGCTACCAATACACTCTCTGTCTCATATGAAGCCGACAAACTGACTCCCGGAGAAATTCGTGCCGCCGTGTTGTCCGGTGGCTATGACCTTATAATAGAAGAGGGTAATCTTAAGGAAGAGCGGAAAGAAGAGGCGCAACAGCAACATTACCGAAAGCTGAAGATGCAAGTTATCGGAGCTTGGGTTTTTGCTATCCCGATGCTGCTTCTTTCTATGGTTTTTATGCATGTACCATACTCGAATGAGTTGCAGTTGTTACTTACACTTCCGGTGATGATACTTTTTGGTGGTTCGTTCTATACGGGTGCCTGGAAGCAAGCTAAGTCGGGGCGTAGTAATATGGATACTTTAGTCGCTTTGAGTACCTCTATTGCATTTCTGTTTAGTGCATTCAATACTTTTTTCCCCGAATTCTGGTATGATCGGGGATTGGAACCACATGTCTATTATGAAGCCTCCGTCGTTATCATCGCTTTTGTATTGACGGGTAAGTTAATGGAAGAGCGTGCCAAAGGTAATACTTCAACTGCTATCAAAAAACTAATGGGGTTACAACCCAAAGTGGCGCGTATCGTGCGTAATGGCATTGAAGAAGAAGTTCTGATCGATCAGTTACAGGTGGGCGATCTTGTGGTGGTCCGCCCCGGTGAACAAATTCCTGTGGATGGGATTCTTGCCGAAGGAGAATCTTTTGTAGACGAAAGTATGATAAGTGGTGAACCTATCCCTGTCGAAAAGAAGCAAGGAGACAAGGTGCTTGCCGGAACAATCAATCAACGAGGTTCTTTTATAATAAAGGCTTCACAAGTAGGAAGTGAGACGGTATTGGCACGTATCATTCGTATGGTGCAAGAAGCTCAGGGGAGTAAGGCCCCCGTACAACGTATCGTTGACCGTGTAACGGGAATTTTCGTTCCTGTGGTTCTTGGTATTGCCATACTTACTTTTGTGCTTTGGCTGGTAATAGGTGGAACAGAATACTTCTCATATGCCATGCTTTCTGCCGTTTCGGTATTGGTAATTGCCTGTCCGTGTGCTTTGGGACTTGCCACACCTACCGCACTTATGGTGGGCATTGGTAAAGCTGCCAGTCAGCACATTCTGATAAAAGATGCTGTGGCCTTGGAGCAGATGCGCAAGGTCGATGTAGTGGTACTCGATAAAACCGGAACGCTTACAGAAGGACATCCTACTGTAAGCGGTTGGTTATGGGCACAAACGCAGGAAGAGTGTTTCAAGAATGTTCTTTTGGCTGCAGAAATGAAATCGGAGCATCCACTTGCCGGAGCCATTGTCACCTCTCTGCAAGACGAGGAAAAAGTAAAACCTGCACCGCTTGAAAGCTTTGAAAGTATTACAGGGAAAGGAGTGAAGGTGATTTATGAAGGCGATTTGTTCTGGGTAGGTAGCCACAAGTTGCTTAAAGATTTCGACGCCATTGTTACGGATGTAATGGCAGATATGCTTGTGCAATATGAGTCCGAAGGAAACGGAATCATTTATTTTGGTCGTGAGAATCAGTTGTTGGCTATTATTGCTGTTACGGATGCGATAAAATCTACCTCTTCCGAAGCTGTCAAGGAACTGAGACGTCAAGGCATTGATATTTGTATGCTGACAGGTGACGGACAACGTACGGCTTTGGCGGTAGCGGGAAAATTAGGTATCGATCGTTTTATTGCAGATGCCTTGCCGGATGACAAAGAAGACTTTATCCGTGAATTGCAATTACAGGGAAAAACTGTAGCAATGGTGGGCGACGGAATTAATGATTCGCAGGCATTGGCTTTGGCAGATGTCAGTATAGCCATGGGGAAAGGAACGGATATTGCAATGGACGTAGCTATGGTTACTCTGATGACTTCTGATTTACTGTTGCTTCCGAAAGCATTCAACTTATCCCGGCAGACAGTGAGACTTATCCATCAGAACCTGTTCTGGGCATTTATCTATAACCTTATAGGTATTCCCATTGCTGCCGGCGTACTCTTCCCATTGAATGGGTTACTACTGAATCCGATGCTTGCAAGTGCTGCTATGGCATTCTCAAGTGTGAGTGTCGTATTAAATTCACTGAGTTTAGGAAGAAGGAAGTGATTTTAGAGTTATGATTTATGGAGTGTGATTTATTGTGCTGCTCTATTGGAGTTTTAATATAAATCATACTTCATAAATCATAATTCTCTTTTATCTTTGCCCTTATGAAAACAACTGTAATTGATTGGAATCTTATCCCATATGCCGAAGCCTGGCAACGGCAGACAGAATATTTTGACACCCTTGTCCGTGCCAAACAAAACGGAGAAGAGTATGAGAACGTCATAATCCTGTGCGAACATTCTCCTGTTTATACTTTGGGGCGTAGTGGAAAAGAAAACAATATGCTTTTGAGTGAAGCACAATTAGAAAAGATTGGCGCTACACTTTACCATATTGATCGTGGTGGAGATATAACTTATCATGGTCCGGGACAGTTGGTTTGCTATCCCATTCTAAATCTTGAAGAGTTCGATCTGGGATTGAAAGAATACGTACATTTACTGGAAGAAGCCGTCATTCGTGTTTGTGCTTCCTATGGTATCACTGCCGGAAGGCTGGAGAAAGCAACTGGAGTGTGGTTGGAAGGAGATACTTCCCGTGCCCGTAAGATTTGTGCGATAGGAGTGAGGAGTAGCCATTATGTCACAATGCATGGACTGGCGTTGAATGTAAATACCGATTTGCGTTATTTCAGCTATATACATCCCTGTGGGTTTATAGATAAAGGCGTTACTTCACTGCGTCAGGAACTGGGATTTGAAATCCCGATGTCCGAAGTGAAGCAACGCCTTGAACTTGAAATAAAGAGCCTGCTTACGCGATCCTGAATTTGTTATTTCAGAGCTTTAGCGATAGCCTTTTCAACCATTGGCTGCATGATTTCATATCCTTTCTTGTTGGGATGTACGCCATCTTTTGACAAATCGGCAGGCAATCCGTTTCTATCATCAGCCATTGCAGAGAAGTAATCCAGATAAATAAATTTATTCTTTTCTGCGTAAGCTTTGATCCATTTGTTCAGTTCCGGAATCTTCACATTAGGTTCCATACCCGGACGCCAGGGGTAATCAAAAGCGGGAAGTACAGAGCAGAGGATTACTTTGATACCATTTGCTTTGGCAAGCTGGGCCATAGAAGCCAGATTGTTTTCTATCATTTCAAGGGTAGAAGGGCCTGTATTTCCTGCTATATCGTTTGTTCCGGCAAGGATCACTACCACCTTCGGCTGTAAGTCAATCACATCCTGGCGGAAGCGAATCAACATTTGCGGAGTAGTCTGTCCGCTAATGCCACGATTGATATAAGGACGGTCTTTGAAAAACTCCGGGCAGTTGTGGAGCCATCCGATTGTAATGGAGTTACCCATAAATACGACACGTTTTTCTCCTTTTGCAGGAGTACCCAGTGCAGCGTTGTCCTTCTGGAATTGTTTTAAGTTAGCCCAATCCTGTGCGGCAATGTTGCCACTCATAAGGAACAGGCTGATGAGTAAAAGATAAATAGTTTTCATTCTTTTTGTCGTTTCCATCGTTGTTTTTATTTTTTCATTCTGATAACGCGTATTCCTGTCCAACTGTTGTTACGGTCGAGCAGGCGACTCAGTGCAAGTTTTTCTACTAATACTTTTCCTTTTGAAGAAGAGGCATGAAGCATACATAGATTGTCCTTTATATAAATGGCAATCCCCATATGAGCCACATCCAATCCCGGGGTGTTTGTAGTAATGGCGATGATGTCTCCGTTTTTAATCCAGGGAAGTCCCGTTACGGGCAATGCATCTTTGGGTAACCAATGAACTTCCTGTCCTGTCAACGCTTTTTCATAACCTGCCATTTTACTGACATTGGCCGGGGAGTTAGCAAGCTGTTTATACTGTTGCGGATGAGTAGACATGTATGAGAGGGATAATTTCTGTGTATATGGGCTATTGGCAGCGGTTACATCTTCCATGATTCCTTCACGTACTCCGTTGTTTATCCAATCGGCAATGTAGTGTAAACGTGAAGTGTATCCGTCAATCTTTCCGTCACGATACCGGATGCGTTGCAAATTCTCTGCGAAATCACCCTCACGCATATCTTTACCCTGGGTGGGGCAGAGAGACATGGCAAGCACATATTCTACAAGAGTGGTGCAGTCTACTTCGTCGCAATTGATAATAAGATCTTCTTCGTCATCCATTTCCAGCGTGTGGGCAGTGTATGGAGTATCGATGAATGTCTGAGCATTGGTTAGCATAAGATTTGTTTCCTGTTGCGCTGCAACCGGGCCACCTGATAAACAGGCGGCCAGTAAAAATGAACTGATTGTTTTCATTATTAATATTGATAAATTAAGTTTCTGAAATCGGTTTTACGGCCGAAAGGAACCAGTGTAAAGCCGTATTCAACAGCATTCTGTGCACCGGTACGAATCAGGTAAGGCTCGTGTGCAAGTGCTCCCCAGCTATTATCACCACCGACACCCATCATGCGGTAATCAATAAAGAGATCTACCATCTTTTCCGGTTTCGGATCTGTGAGATGGCGATGGTTCGTTTGGGCTGTACGTGGGGCCGCGTTGTGTAGATCGTCTCCACTATCAAGGGTTTCGAGCGGATAGTTTGAGGCGTTCATTTCGAAAGTACGGTCGGCTACAAGGAGTAATCCTGCACCGGATTTATTGGTAAGTGCACACCAGTAAATATCTGTACGGTGATTGTTTTCCTGTGGGCGAATGTAGGGTTCGTACATCTTTTTGATAGGAGTGGAGTATTCACCAAAGAACTGTGAAGTACGGCGGTCACGATAGTTTTCTTCCGGTCCGCGTCCGTAGTAAGTCAGTGTGGTGAATGTTTCCGGCATTTGCATACGCAGGCCGATACGTGGAATCATCGGAGTCTTTTCATTGGCTGCCACAAAACGGTTATCTACCTTTATTACTCCGTTTGTGTAAATTTTGTAAGTAATATCCCAAGTTGCGTCAGTTTGCGGGAATTGGTAAGTACAGGTCACTTCTCCGTTACGGGCATTGAAAGAGGCAGCTGTTATATCTTGATAACTTGCTTCTTTCCATACTCCCAGTTTGCGTGCCAGTCCTGCACCATAATCATTGTCAATCGGTGCACGCCAGAAGTTAGGGTGTAATCCTTGCCCGTTGAGAATGTATTCTGCTCCGTTGTATTGGTAGGAGACGAGCAAACCACTCTTCTTATCAAAAACAGCCTTGAAGTTCTTTCCTGAATAGATAACCTGTGTATCTGTTTCCTTCATGGGTGCAACTTCTTGCTGAGCCACTTTGTCTTTGTGGAAAGTATAGATGTAGTTCTGTTCACGGGCTATTACTGTTCCTACCGGAAGGAATGGTTCCGCAATGCGGACTGTAGCATAAAATTCGATACGTACATCGCCGGTACTGGTTTGTGCCTGTGGGATACCTTTCAGTTGTACGGTTACCGTCTCGCCCGGTGCCCCGCTGACCTGGAATTTATCTGTATAGATCTCTTTTCCATGATCGCGAATAATGTAGTGATAATTATACTTATCCAGATTGGTAAAGCTGAAATCATTGCGCAGATCGATTGTTCCCTTGTCTTTTTTGAAGTTGATAAACTTGATATTCTGATATACTTTACCCATTTCCGTAGTATGCGGTTTCACAGTCCGGTCCGGATAAACAACGCCATTGATACAGAAATCTCCGTCTGAAGGAGTACCAAAAGCACCGTAATCACCACCATAGGTCCAGTATTTACGTCCGTCGGCAGTTTTCTCTGCAAATCCCTGATCTACCCAGTCCCAGATGCAACCACCCTGTAAGAGCGGGTACTTCTCTATAACGTCCCAGTACTCCTGGAAGTTACCCAGACTGTTTCCCATAGCATGTGCATATTCACACAAAATGAGCGGGCGGGTATGCTTCGGATCCTTTGCGTATTTCTCGATGTCGGCAGGCCGTGTGTACATCGGACAGTAGATATCCGAATTCCATTCCAGATGTGCCTGTTCGTATTGCACCGGACGACTGTCGAGTTCTTTCAGTGCACTATAAGTCTTGTAGAAGTTAATACCGTTTCCGGCCTCATTTCCCAATGACCAGACAATCACCGAAGGATGGTTCTTATCACGTTCGTACATGTTGATGGTACGGTATAGGTGTGCATCCATGAATAGACGGTTGTTGGCCAGAGTACCACCTACTTCGCGGTTATACCCCATTCCGTGAGATTCGATATTGGCTTCATCAATTACATAGATTCCATATTCATCACATAGTTCGTAAAAACGTTCTTGTTGTGGATAGTGGCAGGTGCGGACGGTGTTTACGTTGTACTTCTTCCAGAGTTCGAAGTCTTTCAGCATCAGCTCTTCAGTGACGTAATGTCCGGTGTGTTCATTGTGTTCGTGTACATTTACACCTTTTACGAGAATTGGTTTACCATTGACACAAAGCTGGTTATTTTTCATTTCCACGGTACGGAAACCTACTTTCACACTGGTTGCTTCCATTACCTCACCACTTTCGGGTTTCTTCAAGCTGATAACAAGGGTGTAAAGGTAAGGAGTTTCAGCAGTCCACTGTTTAGGGCTTTTGATGATATTGTCATCAAAAACAAATTCGGTCAGGCTCTGAGAGATTCCGGGAGCAGGCATTGCTTTCACAGCATAGTCTGAAGTAGCTACCTGTTGTCCGTCTTTATCAAGAAGTTTGTAAGAGATAACATACGAAGGATATATCGGTTTGCTACTGTTGGCTATTTTAATTTTAAATTTCAGGATACCGTTATTATAGTCGGCATCCAACGGGCTTTCTACTTTAAAATCTACAATACGAAGCTGGGGTTGTGCATAGAGATAGACATCTCTCTCGAAACCACTCAGCCGCCAGAAGTCCTGGCACTCCAGATAGTTGGCATCCGAAAAGCGGTGAATTTGTACGGCAAGCACATTCTTACCGGGTTTCACCTGTTTCGTGATGTTGAACCGGGCAGGAGTCTTTGCATCTTTATTCATACCGATGAATGTTCCGTTCAGGTAATAGAATGCTGCACCTTTGGTTCCGTCGGCACTGAGAAATATCTCTTTTCCATCCCAGTTGGCAGGGAGGTTAAAATCACGGCGATAGGTACCTGTCGGGTTCCATTCTTCCGGTACATACGGAGGGTTGGGTTTGTCCCAATAGGGGGCATAGCCTGGTGAACAAAACTCGTAGGAGGAATTTACATAGATGGGAATTCCGAAACCTTGTCGCTCCCAGTTACCGGGAACTTCAATATCTGCCCAGTCACTTACATCTTTCTCAGGAAGCATGAAATCAGTAGGGCGGGTAGAGAAGCTGTCTACATAGTTGAATTTCCATTTGCCATTCAACGAGAGGCGGAGAGTACCGTCTTTGCGGTTGTTTGCCGTTGCATCTTTTTCGTTGGTGTACGATGTGAAGGTACTGCGGGGAGTTTCACGATTGATACTGGTTAGATTAGGGTCGGTTATCTGTTTGTAACGATCCCCCTGGGCTGTGGAGCTCAGAGGGAGTATTACGAAACATGCAACCGTTAACAGGTTTTTCATGAAAATAGTTTTTATATTGTTACTTTGAGAAATATTACTTCACTTTCATCGAAGCTTTAATGAAATAAAGAATCAACAATGCATAAGCACCCAGAGCAAGTACCTGCGACCAGGTATTATTCAGCCACGCATCATTCACCAAATTGATACCGCCAAAACGCATCGCTGCACTCACAACACCCATTAATGCACCACCGGCAATGAAACCGGAAGCAAGTAACGTACCTTTTTCGCCACGTTCAGTGTTCAGTGAAGTGTCTTTGCTGCGGCTAGTCACATACCAGTTAATGGCTCCACCTACTACTAAAGGCACGTTCAGTTCCAACGGGATGAACATACCCAGTGCAAAAGCAAGAGCAGGAATCTTACAGAGTGTCAGAATGATAGCTAATACCGCACCGATGCCGTAAAGCAACCAGGGTGCACCTACACCGCTCATCAGTGGTTCGATAACGGCTGCCATAGCATTTGCTTGTGGTGCAGCCAGTGCTCCGCTTGTGAAACCATATGTTTTATTCAGGATAATCATGACTCCGCCTACCGTAGCAGCCGAAACAATTGTTCCTAAGAATTTCCATGCCTCCTGTTTGGCAGGAGTACTTCCCAGCCAGTAACCAATTTTCAGGTCGGTAATGAAACCACCTGCCATGGACAAGGCTGTACATACTACACCACCCATCACCAATGCAGCCACCATACCCGAAGGGCCTTTCAATCCTACAGCTACCATTACAACAGAAGCCAGAATAAGCGTCATCAGTGTCATACCCGAAACTGGGTTGGTACCAACAATTGCAATTGCATTGGCGGCCACTGTAGTAAACAGGAAAGAGATGCCTGCCACTAATACGATAGCTACTATTGTATGTATCAGATCACCTTGCATTACGTCAAAGTAGAAGAACAGGAAAATCAGAATCAGTGTAATAATAGAACCGATAGCAATAATCTTCATAGAAAGGTCACGTTGCGTACGAATGATGTTTTTCTCAATATTCCCTTTGCCACCCATCTCTTTGGCAGCCAACCCTACAGCACTCCTGATAATGCTCCATGATTTGATAATACCGATAACACCAGCCATAGCAATACCACCGATACCGATACTCTTTGCATAGTATTTGAATATCTCTTCGGGACTCATCATACCTACGGTGTTAGTGATTTCCGGGTTCCATGCATTCAGTACGCTATCTCCCCAAAACATTGATATACCTGGTACAATAACCCACCATACCACCAGTGAACCGGCACAAATGATAGATGCATACTTCAATCCGACGATATACCCCAGACCTAATACTGCAGCACCTGTATTTACTTTGAATACCAACTTGGCTTTTTCTGCCAGCATTTCACCGGCGCTGCATACACGGGTCGTAAAATTTTCATTCCACCAGCCGAAAGTAGCCACAATAAAATCGTATAAACCACCGATCATACCTGCCATCAATAACGGCCTGGCCTGGCTGCCTCCTTTTTCACCGGATATGAGTACCTGTGTGGTTGCCGTGGCTTCCGGGAAGGGGTATTTACCATGCATATCACTAACGAAGTATTTGCGGAAAGGGATAAGAAACAAAATCCCCAATACACCACCCAACAGCGAACTGATGAATACCTGCATGAAGGTGACTGTCATCTCCGGATATTTAACTTGCAGAATGTACAAAGCGGGGAGCGTAAAGATGGCTCCGGCTACGATAACACCCGAACAAGCACCGATAGACTGGATGATCACATTTTCTCCTAATGCGTTTTTGCGTTTTGCCGCGCCGGAAACACCTACCGCAATGATAGCAATAGGAATGGCAGCTTCAAATACCTGACCTACTTTCAGTCCCAGGTAGGCAGCGGCTGCCGAAAAAAGGATGGCCATGGTGATACCCCAGGTGACTGACCAGAAGTTTACTTCCGGATAATTTTTACCGGGACTCATCAGAGGGTTGTATACTTCGCCCGGTTTTAATTCTCTGAACGCATTCTCGGGCAAGCCGGTGAATTTGTCTTCTTCTTGTTTCATAGTTTCTATATAAATATTTAATGTGTTTAATTATGTATTCTGTAAATATGCATCAAAGAAAGCAAAAAAAAAGGAGAATCGAAAGATTCTCCTTACTGTTGTTGTCTATTTTTTCTTATTTGGCATCTTTTGCTGTCATATTACCTTCAATATACAAACGCAACATTTCTGTTTTAGCATTTGTGCGAAGAGTTATTGATTTCTTGAAGTGTCCGGGGTATTTACCTGTTCCGTTGTAAGTAACCTTGATCGTTCCTGTTTTTCCCGGAAGGATCGGTTCTTTTGTATAGTCGGGTACCGTACATCCGCAGGATGCTACAGCCTGATGAATAACCAAAGGAGCATCACCGATATTAGTGAAAGTAAATACGCAGGATACAACCGGATTGTTTTCTGAAAATGTTCCGAAATCATGAGTGGTTTTATCAAACTTAATGTCGGCAGTTTGAGCAGATGCATAACTGATTCCTATTACCAACATTGCAACGAATAATGCTATTTTTTTCATATTCATTTCCTTTTTATGGTTTATGAATGACAAAGGTAGAGCTTTTTTTTAAAAATAATGCCGTATCTTTGCGAAATAGTATTAAAAAAAGACGAACAATAGCTTATGAATAGTAGAAGTATCATTTTTATAGCTTTTATTTTACTGCTGTGTACCTCTTGTAGAAAAGAAAAAGAGATGACACTTTCCGGTCTGGATGTACGGGACTTTCAGACGGAAGTAGACGGACAATTGACAAATTTGTATGTGCTTAAAAACCAGAATGGAATGGAGGTTTGTATTACAAACTACGGTGGGAGAGTCGTATCGTTAATGGTACCGGATCGTAATGGGAAAATGGAGGACATCGTATGCGGTTATCCAACGATTGCTGAGTATCTTGCCAAGAAACAGAACTTTGGTGCTACCATCGGACGATATATCGGTAGAATCATGTATTCTACCTTTACGTTGGATTCTATTACATATCATCTTGTTCCTAATACCGGAGAACATTGTGCTCATGGAGGAGATCCGGGGTTTGCGTCTAAAATATGGCAGGCAGAACAGCTGGATGAAAATGCACTGAAATTAAGTTTATTTTCTCCGGATGGGGAGAACGGATTTCCCGGTAATTTACAGGTACATGTTATTTTTGTGGTGACCAATGACAATGAACTGGATATTCATTACGAAGCGGAAACAGATAAACCTACTGTTATTAATCTGTCACATCACTCCTTCTTTAATATCTCCGGTGATTTTGATACGACAGTTGAAGATCAGTCTCTTTATATCAATGCGGATATGTATACTCCTTATGATTCGTTGAAATGTGTTACGGGAGAGATCCTACCGGTAGCGGGAACACCTTTTGATTTTACCACTCCTCATTTAATTGGTGAACGTATTAATGAAAATGTAATGCAACTGAATATTGTGAAAGGATATGATCATAATTGGGTGTTGAATACGAACGGAGATGATACAAAGCTGGCAGCTCGTCTAATAGATACAAAAAGCGGACGTAGTATGGAGGTTTATACTACAGAACCTGGTTTGCAGGTATATACGGCAAACGGATTGCGTGGTGCAATGGTAGGAAAGAAGGGGATTGCTTATCAGAAGCGTACGGCCGTTTGTCTGGAGACGCAACATTTTACGGATAGTCCTAATAAACCACAATTCCCGTCTACAGTACTTCGTCCCGGAGAGAAATATTACAGTCATTGTGTGTATCGTTTCGGAGTAGTAGATTAAGAGTAAAAGTCTGCGTTCGTCCTGTGTTTCCATTCAGCAATCATCGCCTAACGCACTTCCCTGTGCGGGAAACACAACTTTCCATGAATTTTGGCTAATAAAAAAGTGCCGGTTACATTTGGTTAATATGCAACCGGCACTTTCTGTAAATCCCATCATTGGTACTTTTCTGTTTGTCAATGGTTTATTTCTTCAATGCAAACCCCAGCATCATTCCGTCATAACTGTCTGCCAGTGAACTGATTGTTTTAAGAGTTGTACTACTACTTTTACTTGATATAAATGCAATCAGTTTCAATAGTTTGTCAGAGTTGAACAGCAGATCCATATTGGTACTTGTACAGTTTACCTTTGCATTCATATTCAGCAACTTGAAGTATCTCAGGTGTACAACTTTGTCTGTAGCATCATATGAATAAGTTCCTGTCATAGTACGTTTTCCTACTGTACTTGTAAAAGTACTGTCCGCATTGAAAGTAAAGCTGACCTGTCCGTCTTTAATACCGACTTTTGCCAACTGCTCGTCCAGTTTCTTTTCTGCAACGGCCGCCGCTGCTGCACCACCTGCCTTCTGTAACAGGTTATCTGATTCGAACTCAATAGCCGAACCGCTATATGTCCAGGTTCCAGTCATATCTATCGTTTGATTACCGGTTACGGCATTTACTACTTTTTCGATGTTGTCTTTATTAAATAAATCTTTCCATGATTGTGCCTGTACATCCGTTGTAACAAGCAATAAGGCCGACACGACTGCCAGCGATAAAACATACTTTTTCATTCTAATTTGTCTATTTTGAATTAACTTCTTTGTTGATACTTTCTATATAATCTAATATTTCCGTACGTCCCATCCGGTCTTCCGAAGAGGATACGAAATAGGGGGGGAGCTCTTCCCACTGTTTGCGAAGTTCGCGTATATATGCGTTGATATTCATCTTTAAACGTCCGCCTTTCAGCTTATCTGCTTTGGTGAATATGATGGAGAATGGTATTCCGTTTTCGCCCAACCATTCCATAAACTCCATATCTATCTTCTGTGGTTCCAGGCGGGAGTCTATCAGCAAAAAGAGATTTGTCATCTGTTCACGTTCCAGAATATAGTCTTCGATGATGGTGCGAATCTGTTCCTGACCTTTCATTCCGCGACGGGCATAACCGTAACCCGGAAGATCGACGATGTACCAGCTATCGTTGATTAGAAAGTGATTGATGAGCATTGTTTTCCCGGGAGTAGCTGATGTCATAGCCAGCCCCTTCCGGCCGGTCAGCATATTAATAAGGCTGGATTTACCCACATTGGAGCGTCCTATGAAAGCATATTCAGGAAAATGCCCGGGCGGACATTTTTTCACGTCCGTGTTACTAACAATAAATTCAGCGTTTGATATTTCCATATTCTTTGTTAATTATTTCATTTGAAGATAAAGCGTACATCCCTGCAAAAGTAAGTATTCCGTTCAACATTAGCAACTCATACCCGAACTTATATCCATACCTCTGCATTGCGAAACAATCGAGAGCATAGCATATTAGCGGAGAAGCTACTGCTATAAACGGTACCCACCGGTCCCGGGTGGTTCTGTGTGTAAATAGTCCGAAAGCAAACATTCCCAATAGTGGGCCATACGTATAGGAAGCAATGATATAAATAGCATCGATCACACTTTTACTGTTGAGTGCTTCTACCAGGCAGATGAAGAAAATGAGTATCACAGATAGTATAATGTGTACTCTTCCACGTCGTTGCCGAGCTACTTCTTCTATATCTTTATTTGTGTCAAGAAGGTCTACACATACACTGGTAGTCATTGCAGTCAGTGCGGAATCGGAATTACTGAACGCCGCTGCAATGATACCGATTGTGAAGAGTACAAGTACCGTTTGCCCCAGATATCCCTGTGTGGCAAACATCGGAAGTATATCGTCATTCACTTCCGGGAGGATAAGGTTCATTTGTCCTGCCAATGTCAACAGAAGGATCCCCAAGCAAAGAAACAGGAGATTCAGCGGGATGAAAGAAAACCCGTAACAATACATATTCTTTTGTGCCTCGCGCAGGTTTTTGCAGGAAAGATTTTTCTGCATCATGTCTTGATCCAACCCCGTCATCACAATTACAATGAAAATGCCACTCAGGAATTGCTTGAAAAAATTCTGTCGTGACATCCAGTCATCAAATATGAATATACGGCTATGTGGGTTGTTGCTGATAAGCTGTATTATGCTGTTTCCTCCTAAATCCAACTTTTGTATGGTGATATAGATGATGCAGATTAACGCTGCTATCAGGCAGAAGGTTTGTAAAGTATCTGTCCAGACAATCGTTTTTATACCACTTTTATGCGTATATATCCAGACCAGTGCCACGGATCCGGCAGCAATCATCCAGAAGGGTATACCCATGTTACCGAATACATAAGTATGAAGAATGAGGCAAACCAGATACATTTTGGCAGCTGTACCTAACATACGGGACAATAAGAAAAAGAAAGAACCTGTACGGTAAGTTCGTGGTCCGATTCGTGTGCCGAGATAACTGTAGATACTTGTCAGATTGAGCCGGTAATATAATGGAAGTAACACGTGTGCTACCACCAGATAACCGAAGAAAAAGCCGAAAACTGTTTGCATATACGTCATGTCCATACTTCGCACCATACCGGGTACAGAGACAAAGGTTACTCCCGATATGCTGGCACCGATCATCCCGAAAGAGACGATATACCACGGTGACCGGTTCTCTCCCCGGAAGAATGCAGCATCCGAACCGCTTCTTTTTCCTTTTCCGGTAAGGCGGGCTATCAGTAGCAGTACTGCAAAGTAGCATATAATAGTGACAAGTATTCTCATAACGGGCGCAAAGGTACAATTTATTTCGCAATTCACGTGACGGGCTTTTTCTATCTGCAAATAATAAGTATCTTTGCACTGAATAATAGATTCAGTTAGAAATATATGAACCAACAATATCCTTCTGTGCTGCTTGAAAAGGCAGTCGGAGAGTTTTCCAAACTTCCCGGAATAGGACGAAAGACTGCTATGAGACTGGTGCTTCACCTGCTGCGGCAAGACAGCGCTACCGTTGAAGCTTTTGGAAACTCAATTATCACATTGAAACGCGAGGTGAAGTATTGCCATGTATGTCATAATATATCCGACACAGATACCTGCCAGATTTGCGCCAATCCCGCCCGTGATGCTTCAACAATCTGTGTGGTAGAGAATATTCGGGATGTAATGGCGGTAGAGGGAACTCAGCAATTCCGTGGATTATATCATGTGCTGGGAGGTGTTATCTCACCTATGGATGGAGTAGGCCCCAGTGATCTTCAGATAGATAGTCTTGTGCAACGTGTAGCAGACGGAGGAATAAAAGAAGTTATACTTGCCCTGAGTACCACCATGGAAGGAGATACGACTAATTTTTATATCTACCGTAAGCTCGAAAGAATGGGTGTTAAGTTGAGTGTACTTGCCCGTGGCGTTTCTATAGGTGACGAGTTAGAGTATACCGATGAGGTGACATTGGGACGAAGCATTGTTAACCGGACGGTATTTACAGGAACTGTATGAAAAAAATAAAATTGTATTATGGAAGAACTAATACGGAAAACCCTTTTAAATTTAAAAATAGAATATACCCTTTTCTGGGGGGTTCCTTTGATAATCGTTTTATTGGGTGAATGTGATCATGAGTGGGTAGGACTATATGCTGATAATTTCAGGGCCTCCTATCTGTTAGAAACAATCGGAATCCTGTTGGCTGCAACTTGTGTACCCTTGGCATTAAAATTATTTTCATGGGTTCTGACTAAAAAAATAGATGTAGTATCTTTTCCGGAAGCTTTGCGTCTGTATTTCAGATGGAGTAGTGTGCGTTTGTTAATGTTGGAGGCTGCGGTTATCATTAATATTCTTACATATTATCTGACTTTGAGCAATACAGGACTGCTTTGTGCGTTAATAACTTTAACAGCTTCCTTATTTTGTATTCCTGGTGATAAGCGTTTACGTGAAGAATTACATATAAATAAGGGAGATTCTATTTGAAATCAAAGAAAGATGAGAGCATGAAACTTACTTTTTTAATACCTCCTGTACTTGACAATAAGAATCCGGCTGAACGTACCGCCGGTTGTACCCGTGTGGTTTATCTTGCACCTAATATTTATGAGCTGACTGTTGTTGCTTTACTTGAAAAGGAAGGCTTTGATGATATCCATTATCGTGATTTTGTCTATAAACGTGAGTCTCGTGAGGTATTCTCCGATTTTCTGAAAAACGATGCCAGTGATATATATTATATCTGGGCTGTTAATCTCTCCATTGAAAATGATTTATTGGCATTGGAACTGATTCGGAAGAATAATCCGAAAGCCTACGTTATATTTATGGGACCGGGTCCTACTTATTTCACTTCCAAATGTTTGCTGAGTGACAAAGAGATAGTTGTGCGTGGAGAGCCGGAACTAACTGTTTTGGAATTAACCAAAGCAATAGCTGATGGTGCTGACTGGACATCTATCATAGGCATCTCTTATTTGGAAGAAGGGAAAGTGAAACACAATCCTTCCCGTCCTTTGATGAAAGAACTGGATGATTTGCCTTTCCCGGCACGCCACTTCATACAGGATAGAAGATACTTTAATCCCAAGTTAAAAATAGGACCTTATACAACGATGGTTACTTCCCGGAATTGCCCGTTCCATTGCATTTATTGCGTCCCCAGCTCACTCACTTTTGCCCGTGAAATAGAATATCAGAAAGAGCATGGTAAAAAGCCATTTATCTCCTTCCGTTCTATTGAAAGCATAGAGGCAGAAGTAGAACAAATAAGTAAGGAGGGGTATAAAGCGATAGGTTTCATGGATGATAATTTCATTTGGAATGAAAAACGTACGGGGGATATTTGCCGTATTATGAAGAAATATGGTATTGTATGGGGATGCCAGGCGCGCGTAGATGCTATAACGGAAGAAATTGCACAGATGCTTGGAGAATCTGGTTGCCGTTATGTAGATTTAGGCGTTGAATCATTCAATGATGAAATTCTGGCATTTATAAAGAAGGGAATCACCAGTAAGCAGATTTATACGGCTATAGGTTGGTTGAAACAATATCATGTACCTGTAAAATTGAATATCCTTATTGGAAGCAGTCCGTTAGAAACAAAAGAGACATTACGGCATACTCTGCGTGAAGCAAAGGCTCTGAAAGTAGATCAGGTGATGTTCAACATCGTTTCTCCTTTCCCAGGTACGGAGTTTTATGCTATGGCTAAAGAAAATGGTTGGTTGGAAACCAAAGAATACGTTCCTACTGACGTACAACGTGAATCAATATTGAGATATCCCTCGCTGTCTTCAAGAGATATGGAACGTATCCTATTCTATAATAATGTCAGTTATTTCCTTTCTCCGCATTTTGTCATAACGCAGCTGAAACGGTTCTCTAATTGGAGTGAATTTGCTCATGCATTAAAGGCTTTAAAAATCAAATTGTTCGGTTGAAAAGAATGGTTCAATTATCTATTGTAATTATTACCTGGAATCAGCTTTCTTATCTACAGGACTGTTTATGTTCGCTTCAACCTGTCATGCAACGGGAGGATGTTGAAGTAATAGTAGTCGATAATGGTTCGGAAGATGGTACGTGTCAATATCTGACCGTGAATTATCCCCAAATTTATCTGCATATAAATGATTGCAATAAAGGAGTGGCTTATGCCCGGAACAGAGGTCTGGAACTTGCACAAGGTAAGAAGGTGTTATTCCTTGATAATGATACTGTGGTGAATGAAAATGCGATATCCGGAATGGAGATTTATTTGGATGAACATTCGAAAGTGGGATTGTGTGCTTGTAGGCTGGTAGATAGCAATAGTCAGATACAAGATAGTTTTAAGCCCTTTCCCGGATTATGGCTGAAGATAAAAAATGTATTAGGTATAACTAAAACGAATGCTCCGGATTTACAAACAGTCACTTCACCTATCGAACCTGTCTATGTAATAGGTGCATGTCAGATGATTCGCCGGGAAGTGATAGAGCGGATCGGACTGTTAGATGAAAATATATTTTATGGGCCCGAAGATGCTGATTATTGCATGCGTATTGTGGCAGAAGGCTGGAAAGTCGTTTACCTCCCTCAATATACAATAGTACATCATTGGCGTCGTGCTACAAATAAGAAATTATTCTCTCGTTTGGCATGGAAGCACTTCTGTGCTTTGTGTTATTTCTATGCCAAGTATAAACGTATTAACTAAAACATGAAACAATCTTTTTTAATAAATGATCGTATCTATCTCCGTGCTGTAGAACCGGAAGATATTGATATAATGTACGAAATGGAAAACGATCCTTTGATGTGGGATATAAGTAGTTTTACAGTTCCTTATTCCCGTTATGTATTACGCCAGTACATTGAAGGGTCTCAGAGTGATATGTTTGCCGATAAGCAATTGCGTCTTATGATTATACGACGTGAAGACAATCGTATCCTTGGAACGATTGATGTAACCGACTTTGTTCCTTTGCATTCACGTGGGGCAGTAGGTATTGCAGTACATACCGATTTTCGTAGGGAGGGGTATGCTTCTGATGCACTCAATTTGTTGTGTGATTATGCATTTGATTTTTTGCAAATTCATCAGCTCTATGCTCATGTCGCAATAGAGAATGAAGCCAGTATGAAATTATTTTCCTCCTGTGGTTTTGTACAGTGTGGCTTATTGAAAGACTGGATTGTAACCTCAGAGGGATATAAAGATGCTGCCTTGATGCAACGTTTCGGACAGCGTTAATCAATCAATTCAATGAAGGAACTTGTGGAAAGCGAGACCAGGTTTCATACTTGCTACCCAGCTTTCCCAGTGTGTTTTTCCACATATCTTTGGCTTCTCCATTGAGTAGATAAGAGGCTTCTTCTTTGGCAATCAACCAAGTGTTTTCTTTGATCTCCTGTATTAATTGTTCATATTCCCATCCCGAATATCCCAAAAAGAAACGTACTTTTCCGTTGATATTATTCCCTTGTAAAATATGCTTTTTCAGGGCATCAAAATCTCCGTTCAGGTATAATCCTTTACTTACATGGAGCGCTCCAGGAATATGTGGCAAAGTATGCAGATAGAAAAGTGTGTCTGTCCCTATGGGGCCGCCTTTATAGAGAGGTATATCTTCCAGATATTTGAATTCTTTGATGACATCGTTCACCAGCAAAGGAAGTTGTTTGTTCATTATCAACCCCATGCTTCCCTCGTCAGTATGGTCAACGAGCAATACTACCGAACGTCCGAATGTTGCATCACACAGGAAAGGTTCTGATATCAGAATCTTTCCCCGTGAAGGCAATACATTATTAGATTGTATCTTAAATATGTCGGAATTGATATTATTCATGCGATAAATATAAATATTTATTTCGCAGGAACAAACTATCTTCTCCTTTTTTTTACTTTTCTGTGTACTTTTTATGATATGGGATGATTTTCCTTAAAAATTTTCATTCTTTCATCCAATTGTTCATATTGATGATCTTTTATAAAAGAAGTACATGCTCGCAGACCTTCTTGATGGCTTCCGGTAGTTACAAGAGAAATAGCGCTTACACCATAATACATCAACTCTTTGGCTAATTCTCCGCTTGTCATTCCCGGATAACCAATTGTAAAGTAGAAACCATCGGCAATGGGTTCACCCAGATCTTTATCATATACAAGATGAAAACCATGGCGAAGAAAAATTTCTTTTAGCTTCTTTGCCCGTTCTCCATAGATTTTCACTTCATCAAGGAAATTATATTCTCCTTCATTGGCTGCTTTCAACATTGCTGCCATAGCAAATTGTGCCGAATGACTGGTACCGGATGATAGTGCATAAAGAACACGGTGGATAAATACTGTTCCAAAGGTTCCTCCACCATAACGTTTTGTGAGTCCGGGATAGTAGCGGTGATATAACTTATCGGAAATACAACTGACACCGATACGTTGTCCTGCATAACTGAATGCTTTAGAACCGGAGATGAGCAATATATAATTGTCTGTATAATGTGCTACTGACGGTTGATAAGGTGTCTGGAACGGAGTGCTGAGAGTCTGACGGAAGTCCATGGCAAAATAGGCGAGGTCTTCCAAAACAATAACATCATACTGAGTTGCCAGTTCTCCTATGATTCTAAGTTCTTTATCATCCAGGCAAATCCAGCTTGGATTGTTGGGATTAGAGTAGATGATTGCAGATATATTTCCTTTTTGCAAATAACTTTCTAACTTCTCTTTCAGCTTTTCTCCACGGAAATCATATACGTCAAAAGTCTCGTATTTTTGCCCCATAACCACAAGTTGCTGTTTTTGTACAGGAAATCCCGGATCAATAAAAAGTATGGTATCTTTCTTTTCATCACACTGACTGCAAGTTAGAAATGAAGCAAAAGTACCCTGCATGGATCCTGTTACAGGTACACATCCTTCTGGTTTTAAATCTACATTTATGAATGCTTTAATAAAACGTGATGCTTCCTGTTTAAGTTCCGGAAGTCCATTAATATCCGGATACAGGCTTGCTATCCCTTTTTGCAATGCTTCCACTTCTGCCTTTACCCCCACAGCTGAGGGTGGGAGACCGGGTACGCCCATTTCCATTTTAATAAATTCTATTCCTGATTCTGCTTCAGCTTTGGCTGCAATGGCTTTTACTTCGCGAATGGTTGCTTTTGAAAAGTCTGCAATCTGAAATTCTTCGATAGTTTCGTCAATCAGATGTTGTTTGATAGGTGTATCTTTCATGTCTTTATTTTTATATTATACTTCTGAGCTACAAAGATAAAGAATAAATCCATCCATGAAATGTTTTTCTTTGATGAGTTACCTTAAACAAAAATATTCGCATTTTTTCCTTCTAATTGTTGCAGGTATAAAAAAAATGTCTACCTTTGCATCCGCAATCGAGAGAGATAGTTAGAACAAAATATTGGTGCGTTAGTTCAGTTGGTTAGAATACATGCCTGTCACGCATGGGGTCACGGGTTCGAGTCCCGTACGCACCGCAACGACACTTCAAAGCCCTTGAAAGTCAATCACTTTCAAGGGCTTTTTTCTTGGGGTCTCAATCGGGAGACCAATCCGATAATACACCGTAATGCATCCTGATACATTGCGGTTTGCTGCAAACCATCCTCTTGTTATATTCCTGTCTGCAAATAGCCTTTTCCCACAAATCGCTGTGTTCATGTTTTGACGAAATACCCTAATAACTTTTGCATTGTCCCCCGATTGATACCGATAGGGAGACCAACGGTGTAACCCACAGTATGCGTATTGTACTGTGGGCTACACCGTTTTTGTTTTATACCTTATTATAATATATCGGCAGAATACCATCTCTAACTCTTTTGCCATATTTTGAGCATAATTAATCGCATTATCTGATATGTCTATACCTGTAGCTTTTGCACCTAATCGAGATAGTGAGATGGTGTCTTGACCAAAATGACATTGCATGTGGAGGATAGATTTATCTTTGATCTCTCCTAATAAATCTAGTTCAATATGTTTCAATGATGAATCCCCTTTCAAAAAGAGTGTATTATTGTAAAATTCACTTTTAATGTGAATGTCGGTTTTCAAATTCCAAGCGGCTTTATTTATCTTCTTATAATCCTTCATCCTATTTCCTTTAATTTTGTTACTATTTATAGGCAATTTATGTTCCTGACCCTATCTTTATACCCTATTCTATTCTGACTTGATACATAAATAATGACAAGCTTTCTTTCAGCTCATATTCCATATATATTTTGCTATTTTAATTGGTTCCAAAGAGATAGAATAAAATGCTTTCTTAGAATAAAAACTAAGTTTATATCGCAAATATATATAATTATTGATAATCAATAGATTATTGTGTAATATAAATATTTTGGTGCTCTATGTTTTTTCATCATTCTTTGATTTAGTGGTTCGTTTTTTTATTAGAAGCAAAAACCTTTCTCTAAAGTCTCAGCAGTCTCAACTACTTCAAACAGCATACGATCATTTATTGTAATCGTACCGCCTAAGCTTTGACCGATATTTTTCAATGATAAAAATCAATCAATAAAAGCCTCACTTCTTTACTTCATTTTCTGTTTTCATAACAATTGATAATTATTTCTGTTTTCATGTTTATGCAAGTTGTTGTATCTTATGAATATTCAATTTATTCCTCGGTGAGAAACGACCCGTTTCTCGTAGAGCATCGACGCGATCTCCGTAGAGAAACGAGGTGATTCTCGTAGAGAAAAAATAGCCTGTGTAATATCTTGATTTACAATGTGTTATAAATTATTGAAATGTTGAATATTTTCAATATACAAGCGATCTCCTTATCTGTTTATTTAGCATTTTTATGTATCTGAAATCACAACATATACATCGTGCCTTTTTATATATACTACCTGCCATAAGACCGTTGTTTGCAAATCTGATTATTAATCGAACGCAATAACTTATTGGCAGTGTATTCATTCTACGGAAAAGCACGTCTTTTGAGATCAAATTCATTCTATCAGTTTCCGATGAGATTCAATATATGGATCAATAGTATTACTTTCACTTGAGAAAATAAAAGAAAGAAATCTTGTAGAAATATAATGTAAATTTAATAAGCAAATAATTAATTGTTTATACGATTACAATAACTTTTGAAACTGTTTTTTTATGGATATAAAACAGGATGATTCAATAGTGGAAAATCCAGTGTAAGATGCCCCCTAAAACCAAGCGATTCTATCCCCTTGTGCCCGAATAATCCTGCCCATTGATTCCAATATAAAAATGCCCCTGTCAGACAATGTCCGTCAGGGGATTTTTTTCGTAGATTTGATACCCGTCTTGACCGGTGGGATAAAATCATTTCTACTATGACAACAAAGATAGCAAACATTCTCCAGTGTTATGCATTGGGGATGGGGATAAAGCAGATAAGCAGGAGCTTTGAGCTGTCCCGCAACACGGTGCGCAGATATGTGCGCCTGTTTCAAGAGTGTGGCATACCGATAAAGGAACTGGCAGCCATGCCTTCCGCCCGCATCCAGGAGATGTTCTCCGAGGGTGTTGGCCGCAACAGGGTTCCGTCACAACGCCAACTTGAGCTTGAGGCACTTCTTCCTGAGTATGCCGCCCGACTTAGCCGCCGGGGTGTAACAGTGAAAAGCCTGTACGAAGAGTACCGCGAAACACATCCTAACGGATACAGACATGCCAGTTTCGGCAACTATCTCATGCGCTACCGCATGGTAACGCATGTTGTAGGGCATGTCGAGCATTATGCCGGAGACCAGATGTACATCGACTTTGCTGGCGATAAACTAGAGGTAGTTGACAGTGAAAACGGCGAATGCCGCAGCGTTGAAGTGTTCGTGGCCATACTTCCATGCAGCCACTATACCTACTGCGAGGCGGTCTGGTCTCAGTCAAGGCAGGACCTGATCAGGGCGTGTGAGAACGCTCTTCATTTTTACGGCGGGGTTCCGATGGCGATAGTACCTGACAACCTCAAGGCCGCCGTGACCCGTAGCGACCGCAACGAGCCTGTAATCAACGAGGAGTTTACAGCATTTGCCGAACACTATGGATGTACCGTATATCCCGCACGGGTACGTCATCCAAAAGACAAGGCCTTGGTGGAAAATGCCGTGAAACTGCTTTACCGCTCTGTCTATGCTGATATCGAGGGGCTTGTATTCAACTCGCTGGAATCTCTGAATGCGGCCATCTCCGAATCGCTCTCGGCCTTCAACGGGCGCAGGATGAGTGGACGTCCCCTGTCCAGACGGGAACAGTTTGAACAGATTGAATCCGACTGCCTCCGCCCACTTCCCGCCATACGTCATCAGATGAAAGAACGACGCTCCGCAACGGTAATGCGGAACAGCTACGTCACCTTCCGGCTTCACCATTACAGTGTACCAAAAGAGTATATAGGCAAACGTGTCGAGATTGTATATGATGCCGACACGCTGGAAATATATCATGACCTGCGTCTGGTGACCACACATCAGCGTGATGACACGCCCTATGCCTATACGACTAAGGATGCCCACGGATTGCCTGGACGCCATGGAAGTTACGAAAAGGACCTGGAACAGATTTACGAACGAGCCGGTCAGACGGATAACGTCCTGTTGCTGTATCTGCGCAAGGTGGCGGAACTCAAGAAGTATCCTCCCGCGGCATTCCGTTCATGCAAAGGAATCATGGCACTGGAGAAGACCTTCGGACTGGAACGGTTGGTGGCAGCAAGCGCATGCGCCACGCAACTGCGCCAATACGGATATCAGGAAATAAGGCAAATCCTTGAGCGTGGGGATGATGCAGACTTCCTGTCAAAAGAAGACATTGATGATGAAGTCCCAGTAACATCTACCCACAAAAACATCCGCGGAGCAGCCTACTTCGCAAAATCAAAACATTTAAATAAGAACAACAATGGAAACAAATAATCTTACCACCCCAATAGCAGTCGAAAAAGACCGCAATACGTTGACAATCGAGCTGATGAACCGTATGAAGCTACATGGCATGGCAGCCGCCTTCACTGAAAGCCTGGCCTCCACCATGGCCGAAACAATGACAATCGACTCTTTCCTACACATGTTACTTGCCAGGGAATGGGACTACCGCGCCAATGCGGCCATCCAACGTCTTATACGCGGAGCTTCGTTCCGCTACAAGGCCTGCCTCGAACAGATAGACTATACAATCCCGCGTGGCCTTGACCGTAACCAAATGGAGCGGCTTGCTTCGCTGGAGTTCATTCGCCAGGGACAGAACCTCTTCATCACCGGTTCATCCGGTACCGGAAAGAGCTTCCTTGCCACAGCCATGGGGTATGAAGCCTGCAAGAAGGGTATACGGACATATTATGCGAATGCCCCGAAACTTATGGGTACGCTTAAAGTGGCAAAATTAAAAGGCACATTGGAAGCGGAACTCAAGAGAATCGAACGGAGCACACTGCTCATATTGGATGATCTATTCCTTGTGAACCTTGACGCCAAGGAACGTCCCATCCTGCTTGATATAATAGAGGACCGGCATGGACGCAAGTCTATCATCATTACCTCGCAACTGCCGACGGATAATTGGTATGACGCAATCGGGGATCCTACCGTGGCAGATGCCATAATGGATCGTATTATACATACGGCTCACCGAATTGAGTTAAACGGAGAAAGTGTCCGGAAGATGGCGGCATACAGAGGGAAATAAACTAAAATAATAATAACCCCATCGGTCAAGACTTTTTGAGGGGGCATTATTGAATATTTTCAGGGGGTAGAATCTTTTTGGTTTTAGGGGGCATCTTACACTGGATTTTCCATAAACATATGCATTCGGGTTTGTTTTAATAACTTCATATTCTTATCTATTATTTCACGTTGCAAAATTGCACAGAATCTACAAAAACTTTTGTATACAAATTACGGATAGTTATACCTTAATTACGGTTATCATCTTTAGAGTCTGTTTCAATTTTCCTCGGCATTATTTGGAAACGCCCGGAAGTTCCTGTATATTTGCACAAAACTTTTTCTCAAAATGAGGCAACACAGTTTTGAAATTCAGAATTCAAAGATGAACAATGTGATTCGATTAACAGAGTCCCGGTCGGGATTTTGTCGATTGATGCATTTTGATCTTTGACATTTTGAACAACGTTCAAGATCTGTCCGGTATAAAATTCGTGCAGATCGGGAACGAAAAAAGCTATGCAGGCCTGTACTTTTCATAATTGAACCTTTTTTCTCATTCATTTTATGATTTGCGCATAACTGTCTCTTTACTGAGGCGGTCTTTCTCATGCCCGTATATTAACTTGTGCGGGATTTCGTGTTTCTATACATTTAAAAGTCTTATATTCTTTACTCTTAATTATTATACTACTATGAATAAGAATAAATCAAACAAAACATTTACGGATAAAAGTAATAAGTATACTATACAATCAGTACATATTGAGCATCATGGGGATTCTAAAGAGATCTGCGGAACTTCCGGACGTATGTATCTGAATATCCTTTTTAGGGAAGCAATTACTTCCTTCCATCATTTTACAGCATTCTGTTATAATAGTTTGCTAAATCTGGTAGGCGAATCCGAAGGCAGACCGGGAGATACAGAGTCGGGTGAGAACGTCCTGAAATTGACTTTCCATCCTAAAAGGATATGGACGGAAGGGCATTATTTTGTACTATTATTACACAATGATGAACCTCTTTACAAGGTTTCTTTCTCTTTAGGAGAAAAAGGAATGATCGATTGCAGCTATGAACCTGTCCATAAAAATTCAGTTGACTATATGCTTGCCCGTTATTTGGGAAAGAATCCATTGTGGTATAATGAGTTACATAATCTTCCGGGCATGACAGCTGCGCGTCGTCAACTATTGAACTTATATAAACAGAGTGAATTCGACCGGTTGCGTAAGCGTCGAAAGCTGAATGTTCTCCGGCATTATTCTAATTTTGTCATTACCGGAGCGGGTGGAAGGAATAAGGAGATTTTCGCAAAGAATGCAGCTTTTCTACTTATCGGCTCGGAGATTTACTTCAAACAGGTGAACGCGTATACGCTGACCGAAACACATAATGCGGTGGATCCTTATGAAACGGCAACTGAACTTTTCACCCAGTGTTACGGAAGAGTTATTTATCTGGATCATTTATTAGCATTAACCTCTCCGGGTGCTTCGAACGTGATTGGCAAGATGATTAATGCATTGCAAAAACAAGAAGGGATGTTTATACTGTCCGGCATGGACGCCGAGATTAATCAATTGTTTGAGTTAGTCCCCGAACTTGCTGCGTATTTTCCGGAAGAGAACCATTTTAAGACAGAAAGTTTCTCCATGCATGATATACTTAATTTAATAGAGCAGCAGCTGGAAAGCGAATCCTTTTATCTTTCGTCGGATGCACAACAGGTTTTGTACCGGAGCATGAAAACAGAATCTGATAACGGAACATTGTTATATTGGAAAGAAGATACCGTCAGTAAGTTTATCCATAAGGCCATCTATCCCCGTATGCAAGAACGCATTCTTCTCGAAGATAATCAGCCATCCGAAGATTTGCCCGAAGCTCTTATACGTATTGAAGCACAAGATATCGATACAACTTTTTTTGAAGCTCAAGCCAACTTGTTTGATGAAAGCATGAAGCAGCTGAATGCTTTGGTTGGTTTAAGTAAAGTAAAGCAGAATATGGAACAGGCTTTCAAATTTGTACGTTTCAATGAAAAACGTAAACAGTTGGGGTTACCTGTTCAGGGTCCAGGGGCACATCACATGATTTTCACCGGTAATCCGGGAACGGGAAAAACAACAGTAGCCAAGATGGTAGGGAAGATATATCATGCATTGGGGCAATTGTCCAAAGGAGAGGTTATAGTGACCGGACGTTCACAGTTGGTAGGGCGTTTTATCGGGGAGACGGAAAAGAATATGCAGGAAATTCTGGAACGTGCACGTGGCAATGTACTATTCATAGACGAAGCATATACGCTTTATGATGGAGCAAGTGATCATAAGGACTTTGGATTTCGGGTATTGGAGTCCTTATTAGCCGTACTTGCATTGGAGCATGCTGATATACTGGTTATATTTGCCGGTTATGAAAAAGAGATGAAGGCGATGATGGATGCCAACTTGGGACTGTGGGGACGTTTCCCGCATCAATTTCATTTTGAAGATTACTCTGTTGACGAATTATTACAGATAGGATATGATCTGTTGGATAAGAAAGGATATGTGCTGACAAATGGTGCGCGGAGTGTTCTGAAAGAAACAGTGGTCCACGTCTGTGAGCATAAAGATTCGTATTTCAGTAACGCCCGCTGGATGGGACAATTAATAACGAACGGGGTACTTCCTGCAATGGCAGAAAGAGTATTCAGAAGCACGCCTTCAGAAGATAAGAGGCTTTATCAGACTATTGAAGAAGAAGATGTGCGTTTTGCTGTAAATCGGATGAAGATCAATGAAATGCGGCTATCTCCACGTTCTGTTATCGGTTTCAGGGCCTGATAATTAGGGAACAGTAGATTACTGATTTGCAGATAAAGACAAAAGACTTTATACTATTTACCTTTTGCCTGGATAGCTTTAGAGTCTTTTGTCTTTTTTTTACGTTCCCTTTTTCTTCCCTTATTCTCTTTTTGCTAACTTTACAATATGATAATTAGTGCAAGTCGCAGAACTGATATACCCGCCTTTTATTCAGACTGGTTTTTTAACCGGATAAAAGAAAGGTATGTGCTTGTTCTCAATCCTTATAACTCAAAAATGATAAGTAGGATTAGTCTGGATCCTGCCGTAGTGGATTGTATTGTTTTCTGGTCAAAGAATCCGGCTCCGATGCTTGAAAAGCTGGACAAACTGAAAGAATACAATTACTATTTTCAGTTTACTCTCAACCCTTATGGACCGGAAATTGAGAATCATCTTCCTATAATAAGCAAACGTATTGATACTTTCAAGCGTCTTTCGGACCGGATAGGTAAGGAGAAAGTAATCTGGCGTTATGATCCGGTTCTTACCAATGAGACATATACTCCTGGTTTTCACAAAGAGAAATTTGCTGAAATCGCATATGAGTTAAAGGAACATACAGAGAAGTGTATGCTTGGTTTTATCGATCATTATCAGCATATCCGCACTGCTGTCAGCCGATTCAACATACAACCTCTACTGAAAGCGGATATTGAGGAGATGGCGGCATCCTTTAAAAAAACGGTGGATACCTGTTCTATTCTATTGGATACATGTACAGTCAAGGTCGATTTGACTCACTTGGGCATTCCGGATGGATTGTGCATTGATAATCAATTGGTGGAAAGAATTACAGGTTATCCTATATCTGTCCGGAAAGATAAAAATCAGCGTGATATTTGCCGGTGTGCGGAAAGTATTGACATCGGTACTTATGAAAGTTGTCTGAATGGCTGTATTTATTGTTATGCCATCAAAGGAAACTATAACACGGTGAAGTATAGTTTGAACAAGCATGATAAAAATTCTCCTATGCTTGTAGGAGAATTGCAAGAAGATGATATCGTGAAAGAGCGTTTGGTTAAAAGCCTGCGCAATGATCAGTTTTCGCTGTTTTAAAGATTGAATATCATTCAAACAAGAGTACGTATTTAAGGGTGTGTTAAAATGGATTTTAACTTACATTTAAATACGTACTTTTATACCTATAAAGTACGTACTTTATTATCGGCTGATATACAGACTTTTATCTTTTGTTTTCTCTGCGCTCCTTTTATACACAAACGGGTTGGGTAGTTTGTCTTGCAGTAAGGACATCGGTAAGTTTATTATAACCCAACGTACCGAAGGTCATAGGGAAATGATGTTTTAGATGTACATGTAAAGCAGTACGACATGTGCATGTGGAGCGGTACGACATGTACATGTGGAACAGCACGACATGTACATCTAAAACATCGTCCCCCGGTGAGAGAAGGAACATTCCCCGGTAAGTAAACTAAAGAAGAACGGTAAGGATGGAAAACAAAAACCGTTATCGTCTGGGCTATCACTGCATAAATAAGTATCTTTGTTCCCCGGAATTGTAGCCATACATCAATAATCATGAAGCAAAATACCATTCATATAAAAGATCTTTCCATCGGTTATCCTGGTAAAGGAGAGGTGAAGGTGGTTGCCGGGCACATCAATGCCGGCATCAATAGTGGTGAACTAACTTGTTTGTTGGGAGCTAATGGTATCGGCAAATCTACTTTGTTGCGTACTCTTTCTGCTTTTCAGCCTAAGCTTAGCGGAGAAATTTTCATTCAGGGCAAAGAGATCGAACAATACAAAGACAAAGAGTTGTCAATGGCCATCAGTGTAGTGCTGACCGAAAAATGTGAAGTGCGCAATATGACTGTAACGGAGCTGGTGGGACTTGGACGTACTCCTTATACCGGTTTTTGGGGAACACTTGACGAGGATGATAAACAAATCGTAGAACGTTCTATCTCTTTAGTGAAGATAGAGAAGCTTGCCGATAGAATGGTGCATACGTTAAGCGATGGTGAACGACAGAAAGTGATGATTGCAAAAGCATTGGCACAGGAAACACCTATCATTTTTCTGGATGAACCGACTGCTTTTCTTGATTTTCCCAGTAAGGTAGAGATGATGCAACTGCTTCATCGGTTGAGCCGTCAGACGAATAAAACGATTTTCCTTTCTACACATGACTTGGAATTGGCATTGCAGATTGCCGACAAAATATGGCTGATGGATAAAATGAACGGAGTCATAATTGGCACTCCTGAAGATCTTTCACTCAATGGTAGTTTAAGTACCTTTTTTGCTCATAAGGGGATTATTTTTGATATTGAAACCGGTCTTTTCCGGGTAGATAATGAATATATTACCAAACTTCGTCTTATAGGAGAAGGGGAGGGGTATGCTATGGTACGCAAAGCTTTACAACGTAACGGCATTCTTGCTGATAAAGAGGTGGAATCAGAGTTTTTTATTGAAGTCGGTGACTTGAAAAAGGAGGGGAGTTTTACTGTTTATTCTCAGCAAGGAGACGTTTCAAAGGCAGATACTATAGAGGAATTGCTGGAAAAGATTCTGAATAATGTGGCAATATGCTAATATGCCAATGTGCCAATTGGCTGCGCTACCTATTGTTGTACATCAGTTAAGAATTAAATCTTTGATGAAACGCGGATGATCGCAGATAAACGCAGATTAAAAGACTGTGGATCTTTATTTATATTTGTTTCCCTTTGCGAAAATCTGCGTTTATCTGCGTTTCAATGAATCATCGCTTGTCGTTCTTCCCCGTGCGGGAAGCACTCATTGCGCAGCCAATTGGCACATTAGCAAATTATTCTCTCCTTTCCAATTTCATTATCGAAGGAATAAAGAACGCCAGTGTCCCAGTCAATACAATAGCAATACCGCATATTGCAAATACATTGGCAACACCGATAGCATCTGCTATAAATCCGGTAGCCATCAATCCCAAAATAGAAGGCAGTAAACTGATACTGTCAAACAACGAGAATACACGTCCCAGGAAAGAAGCCTCAATTTTAGTTTGAAGCAACGCTGTGAAAGGGCCCGAATTAAATGGAATAGCAAGACCTTGTACTACGGAAAATATAGCGTAGGCAATGAATGCCGAAGGCGGGAGAATGCCTGAAATAAAAATGCTTATTCCGATGATAACATAAGATACATTCATCATCACTACCTTCCGGACACGGGGATTCCATATTCCTAACAGAATACCACCCAACAGCATACCTAAACCGAAAAGAAGTTCGATCAGGCTGACCTGATAAGCTGTTCCCGAAAAGTTTTTTAATGTCATCAGAGGTAATAGCGCTACGATAGGCATTACAAAGAAAGTGATAAGCACTTCGATTACCATTACCCAACTCAATCCACGATTCCTGCTAATAACGTTGAAGCCCGCCTTCATATCCCGCAACACATTATCGGCAGTATCTGTTTCTGTTTTTTCCGGGTTAGGGATAAATACAAACAGCAAAGCCGTACAAGCTATAACAGCTCCTGCAACATCAAGAAGCATCACTATGCTCATGTCCGTAGCAACAATCAATGCAGCACCCAACACCGGACCACAGATATTACACACAGCTTGTATCGCCTGGTTAATACTGGCAATACGCGTAAGCTCTTTCTCCGGAGCAAGCAACGGTATGGATGATTTCATGGCAGGTGCATGGAAAGCACTACCCATGGAACGGAGCATCAGTAACAGGTAAATTTGCCATATTTCGATAATATCAAGATAGAACAACAGTGCAATAACCCCGGAACAGAGAGCAACAAAGCTGTCTGCCAATATCATAGTCCACTTACGGTTCCAGCGGTCTACAAATACACCGGCAAAAGGACCTAATACTACTTGGGGTAATAATGCAGCAATAGTAGCAAACGAAAGTACTTCGGCAGAACCCGTTTCAAGACTGATCCACAGTACGATAGCAAACTGAGCAATTGAACTGCTGAGAATAGAAAATAATTGCCCTGACCATATAATAATAAACTTTTTCTTCCAATTATTCATAACCTTTCTTTCGTCGTTTTTTTCTACGCAGCAGGAAGTATCCCAATGCAATAATAATTAGCAATCCTGTACCTGTTATAGCAAGGAGTGAGACATCGGAACGGCTTTGTTCGGCTTCATAAACTTCGAGACGCTTATGCACCGTATTAATAATCCCCCTTGATGTAAAAGTAGCTCCGGATACTGCATCTACTTTCTTTGCCAGTGCTTCCTGGGGCGTAAGTCCGTTCCAGGCTTTCAGTAAGCCATCATCTATGGCTATCTGTACGTATTTCGGAGTGTCTTTATTGGGTAGAAGCTTCACTTCTGATATCTTTCCGGAAGCATCCAATATGATCTCCAATGGAGTAGGACCTGCAAAGCCGATTACTTTATCTGTATAAGGTTTCGATTGTAGTATGAGGGTATCATTATTCATGTAAACATCTCTTTTATCCCTTCTTCAAGGGTATGTGGATTATAATTAATTTCTCGTTTTGCTTTTACAATACTCAGGCCGCTAAAACGGGGACGGGGAGTAGCCTCCTGCATCTCTTCCGTAGTGACAGGCAAAATAAGGGAACGGTCTAACTTCAATACCTCAGCTACGCGATAGGCTATATCAGCTATAGAAACGCAATCGCTTCCGCAGATATGGTAAATTCCATTACGGGGATGATGCATTAATTGTTCTACGGCATATGAGATATCACCTACAAAAGTAGGAGTACGCCATTGATCGGAAACAACACGAATTGTTTCACCGCTACGTAGTTTGTTGGCTACCAGTTGTACAATATTACCATGTTGACCGGGCAATGCTTTCCCATAGACCACGACTACGCGGACAATGGCATAGTTACCACAGCATTCTGCAACACGCTCTTCCCCTTCAAGTTTGGTAATCCCGTAGTAATTGACCGGATTAGGCTCATCTTCTTCTGTATACAACCGGTCAGTTCTGCCATCAAACACAAAATCGGTGGAAAGGTGTATAAAACGACTTCCATACTGTTCGCAGGCACGCGCCAGATGTTCTACCGCAGTGATATTGGTAGCACGCGCCTCGTTATGATGTGTTTCGCAGAAGTCTGGTACTGACAGTGCAGAGGTATTAATAACTACATCCGGACAAACTTCCTTGAAGAGTGCCCGTACTTCTGATGCATTACGTATGTCTGCACGGATAAACTGATAGCCGTCGCCACTTTTGATGTCATTGCGTAACGAACAAGCAGTAATGTTGTATATTTCGCGTGCCACGAGATCGTTCAGTATCCGTCGGCCGGTAAAGCCGTTGGCACCAATAATTAGAATATTCATGCTTTATTATTAAGGGTAATAGGGGTTTCTTCCTTGTTGTACTTCTATGCGTATTCCAAATGAACCATTGGCCGATTTCAATTCGAAAGCTCCTTTGAAAGCATTTCTTTCCCAAGGTAGTGCACTACGGTTAGGCACCCTGTATCCATCGGCATTATATTCACCGTATGTATTGATTCGCATACCGTTTTTCAGTTTGAATGATCCCATTTGCAGGTTTTGTGCAGAGCCGAAACCAAATCCGCCGAATCCGGAGAAAGAAGGGGTAAAAACGTTTGATAATCCCTGTGAATAAGTTACATCCGGATTGAGACGGAACAATTGATTAAAATCTTTGCCGGTATCGGACAGAGAAAGATCTACTTTGGGCAAATGGGGAGGCATAACACTCATCAAACCCATATCCAGTAGAAATCCGCCAAACTCCTTATAGTTCTCTTCCGGAGCACGAGGGGTACGATCATCTGACGGTAGTTCCGATTGTGCGGACACTACAGCCGTTGCCAGTAGCAAAGAAAGAAATAATATCAGCTTTTTCATATCCGTAGGTTATTATTGAGGCAAAGATAGAAAATATTTGCTGATTATCTATATCGGGGAATAATCTGTTGTATAAACTTAACTTGAATAATGGGCGGTTAATCATTGAGTGCTTCTCTTACAATCGCTCTGTTTTATTTCCCTCCGATTTTAAAAACAGGATAAGCGATTGGAACTGTTTTCCACTTCATCTTCATTGGGTCGTACACCCGTTCCATGCCTCCGTGAAGCTCAAGCCAATTGGTTACCTTCAACTCCATGATTACTCCGTAGTAACTTTGTGGAGCCATAGGAGTGAGATAACCGTGTGCTGCATTGCGTTGCCCGTTGATGGAGTATTGCCCGACTGCTCTTATTTTGAGCCAGTCATTAATACGATATCCGAATGAGCCGTTGAAACCGGCATCAAACTGAGACCCGTGAACGAAGGAAGGCATTGTATATTTTGTTGTATAAATCCCTCCGGTAACATCCCATCGCTCATTGAACTGATAAGTATAGGCGGCACCGACATCTATGTGAGTACCCATAGTAGGATACGTATTGTATGTACTATAGGTGCTGATGTAACTGTTGGGAGTGAGTATGAAATTGTCATATCTGTTATAGTCGCGTGCCCAGGGGTTGGAATCCTGACCAAGACGTGGTTTGGGCCAGGGAGTCCGGACAAATTCAGGGATAATGATACGCATCGTCATGCTGTCTGCTGCCACAGGAGAGGCATGATGTGAGTCAGGAGTAGCATCCGGCAAAATGAAACCACTGTCGTCTGTATGTACAGGTGAACGGCTTTCCGGGACGGCGGGAACCAATAGCTTTATACTATCATTGGGCGCCTCGGTCTGTGAAAAAACCGCGATTGCGAAAAGAGAGAATAGAAAGCCGATGCAGATCCTTTTGTCCATAATTTCGTCCTCCGTTAGTTAACGATCATTTTATAACCAATACCACGCACATTAACGATACGTATCCGTTCATCCTGTGCTAATTTATGTCTTAACTTGGTGATAAACACATGCAGACTGCGGGAGTTAAAGAAACTGTCATCTCCCCATAACTCCAGCAAAACGTTTTGCGTATTCACAACCTGATTACGATTCTCGCACAATCGTTTTAGTATCTCCGACTCACGATGAGAGAGCTCCTGCTTTGTACCGGCATAGATAAGTGTTTGTGCTACAGAGTTAAAAATATACCGTCCAATCTCAAAACACGTTTCCTTGTGCGTCTCGGTAAAAGAAAATGCTTTCCCGGCTAATGATTTGATACGTATAATGAGTTCCTGCATGCCAAAAGGCTTCTTCAGGTAATCATTTGCACCAAGTTCAAAACCTTCTACTACGTCGTTGATTGCCGACCGGGCTGTGAGAAAGAGTATCGGTGTTTGCCTGTCTGTCTGACGGATACGGCGTACCATTTCAAATCCATCCATGTGCGGCATCATCACATCGGCTACCAGTACATCCGGGCGTAAATCAAAAAACAGGCGTAATCCTTCTTCACCATTGGCGGCTGTATGGATAATGAAGTCACTCTCTTCAAGCGTGTCTTTAATGATCATGGCGAGGGTGAGTTCATCCTCCACCAGCAGTACTTTGATTTTGTTCTTACTCATAATAAAACTACTCATTAATTACCAATGTGAATGTACTTCCGTGTCCCGGTTCACTCTCAACACTAACAGTGCCGCCATGTTTCTCTATCATCGTACGGACATAATAGAGCCCTAACCCGTAGCCTTTAACGTCATGAAGATTACCGGTAGGCACACGATAGAATTTATCAAATATATGTTTTTGCTTCTCGGAAGCTATGCCGATACCCTGGTCGGTAACTGATATTTCAACCTGTCCGTTCGCATCACGATGGCAATGCAATTTAATCAGAACCTGCCCCGGAGAATACTTCACGGCATTATCTATTAGATTGCTGATAATATTACTGAAATGAGTACGATCTGCCATCACAGAAAGATTGGCAGGTTCTATTTCATAAGTGATGGTTATCTCTTTTTCAGCTTTCAGCTTATGAAGTTCGATCAGAGTATCTAACATTGGTTTTAACTCCAAACGTTCGGTATGCAGGCGGAAAGTTTTCCGACGCTCCATGCTCATACTTAATATCTGTTCAACCAGTCCGCTGAGCCGTTGTAGTTGTTCCTGGCAGATACGGAGATATTTGTCGCGCTTCACTTTCTCTTCGGCCTGGTTAAAGTTGAGTAAGGCATCATTGGCAGCATAAGCTACAGAGATAGGAGTCTTCAACTCATGAGTGATATTATTGGTAAAATCGCTTGTAATCTCTTCCAATGATTTCTGGCGCAGGATAGTACGAATGAGATACCAGAAAGAGAAAGAAAGTATGATAAAAATAATGAATGAAGTAATAAGTATACCGATCATTTGCTTTAACACGAGCAGAGTTACAGGCTCTATCCAAAGGCGATACATAAATGAGGAATGAAGATCGAATGCATAATTATAACATTGTGCTTTCGGTCCCGGAATATAACTGCTGTCTCCGGCAATACCGAGTGTGTCGGTAAAGGTCAGTGTAGAATCTATATTACTTCCGGAATGAAGAAACTCCGTCCGGTGCGGCAGAAAAATATTATTTGCTCTGAGAGAAAGAGTTAATAAACTATCATATACATGCAAATCGGGATCCATAAGAAGATCAAGGCCAGAGTGTAGTCCGCGTTGGAAGTGAGTGGCGAGTTCCAACATACTGTTTTTATCCTTTAATATTATATCCAGTCCGCTGTTGGAGGTTAAAGCAGCTTCTCCTTCTTTCTGATCTGCCATCTGAGCATTCTTATGCTCTTTTATTGAATCATCGGGAGTATCTACAATCTCACCATTGAATAGCATTCCTGCTTTTTTATTAGAATCTTTAGGAGAACGGGTACTGTCATTATGTACGTATATCTCTATTACTTTTGTAGAATCTTTCAAATAGGTAATGTTGCTATCGCTTTGGGAAGTAAGTTTCTCGAGTTTTGCACTATCCAACTGGCTTGCATTCTGATAAGTAGTGGTACTACTACGAACAAAAGATTTTCCCTCATCATTATATCCGGCAGCAACAGATACCTCACCGTGTGCATCTCCATAGTTTCTCAGATTCTCTACGCGGAGCATCATCTCATTATAATCACTCATACGCATAGATTCCACGATACTATGTTCGAGATCGTCTTTCATAGTATGGTAAAGTCCCGTAAGCCAATATGCCTGATATGCAAAGATACCTATCAGCGAAACGAGTACAAGAATAGCAATATGTTTAAAAGGTAGTTTCATGCCCGATACACATGTTCTTTGTATAGGCAAAGATAAGAGGAAAGTGGATTAATCGCACCTAACGGTAAGACTAAATAACACTTTCTTCCGTTTTTCAGACTATTGGCAAGGTAACTATGACCCGTGTACCCTGATTGTAAGCCGGGTCAATGTATATATCCCCAGACAAACGATTGATGATGAGCTGGCAAAGATAAAGCCCGAGACCATTGCCTTGAACAAAAGTATTGAGCTTCGAAAAACGTTTAAAGACTTCTTCATATTTGTCTTTTGGAATTCCACAACCGGTATCGGATACACTGATTGAGAGCCGTTGGCGTTCGGTATCCAAGCGACAGCTAAGCGTAATACTTCCTTTTTCAGTAAACTTATTAGCGTTATTCAGCAGATGCTCTACTACAAGCGAGAGGTATTTTTCATGGGTTGGGATAAGTATTGATTCTTGAAGCAGGTCCAGTTGATAAGTTATATCCGGTTTGGCGCATTTTATTAATAAATCCATCTCGTACTGGCAGATATTATTAATATCTGTGGGGACACATGGCAGTTTCTCTTTTGATACATCAAGGCTGGAGACTTCCAACATATTGTTTATTAATGTAATCAGCATTGCCGTGTTACTCTGTATCTCTTTGGGAAATTCCTGACGTATTTCTTCGTCAATCTCTTCATTGAATATCAAATCAGAAAAGCCAACAATTGCATTTAGCGGAGTACGTATCTCGTGGCATATAGAATTGATGAAAGCCGTTTTCATATTCTCACTCTCCATAGCTTTCTGGTTGAGCTTTTGCAAACTGATTTTCATGTTTCTCTCTTTCCTCAGGCTATAGAACAGATACAGACATACAACGACAACAATAACCAATATGCTGGAGAGAAATACAAGGAGGATACGCTTGTTCTTTATTTCAAGTTGTGACTTCTCATTATTAAGTTTATTAATGTCATATTTTACCTGAAGTTCGCTGAGTTGCGTAAGCATCTCATTATTGATAAGTGAGTCTTTGGACTGATAAGAGAGTTTAAGATATTCCAGTGCCTCTTTATATTTTCCCATTGCCTCATAGATACCTGATTCTGTGTTATACAATCCCGGCATGTTACTGGGCGCAATAATGGGAGCAAATTTTATGAGACTGTCATTGGCCAATAGCGCTTTTTCATAGTCCGGTTTTGGCTTCTGACTTATGTAATAATTACTCATAGACAGGTAATAGTTATACCGATCACTTAAACTGGTCAGTTCCTTACTGAGAGCTACAATCTGTAGCCAGTATTTATGTGCCTTTTGAGGATTATCCAATACAGTATTAGTCAATATCATAGAATATGTCTGAAGCATGCGTGTTGCAATGTTATAATAGGGACGCTGCTCTTTATAGTATGTATCATAATATTGCAATTGATCATGCATAAATTCTTCAAGAATACAGGTTGCGGAATCACGTTTATTAACCCGGCTGTACGTGTTACTTAAACGCCAACCTACTATATTCTTAAACATATATCTAATGTGTGCATCTGATATTTTTTGTGATAGATTATAAGCTGTTTTCAGATAGGGGAGGGCTTTCTTCATCATTCCATTTGAGCGGAGACTACTTCCGGTAATGTATGCTTTTGCTATTTTGTTATATACATCTTGTTTGTCCTGGCTATTATCCTTCAGATAGGCTGATTCATTATCAATAGCTTCTGCTGCTTTACCTTCATAGCATAGCGTATCAAAATAGCGCATATGAATATAAGCAGGAAACGCAACTATTGTCTCTGGAGTGCCTGCTTGTTTTATTAAATTTATATAGTAGGAAATTGAATCTGTCTGAGCGTTATTGGTAGCTATATAGATAATATCAGTCAACGCATTTACCACGTTTACTTTGTCACCGACCCGATCTGCTTCGTGATACATTTTTAATAAGTATGTCTTTTCATCAGGTGACTCAAAACATACATCTGCCAGATTTCTATATATCCGGATTCTTAATGATGATTCCGTCGTATGTGTTAATTGTTGCAACAGACTATCTTTTATATGAATATCAACAGCATAGGCGGAGAATGCTATTGTCAGGCAAAAGATAGTGAAGATTGTATGTCGAATCATGTTTGTTCTGGTTGTTTGTATATGCAAATCTACAATATATTCTGTATATAACGATCTTTTTACATTCATTTTTTATTTCATAAGTGGTTTTTCTTTAATAAATTATTAATGGTATAAAGAAATATCCTTCATTTTTTCTTTTATCAGTGATTTGGGTTAGATAATCAGTAATTTATATACCTTTATGATAGATATTATCCTGTAATTTTGTACCATGATAATAGAAACTAAAACTATAAAGGGCTATGAAGATTAAAAGTATGATTATGGTAGTGATCATGATGTTATGTATCACTATAAATGCACAGGAACAGAGTAATAAGACATTGGTGGCTTATTTCTCGGCAACAGGAACGACGGAAAAAGCAGCGAAGTTGATTGTAGAAGTTACAGGTGGTACACTCTACGAAATACAACCTGAAAAGGAATATGTCACTGCTGATTTGGATTGGCATAACAAGTCCTCACGTAGCAGTGTGGAAATGTCAAATGCTAAATCACGCCCTACACTAAAATCTAAACCGGAGAATCTTGCAGATTACGATATCATTTATATAGGTTTCCCCATTTGGTGGAATTCAGCTCCAAGAATCATCAATACTTTTATTGAAGGCGATGATTTTGCCGGCAAGGTGATTATTCCCTTTGCCACATCGGGTGGAAGCAGTATTTCTAATGCGGAAAAAGAGTTGCGGGAAACCTATCCTGATATGAAATGGCAGAAGGGCCGCCTTTTGAATGGTGCGACGAAGGAAGATATTAAGAAATGGACTAAAAAATAAATTGTTATGAGAAAGAATTTTGGGGCAAAGCCCTTTACTTATCCGCAGCCGGTGTTTATTATCGCTACTTATGATGAAAATGGAGTTCCCAATGCTATGAATGCAGCTTGGGGTGGTATCAGCGAAATGCATGAAATCAGTATTTGTATTAGTGAGGGACATAAAACGACTGCCAATATACTGAAACGTAAGGCTTTTACTGTAAGTATGGCAGAGGTCGGACAGGTGGTTGCCTGTGATTACGTAGGCATTGTTTCCGGTAATAAGGTTTCGGATAAATTTGCTCGTGCAGGTTTCCATGCGACTCGTTCGGAGTTTGTGGATGCACCGTTGATCGACGAATTATCCGTAGTACTGGAATGTAAGTTGAAAGATTATGATCCTGAAACCTGTATTTTACGTGGTGAAATAATAAATGTGAGTGTAGACGAACGTGTTCTTGACGAAAACGGTAAGGTGGATGTATCCAAAGTGTCTCCTGTTATATTCGATCCGTTCAATAACGATTACCTGGAAGTGGGTAAAAAGGTAGGTAATGCCTTTTCGGATGGAAAAAGATTGAAATAAGGAGTAGCATTATATATGAAAGAAATAAGAATAGACTGCGCACACCAGAGTGAGGCGGAACTAGCTTTAGCGAAAGAACAGACACAATTGGTATTCCGCCTGAACCATACTATGCCGATGACGGATGAATATGATGAGCTGCTTCATCGTCTTTTTCCGAATATGGGAGAAGGCAGTCATGTGAATACCCCGCTTACAGTTGTTCGTCCCCATGAGGTGAAGATTGGCCGCCATGTCACTATAATGAACGGTTGCCTGATGATGTCTGCTGGTGGCATCACGATTGACGATGATGTTCAGATAGCCGCCAACGTACAACTGATATCGAATAATCATGATCTCGACAATCGCTCGATTATTACTTGTAAGCCGGTACATATTTGCCGCAGGGCATGGATAGGAGCAGGGGCTACGATTCTTCCGGGAGTTACAATCGGTGAGAATAGTGTTGTAGGAGCAGGCAGTGTTGTGACCAGCGATGTAAAACCGAATACGATTGTAGCAGGTAACCCCGCTAAGGTAATTCGAAAGATTTAGATTTTTCAATTATTGGTTGTGGAAAAATATAAGAAAAAACGGAAGGGATTGATTTCTCTTCCGTTTTTATTCTTGTGAACCCTCGATTGGGCTTCTTCTATTTGTTATTCTTTGTTCGTTACTTGTGGAGATTCAGACAATATTCCTCTTTATATATATTTGTGTTCTGGGACAATGCACAAGGCATTTCAAACAGGTACTACATCCATGTATGTCAACGATTTCATCTCTTGAAACAGATCTACTCCAAATTTTACCTTTAAGGACTTTTCTCTCGCAGATATTGACGCAAGTAATGCAATTACCGCATTTTGGAGATAGAGGTTCATGCAATACCGTTTCCAGTGGAGCATCAGTCAAAACCGTACCGAGACATTGTGCTGCACCATATTCAGGAGTAATTAACAGGTTATTTTTTCCAATCCATCCTAATCCGCCAAGTAATGCAACGGTCTTATGGGGCAATACAGATTCTTTTGTTTCAAAATTTAATACGCCGTCGGCCAATAATCCCGTATCGGATTGTGAAATGGCTTTATAGCCCTTCCCGGTGATGAATTTGGCCAATTCGTCTGCTATTTCTCCCGCCTTATGTTCGGTTTGCGAATATTCATCATCGTCGAAATTGTAATTATCCGCTATCCGTACTTGTACGTAGTCGGGAATATTAAATACCATTTTAGCATATTCTGCAGTTAACGGAAGCGCAAAAACAATGGCGGTCGGGAGTTGTCTGTTTTGCTTTTCGTCTAAATGTGATATGCCGACAAAGCGTATCAGTTCTGCTCCTTGATTTTTTAATTCGTTTTCTATCTCTTGGTTTAAGTATTTCATGTTTCTTTTTTTGTAATAGGGATATAAATATCTGTTATAAGCTCCGAAGCCGGAGTTTTTTCGGGAGTGTTGATGTAAGTCTCAAAGGTGAACTGTTCCCGCAGGGTATAATCGCTTGTCGGCAACCAGTCAAGGTAAATATGGCGGTACACCTTATTCAGTTCATGATAAAACCCTTTGAAACGAAAGATTGCATATTCTCCCGCATGAATTTCATAAACGCCAAAGCCTTTCGGCATTTCAAATGACTGTGGCAATGTCACCCCAATCATAAAACGGCTTTGTTCTTCAGGTGTGATATACGGATAATCGAGAGTCAAGCTCACATATTTACATCCTTTTGAAGACAATTCATATTTTTCGGAAAATTGTAGCAACTGCTTCCACAAAACAGAGAAGCTATGGATGACATTATTTGTTCTTTCCAATTTCAAGTATGCGATTCGGATACCAGATATTTTTTCAATGCTTGGTTCAATTCGTATCGGATTCTTCCTCTCGGGATTGACGTTTGAATGCTTTTTGCGAAATTCCGGAATGGAACAATTGAAATAACTTTTGAATGCCCTCGAAAGTGTATGCTTGTTCTGATAATTGATTTGACCGAGAAGCTTCGGGACACTTACGTCAGTTGTTATTACCTTAAATGCAATGTACTCTAATCTCAGTCGTTGAATGTAAGTTCCAATATTTTCTCCACAGACAGCTTTGAAAAGCCTGCGAAAATAATATTTGGAGATACCTGCAACATGAGATAGCTTGTCAGAATCAAGGTCGTCAAACAAATGGCGGTTGATATATTCCTGAACTCTTATAATCAAATCATATTGCACATGAGCCGTATTGATCTTTTGTTTCCACCTCTTGATATTCGGAAGTCGTTTGGACATTTCCGTTCTCAACTCTTCCGAAGTGAGATTAACTCCTGTCTCTTTATAATATTCTTCGGGGAAAAGCCCCCAAAGATAAATGAGATAATCCATTGAAAAATCATAGAGTTTAACTCCATTGTGCAAACAATAGTCGCAATATTCCACATTTTGGTTTGCCTCAAGATTTGTATAATCTATATCTAAAGGTATTCCACACGTCTGGCAATATTTTGTTTCAGCATTGATTTTCATAAATATCCTGTTATTTGGATGCAAAGTTAATCAATAGATTGTGCTAAAGGTTACCATAAATAGCCTTCTTTTAAAAGAAAGCAGAGAATACTTTAATTATAGATTCATTGTTATTCAGTCTGTTGTCAGTGTTATTATCTAATTCTTCTTTGTTTTGTATGGTAGTGGACGATAAGACTAAATAACACTACATAAGTTTCGGATAACGCAGACTAAACTGATTTTTGGCGTATTTTGCATTATCACTAAAACCAGATACAATATGAAACGAATTTATTTACTGTTTACTGTGATTGGCATGGGGTTAACACACTTGTGTGCACAGTCTCAAGATAGCTTGGATACTTATATTGATAGTATTTATCACGAATTGCCTGAAGTGATGATAAAAGGCGAACGTCCCATTGTAAAAGCCACACAGGGCAAGTTGGTATATGACATACCACGGCTCATTAATGATTTGCCTGTCGATAATGCCTATGATGCAATCAAGGAACTTCCGGGAGTTGCAGAAATGAACGGTAGTATCACACTTGCCGGACAGGGTGTTACCGTAGTCATAGATGGTAAAGTGACTACTATGAGTACCGAACAGCTGAATACGTTGCTAAAGAGTATTCCTTCAAGCCGTATTGAGAAAGCTGAAGTGATGTACTCCGCCCCGGCACGCTACCAGGTTCGTGGAGCCATGATAAATATTTGTCTGAAACAAGGGGGAGGAAATGCTCCTTCCTTTCAGGGAGAACTTTTTAGCGATTACAGACAGAAACATTATGAAGCATTGACCGAGCGTGCAAGCCTCCTTTATTCCGGAAATAAATTCTCTGCTGACTTTCTTTACTCTTACGGACACGGACGCAACTATTTTTTAACGGACAAAGAGGCTTTGCATACGCTGTCGGATAGTCATGTATATCCAATGAATACACATGAGATGCAGCGCAGCCGACACAACACACACAGTGTTCGTCTTGGTGCGGATTACCTAATTGCAGAAGAACAGCAATTGAGCTTTGTTTATAATGGTACGTTCACCAATGGGCATAACCGGACTACAGTAGAAGGAGCACAAACCTCTAATACGCAAACACGTAGTACGGATCAACTTCATAATGGACGCGTGGATTATCGTACTCCGTTTGGCTTGAAGGCAGGTGCGGAATTTACATTCTATGAGTCTCCTTCTACCCAATTGTTGCACAGTCGTTTAAATGATGACGAACTTGATTTTCTGAGTGATGATTGTCAGCGTATTAATCGTTGGAAGTTTTTCCTTTCTGAGGAACAAAATCTGGGTAAAGGTTGGGGAATCAATTACGGAGCGGTTTATACTACCAGTATAGATCATAGTCATCAATACTACTATCATCCCGAAAGTGGTGAATTATTGTCTGGGAATAATAACATGAAATCGCGTCGGCGTGAGCAGACCTTAAACTTTTATGCCGGATTTAATAAAAGCTTCGGTGATAAATTATCGTTGGATGTTTCGCTGGCTACCGAACAGTTTCATACACCTGTCTGGAATGAATGGAATCTTTATCCGACTCTGAATCTCAGCTATGTTCCATCTGCCGGAAATATCTGGCAACTTTCTTTTAGCAGTGATAAAAATTATCCGGATTATTGGGCTACACAAGATGCTATATCTTATTTAGGAGGCGGATATTCTGAGATTCATGGCAATCCGTTCTTGAAGCCGAATATTGATTACCAGGCACAACTCACATATGTTTTAAAAAGTAAGTATATGTTTACTGCCTGGTATAGCCAAACGAAAGATTACTCTACCCAAACACTGTATCAATCTCCTGATCGCTTGTTGGAAATCTATAAATATTTAAATTTCGATAAGAAGCAACAGATAGGGCTACAGACGGTTATTCCTTTTAAAGTGAAAGAGTGGTTAAGCTCTCGCATTACTCTGATCGGAGTGTATGACCGGCAGAAAGACAGTGATTTTTGGGATATTCCTTTTGACCGTAAGATTTGTTATGGTATGGCTCATATGAACAATACGTTTACACTTTCCGGTAAGCCGGATATTAAAATAATCATTAGTGGTATGGTTCGTAGTAAAGCCCAGCAAGGTATTTATGATTTACCGGCATCCGGCAACGTGGACGCGGCTATAAAATATACGTTTGCAAAAGGAAAAGCTTTGCTCACTTTACGCTGTAATGATATCTTCGAAACCGGACAAATTTCGCCACGCATCCATTTTGCAACACAAAATGTAACGAATAACTATTCTTGCTTCCGTGAATTCGGTGTTTCATTTACCTATAAGTTTGGTGGCTATAAGGAGAAACAGCGGGAAGCAGTAGATACTTCACGATTTAAGTGATTTTTCTCTGCTTATTCCAACTTTTGTATGGAGTTAATTGTTAATTTTGCAACCTCAAAAGCGAAACTAATAATTACCCGATATGAAATCAGATATAGAAATAGCCCGTGGTACGGAACTGAAAAAAATAAAGCAGGTTGCTGAAAGTATTGGTATCCCGCGTGACGAAGTGGAAAACTATGGTCGCTACATTGCAAAAATCCCCGAGCAATTGATAGACGAAGAGAAAGTAAAACAGAGCAATCTGATACTGGTAACTGCTATCACTGCCACAAAAGCCGGAATTGGTAAGACTACTGTTTCTATCGGTCTGGCTCTGGGACTTAATAAAATAGGCAAGAAAGCGATTGTAGCTCTGCGTGAACCGTCTTTAGGACCTTGTTTCGGCATGAAAGGCGGTGCAGCAGGAGGTGGATATGCCCAGGTACTTCCTATGGATAAGATAAACCTGCATTTCACAGGTGATTTCCATGCCATCACTTCGGCGCATAATATGATCTCTGCTTTATTGGATAACTTTCTGTATCAGAACCAGTCCAATGGCTTTGGACTAAAAGAAATCCTTTGGCGTCGGGTACTCGATGTAAATGATCGCTCTTTGCGTAACATTGTTACCGGACTGGGTGCCAAAACAGACGGCATCACTATGCAATCCGGCTTCGACATTACTCCTGCTTCAGAGATTATGGCTATTCTCTGTCTGGCAAGTGATATGGAAGACCTTCGCCGCCGCATTGAAAATATACTTCTTGGGTTTACTTATGATGATAAGCCGTTCACAGTGAAAGATCTTGGAGTGGCTGGTGCAATCACCGTTTTATTAAAAGATGCCATTCACCCCAATTTGGTGCAGACGACAGAGAATACAGCGGCTTTTGTACACGGTGGTCCGTTTGCCAATATTGCGCATGGATGTAACTCTATCCTGGCAACTAAGATGGCTATGACTTTTGGTGACTATGTAATCACAGAGGCTGGTTTTGGAGCTGATCTTGGTGCAGAGAAATTCTACAATATAAAGTGTCGAAAGAGTGGCGTACAGCCTCGACTGACTGTTATTGTTGCCACAGCACAGGGATTGAAAATGCATGGCGGCGTTAGTCTTGATCGCATTAAAGATCCCAATATGGAGGGCCTGAAAGAAGGACTTCGTAACCTCGATAAACATGTTCGTAATCTTCGTGCTTTTGGCCAGACGGTAATTGTTGCATTCAATAAGTTTGCCAGTGATACGGATGAGGAAATGGAGTTACTTCGTCGTCATTGTGAAGAATTAGGAGTAGGATTTGCCATTAATAATGCGTTTAGTGAAGGAGGAGAGGGAGCTGTCGATCTGGCTAATCTCGTTGTGGAAACTATTGAGAAAAAACCATCCGCCCCCTTGCAATTCACTTATAAAGATGATGATAGCATCGAACAGAAGATAGAAAAAGTTGCTACCGGTATCTATGGCGCAAGTGTGATTACATACAGTACGATAGCTCGTAAGAAAATCAAGCTTGCCGAAACGATGGGGATCACTCATTATCCGGTGTGTATTGCTAAAACGCAATATTCATTTTCTGCCGATCCGAAGATATATGGTGCAGTCAATAATTTTGAGTTTCATATTAAAGATATTGTAATAAATAACGGAGCAGAAATGATTGTTGCTATTGCTGGTGAGATCATGCGTATGCCGGGACTTCCCAAAGAGCCACAAGCTAAACATATTGACATTGTTGATGGCCAAATAGACGGGTTAAGCTGATGAATAATGTGGTAATATGATAATATATGCACACGGATGACAACGGAACTTTTTATTTTATTTATTGATAATCAAGGAAAAAGGAAATCTGATCCGTTGTCATCCGCTCGATCCGTCTCGTCTTGTGTGCTATAAAAGACTAATCCTCAACTGATTTCAACCACTTTTCGCATTATTATTAAAAACTGAGTAGCTACTATGGATTTAGCAACTACTCAATTTCTGTTTTTTTGGAAAGAATGTGGAGATTTCTCTCTCATAAAGGAATCATTGTCAAATGTGACTTCTCCGTACAGAAAGCACCACACTCTTGGGTATATATAGAGTCCAGTGTGTCATTTCTTGATTTTCTCTAACACACTGTAAGATTGCAATTCGTTTTTCTTGTTATATTGTTCGGAGCGGACAATACCAATGTTGGGAGCATACCATTCGTATCCGTACCCCTCTATCTTTCCTTTCGGTGTCCAGATGTCTATGTCATATTTAATTTTCGTACAGTAAAAAGGACCTGCAGGAGTATCTACACTTTCTGTAGCAACAAAGCGTCGGTCAGAGAGAGTAATTTCTGCGCGATTGTTTTTGTTTCCTTTCTGATACAGGCGTATGGTAGCGTCGTCAAATTCATTGTCATCGTCCGGATCTGTCGGATCAGACATCGCATCCGGATAATTCATCAAATCACCGATCATGTATACATCTGTATTCATCATATCCATTGCAGCAGGGAAAGTGGTGGCACCGTTCATACTCATAGAGAAATCTCCATCGTTACAGCGTGCTACCATTTGCCCGGAGTTTATAAGCTTACCGGCAGCATTGGAGAAGGTGTAACTGGCTATTGCTTCTGTACCGGATGGATAATCATAGACCTGGTCTACACGATAAACGAGGATACTGGAGAGCTTTCCGTTAGCTGTATAGCAATTGCGGGTTACTTGTTGTCCCTCTTGGTTAGGGAAGAAGAAGGTACAGTTCTCCTGAGCTACGGCGCTGGTTGCAATTAGCATAACGCCCATTAATAATAGATTTTTCAGCTTCATAATTAAGTATAGGTTTATTATCTTTTCTCGTTTTTATGTAGTAAGAACATCATTTAAAACAAAAAGTTCACAATGAAGAAAAAAATCCCGTGTATCTTCTTCACAGATGATACACGGGCTCTAAGTTGTAAATTATTAATTTATGTATTCCGGCCTTTAATAGGCAAAGATCGGATATTTCTCCATCGTTTTGTTGACACGTGCACGAATTTGTGCTATTACTTCTTCATTATCAACATTAGAGAGTACTGTTTCAATCATTTCAGCAATTTCTAACATTAGATCTTCCTTTGCACCGCGGGTAGTGATGGCAGGAGTACCTAAACGTATACCAGAAGTCTGGAATGCAGAACGACTATCAAACGGTACCATGTTTTTGTTTACTGTAATATCAGCGGCTACCAATGCTTTCTCTGCTACCTTACCTGTCAGATCAGGGTATTTTGAACGCAGGTCTACTAACATTGAATGATTGTCCGTACCACCGGATACGATTGTAAAACCGCGATCAATCAGTGCCTGAGCCAATACAGAGGCATTTTTTTGTACTTGCTTCTGATACTCTATATATTCCGGTTGCAAGCATTCACCAAAAGCAACGGCTTTGGCTGCAATAACATGCTCCAGCGGACCACCCTGAATTCCAGGAAATACAGCTGAATCCAGTAACTGAGACATCATTTTGATTTCTCCCTTCGGAGTAGTCTTACCCCATGGGTTAGGGAAGTCTTTACCCATCATGATAACGCCTCCACGTGGGCCACGCAATGTTTTATGTGTTGTTGAAGTGACGATGTGTGCATATTTCAAAGGGTTATCCAGCAGACCGGCAGCAATAAGTCCGGCAGGGTGTGCCATGTCTATCATAAGGATGGCGCCTACTTTATCTGCTATTTCACGCATACGTTTGTAATCCCATTCACGAGAGTATGCCGAACCACCACCGATAATCATTTTGGGATGTTCGCGCAGAGCAACTTCTTCCATCTGATCGTAATCAACGCGACCTGTCTCTTTATTAAGATTGTACTCACATGGAGTATAGATAAGGCCGGAAGTATTGACCAATGAACCATGAGATAGGTGTCCGCCATGTGCCAAATTTAATCCCATGAATTTATCTCCCGGATTTAATACGGCAAGGAATACAGCCGCATTGGCCTGAGCTCCTGAGTGGGGTTGTACATTAGCCCATTCGGCACCAAAGATTTCTTTCAGACGGTCAATAGCGATTTGTTCGCTTTGATCTACCACTTCACATCCCCCATAATAACGTTTACCGGGATATCCTTCGGCGTATTTATTGGTAAGGCAGGAACCCATTGCTTCCATCACCTGGTCACTCACGAAGTTTTCTGATGCTATCAGCTCGATACCTTTAAGCTGACGTTGATGCTCTTTTTCGATAATATCGAAAATTAAATCGTCTCTTTTCATTCTGTATTATATAAAAATAAGTTTCTTATTGGAGATTCTTTATTAAGCGCACAAATTTATGGAAAAAGAATGATAATCCGACAAAAAAAAGCAGATTTATCTATTAAAATATCACTCCTAATGAGAAACTGAGTACCTGATCGCGCCGATGGAAGGTGATATTGCTTACTCCGGTACTCCCGTCAGAATTTATATTATCGTACGTTACCGATTTGGAAATGTTGTGTACTCCCTGCTCATATCGGAAATCGAAGAATATACGGGAGATGTTTACACCTACGCCAATAACGGCACTCAGATTGAAAGGGTACAGACGTTCATGTATTCCTTTCTGGTCAAAATTCTCAAAAGTGATTTCGTTTTTCTTTCCCCAGATATAGCGAAGTTTCGGTCCAAAGAAAATAGACATACCATAAGGCCCCTCTTTCACTACATTATATCCATAGAGCATCGGAAAATCAATGCTATGGATCATGGAAGTGACCGAAGCATAATCCGGCTCAATGTCCGGATGATGTGATCCAAGTTTATCGAAAGTTATTTCACACTTACTGACATTATAGGATATTTCCGGTTGAATGAAATGCCTTTTCATGTTGATACGCATAAAAAGTGCACCAAAGTAACCCAGTTTATAGTTGTTCTGAATCTCATCAATGGTCACATCTTTAATCTTAAAATCCGATACCAAAAACATGGAAGCATTAAAGCCAGCCTTTATCCCGATATTGAATCTTCTGTGATTGGGACGGTCTATTTTATCCGGGCTTTTACCACTTTGTGCAGAGGCAACTGATAGTGATACAAAAAGGCAATATGCCATTATACCTGCTATTTTGCAGACATACGAAAGAGACATACATTTTGTGTGTATGTCATTGACTGAACGCATCTGTTTTATTTCTACCGGCATTATTGGCATATTATTCAGTTAACATGTTATTTCTTCTTCTCGACGCTCCATCCGAACTTTCCTATTTTACTACCCAATTCGTAGTATCCACCGTGAACATACACCAGTGGATTGGCTTCTGCCAGTTCTAACTTTCCGGTTTCCGGGTTCAGGTGGCTTTCGTCAGCACGTACATTTACTACATCGGCGATAAACATATCGTGTGATCCTAACGATACGATTTCTTTTACTCTACACTCTATACAGAGTGGTGATTCTTCAATGAGTGGGGCATTAACTACGGTACATTTACCCGGCGTTAACTTCATCTCCTCAAACTTATGATATTCTTTCCCTGAACGTACTCCGCACCAGTCTGTAGGGAATGCCATCTCTGCTGTTGTGAGATTAATCACAAATTCCATGTTTCTCTTTATTATGGAATAGGAGTGGCGCTCCGGACGTATGGATATATAACACATGGGCGGGTTCGTACAAATCGTTCCCGTCCATGCCACTGTAATTATATTGTATTCACTTTCTTTATTTCCGCAACTCACCATGACGGCCGGCAACGGATAAATCATTGTTCCAGGTTTCCAGTCAACACGCATAAATTAAATATTTACAATTGGACGATTTACTATTTACGATTGAAATTACTCTTATGTATAGATTGACAATAAATAGTATTCTTCAATCGTAAATAGTAAATCGTCTAATCGTCAATTACTTGGTTATTGTAAATTCTTCTCTCCGCTGTTCCTTTTCACAATAATGACATTTCACCACACAGTTGTCTTTGTCCACTACATGGAACAGGGTGGCCATTGGCTCATTATTTGTGATACATTTAGGGTTGGCACATTTTATAATCCCTTTCAGATCGTCCGGCATGCGCACTTCCTTCTTCTCTACAACTTCATAATCACGGATAATGTTCAGCTTCACATGTGGAGCCACTACTGAAATGCGGTTAATCTCTTCATCGCAAAAAAACTTATCGGCTATTTTGATAATACCTTTTCGTCCCAATTTTTTGCTTTCAAGATTGAAGCCGATAGTGATATTGTTCTTCATGTGTTCCAGTCCGAGTAACCGTACGATGGTAAACAGTTTTTCGCTGGGTATATGGTCGATGACAGTCCCGTTTCGGAGGGCAGCCACTTGCAGGGCTTGTTTATTTTCGTTCATATCTTTGGTCATTAACTCTATTTTATATCTTCCAATGTAATTCCTAATACATCACACAGAATGGCTTCACGGGCATACAACCCGTTTTGCGCCTGTTGAAAGTAATAAGCTTTCGGGCTTTCATCCACATCATAAGCTATTTCATTGACACGAGGCAGAGGATGAAGAATGCGCAGATTAGGTCGTGTGTTCTCCAACATCTGAGCGCGTAGGATATATACATTTTTCACTCGTTCGTATTCCATCAGATCGGTGAAGCGTTCGCGTTGTACCCGGGTCATATAAAGGATATCGGCTTCGGCAATCGTTTCTTCGGTAAAATCAGTATGTTCTACGTATCTTATATTATGCTCTTTACAATATATTTTATATTCCTCCGGCATCTTCAGCTCATCGGGAGCTATAAAATGAAAAGTAGGGTTGAAGTGGCGCATGGCCATTAGCAAGGAGTGAACGGTACGTCCGTATTTAAGATCGCCTACGAGATAGATATTCAAATTTTCGAGTGTACCTTGTGTTTTGTAGATCGAGTAAAGATCGAGCATTGTCTGTGATGGATGTTGGTTGGCTCCGTCTCCGGCATTTACAATAGGTACTGTTGTTATCTCGCTTGCATAGCGGGCAGCTCCTTCCAAGTAGTGACGCATGACGATAATATCAGCATAATTACTTACCATTTTAATCGTATCTTTTAGCGTTTCGCCTTTAGATGAACTGGTAGCTTTGGGGTCGCTAAACCCAATAACACGTGCTCCAAGACGATTGGCAGCTGTTTCAAAACTAAGTCGGGTACGGGTAGATGGCTCAAAGAACAAAGTGGCTACCACTTTATTTTCAAGTAGCCGACGGTTGGGATTTTGTTCAAACTGCTTCGCCATTTCAAGCATATAAAGTATCTTTTCTTTCGAATGCTCGGCAATGGTTACTAAACTTCTGTTTTCCATTCTGTTATCTTTAATATTGATAGAACTTGTTTTCAGACTGTAAAGGTAGAGAGAAAATGCGGTATCTGCAACGAATGAAGTTGAAAATTAAAAGTTGAAAGTTGAAAATTGCATTCCACAGGAGAATCCATACTGGCTCTTAGTTATTTTTTGCTTTTCAATAACTTTGATTTGAATTGAAATTTGTACGTTCTCTGAATAATAGCTATCTTTGCAACTTAATAAACTGATAATTTCGTAACAGAACGCAATGATAAAAAAAATAATAAAAGCCCTTTGGATATTTTTTGCTGCAGTAGTACTGCTTTGTGTGGTTGTTTTTGCTTCTATATCGTATGGCTGGATAGGTTATATGCCTCCGGTAGAAGAACTCGAAAATCCGGAATATAAATTTGCAGCCGAAATATTTTCCGAAGATGGAAAAGTACTCGGAACTTTCTCATTAAAGCAGAACAATCGTGTTTACAGCAGTTATGCTGATTTATCTCCCAACATCATTAACGCTTTGATTGCCACCGAAGATGTCCGCTTTGCCCAACATTCGGGTATTGATGTGAAAGCTCTTTCCAGAGCCATAGTGAAACGTGGTATCTTGATGCAGAAAAGTGCCGGTGGAGGTAGCACACTCTCTCAGCAACTTGCCAAACAGCTGTTTACCGAAAATGTTGCAAGCAATACGCTTCAGCGCCTTCTTCAGAAACCGATTGAATGGGTAATTGCTGTGAAGCTGGAGCGCTACTATACAAAAGAAGAAATTCTGACGATGTATCTTAATAAATTTGACTTTCTGAATAATGCAGTAGGTATAAAAACGGCAGCTCACACTTATTTCGGTTGCGAACCCAAAGATCTGAAAACGGAAGAAGCCGCCATGCTGGTAGGCATGTGCCAGAATCCTTCACTCTACAATCCGGTATCCCGCAATTCGAAGATACGGGCGAATGCTTTGGGACGTCGCAATGTTGTTCTTAGCCAAATGGAGAAAGCAGGATATATTACCGAAGCAGAACGCGATTCCTTGCAGGCGCTTCCGTTAACGCTGACTTACAATCGCGTAGGGCATAATGAAGGTCTTGCAACTTATTTCCGTGAATATCTACGTGGAGTACTGACTGCTAAAAAACCGGATAAAAGCGATTATCGTGGTTGGCAAATGCAGAAGTTTTATGAGGATTCACTTTCATGGGAAACCGATCCTCTTTATGGGTGGTGTGCAAAGAATAAAAAGAAGGATGGTTCAAATTACAATGTCTACACCGATGGTTTGAAAATTTATACGACCATCGATTCGCGCATGCAACGTTATGCCGAAGAAGCTGTAGAAGAACATATGAAAGATTTGCAAGCACAATTCTTCAAAGAGAAAAAAGGCCGTAAAAAAGCACCATACAGCAATATGCTGACTCAACAGCAGATTGACGAAATCCTTGAAAGAGCTGTAAAGCAAACAGATCGTTACCGGGCAATGAAAAAAGACGGGGCTTCGGAAGCTGAAATCAAGAAGGCATTCAATACACCGGAGGAGATGTCTGTGTTCAGTTGGGCAGGTGAAAAAGATACCATCATGACACCAATGGACTCTATTAAATACTATAAGCATTTTCTACGTACCGGTTTTATGTCAATGAATCCGTTCAATGGACATGTAAAAGCCTACGTGGGAGGCCCCAACTATAACTATTTCAAGTATGATATGGCTATGGTGGGACGCCGTCAAGTGGGTTCTACAATAAAACCCTACCTTTATGCGCTGGCTATGGAAAACGGGTATTCTCCTTGTGACGAAACCCGCCACGTAGAGCAGACGCTAATGGATGAAAACGGTATACCCTGGACTCCGCGTAACAGTACTAAAAAACGTTACGGAGAACTTGTAACCCTGAAATGGGGATTGGCTAATTCCAGTAACTGGGTATCGGCATATTTGATGGGGAAATTGAATCCGTATGCATTGGTACGGTTGATACATAGTTTTGGGGTTCGCAACAAAGACATAATGCCAACTGTATCGCTTTGTCTCGGTCCGTGTGAAATTTCGGTAGGAGAGATGGTGAGCGCTTATACGGCATTTGCCAATAAGGGTATTCGTGTGGCACCGTTGTTTGTTACCCGTATCGAAGATAATGAAGGCAACGTACTCTCAACGTTTGCTCCGCAAATGGATGAAGTTATCAGTGCGTCGAGTGCTTATAAAATGTTGGTGATGCTCCGTGCAGTAATCAACGAAGGTACTGGTGGACGTGTTCGCAGCCGATATGGTATTACAGCCGATATGGGTGGTAAAACAGGTACTACGAATGCTAATTCCGATGGTTGGTTTATGGGTTTTGTTCCTTCACTTGTATCCGGTTGCTGGGTAGGAGGCGAGGAACGTGATATTCATTTTGATACGATGACCTACGGACAAGGAGCTTCTTTGGCATTACCTATCTGGGGAAAATATATGAAAAAGGTATTTGACGACAAGACATTAGGATACGATCCGACAGAGCATTTCCAGTTACCCGAAGGATTTGATCCTTGTGCCGGATCGGAGATTGGCTCAGAAGACTCTGGAGAACTTGGACTAGACGATCTGTTTAATTAAAAATTCTACCATTGAAGCGTTGTCTTATCTGTATTGGAAGTAACTACAACCGGAAGAAGAACCTCCTTCTGGCACGCCAAAGGCTACAGGCGCTGTTTCCTACTGTTCGTTTTGCAACGGAGGAGGAAACAGAGCCACTGTATTTGAGGAGTTTCGCATTGTTTTCCAATCAGGTGGCAGAGTTTGTTACCGAATTGGATGAAGAGTGCGTAGTAGATGAGCTGAAAGCCATAGAACGTGAAGCCGGTCGTCGACCTGGTGATAAAGTGAAAGAAAAAGTCTGTCTGGATATAGACCTGTTAATGTACGACGGCAAGATATTGAGACCAAAGGATATGAAGCAAGAATATGTCCGGAAAGGATTAAAAGAGTTAGATTACTTAGATTTAAAATAATATGAAATTTATAGGAATAATACCTGCCCGTTATGCTTCTACACGTTTTCCTGCAAAGCCGCTGGCTATATTAGGAGGAAAAACCGTAATACAGCGTGTATACGAACAAGTGGCAGGGATACTTGATGACGCCTATGTGGCAACGGACGATGTGCGTATTGAAGCTGCGGTAAAAGCTTTTGGTGGTAAAGTAGTCATGACGTCCGTAGAACATAAGAGCGGCACGGACCGCTGTTATGAAGCTGCGACTAAAATTGGTGGTAATTTTGATGTTGTGGTTAATATACAAGGGGACGAACCTTTTATCCAGCCATCACAATTGCAGGCAATAAAAGCCTGTTTTGAAGATGCAACGACTCAAATAGCTACATTAGTTAAACCTTTTGATACTAATGATGCTTTTGAAACCCTGGAAAATGCAAACTCACCTAAAGTAGTAGTAAACAAGAACTGGAATGCATTGTATTTCAGTCGCTCTGTGATTCCATATCTGCGCGGTGTGGAAAAGTCCGAATGGCTTCAGAATCATACCTACTATAAACATATTGGACTTTACGCCTATCGTACCGAAATATTGAAAGAGATAACTTCGCTTCCACAGTCTTCTTTGGAACTGGCCGAATCGTTGGAACAACTCCGTTGGCTAGAGAATGGTTATACAATCAAAGTAGGAGTCAGTGAAGTAGAGACGATTGGTATTGATACCCCCCAGGATCTCGCACGAGCAGAGGAGTTTCTGAAAAATAAAAAATGATTTTATATCGCAACCATGGATAGAACGATACAACCCGAGATCCAGGACCTGGAAAATTTGATTGTTACCCTTCCAATGCGGACTACGTTGCCCAATGGCATTCCTTTGGCGGTAATCAAGGCAGGAGAACAGGACGTAGTACGTATGGACATTCTTTTTGCCGGAGGGCGATGGCAGCAAACTCAGAAATTACAGGCTCTTTTCACGAATCGGATGCTTCGTGAAGGCTCTCTTAAGTACACTGCTTCGGAGATTGCAGAGAAACTGGATTATTATGGTGCATGGTTGGAACTTTCCAGTTCGTCGGAATACGCATATATCACGCTATATTCTTTAAATAAGTATTTCGCTGAAACACTCGAAATATTAGAGTCTATAATAAAAGAGCCTCTTTTCCCCGAAAAAGAGCTGAACACAGTACTTGATGTAAACATACAGCAATATCTTGTTAATTCCTCCAAAGTTGATTTTCTTGCTCAACGAAGTTTGCTCACTGCACTTTATGGAAACGAACACCCATGTGGGCGTTTAACAGAAGAGAAAGATTACCGTTTGATAACTCCCGACGTGCTTCGTGAATTTTATGATGAATATTATCATTCCGGTAATTGCGCAATTTTCTTGTCCGGTAACGTAACAGATGATGTTATCCACAAGGTAGAGTCTGCTTTCGGTAATACTCCTTTTGGTAACTATCGGTATCCTTTGGTGAAAAAAGAATATACTTTTACCACTACGCCTGATAAAAGAATATTTGTAGAACGGGATGATGCGTTACAGAGTGCCATAAAGTTAGGCGCTACAACTATTGAACGTACACATCCGGATTATCTTAAACTACGTGTATTGATGACCATTTTCGGAGGTTATTTTGGCAGTAGGCTGATGTCTAATATCCGGGAAAATAAGGGATATACTTATGGCATTTCAGCAGGTACCCTGTTTTATCCCGGAAGCGGTATGATTCTGATTAGTACGGAAGCAGATAATGAATATGTAGAGCTTTTAATCAGGGAGGTCTATCATGAGATTGATAAATTACAGGTTGAACCCGTACCTGTGAGTGAACTGACAATGGTACGCAACTATATGTTAGGAGAAATGTGTCGTAATTATGAATCCCCTTTCTCATTGGCAGATGCGTGGATGTTCATCTACACTTCAAAGCTTGATGATACTTATTTTGCCCGCTCATTGCAGGCTGTAAAGGAAGTTACACCCGAAGAAATGAAAGAATTGGCCAATCGCTATTTGTGCAAAGAGACATTAAAAGAGGTCATCGCAGGTAAAAAGTTGTCATAAAAAGGGGATGATAGCTGTGTGTTTTGCCTGAGAAATTGTATCTTTGTCACATCGCTAATCGTAATTCGTAACTTGTAATCTGTAAATTAATGAAATATCTATATACTGCACTCATATTGGTTTTTCTTTCTCAGGAAGGCGCTATAGCACAAAACAAAGGTGGTTTTTTCGGAAAAATAAAAGACACTTTCTCCACTGAAATCAAGATAGGAAACTATACATTTAAAGACGGCTCCGTGTATACCGGAGAGATGAAAGGCCGTAAACCAAATGGTAAAGGAAAGACTGTTTTTAAGAATGGAGACGTATACGAAGGGGAGTATGTAAAGGGAAAACGTGAAGGCTTCGGAATATATACCTTCCCTGATGGAGAAAAGTATGAAGGGCAATGGTTTCAGGATCAGCAGCATGGAAAAGGAATTTTCTACTTTATGAATAATAACCGCTATGATGGTATGTGGTTCCAGGACTATCAACATGGACAAGGTACGATGTATTACCATAACGGAGATATCTATGAAGGGAATTGGGCTAATGATAAACGAGAAGGTCAGGGCACATATACCTGGAGAGACGGTTCGAAATATGTAGGTACCTGGAAAAATGATAAGAAAGACGGCAAAGGTGTGTTGGCATGGAACAACGGCTGCAAATATGATGGCGAATGGAAGAACGATGTCCGTGAAGGTAAAGGAACTTTCGAATATACCAACGGAGAAAAATATGTAGGTGACTGGATGGACGATCTGCAACATGGACAAGGTATTTTCTATTTGGGAGAAGATCGCTATGAAGGTTCATATGTACAGGGTGAACGCACCGGAGCAGGTATCTATTATCATGCGAATGGCGATAAATATGTAGGAAATTTCAAGAACGGTATGCAGGATGGTGAGGGTACATTTACCTGGGCAAACGGAGCTGTATATAAAGGACACTGGAAAGAGAACAAAAGAAACGGGCGTGGTAAGTACACCTGGAGTAACGGTGATACATACGATGGAGAATGGAAAAATAATCAGCCCAATGGAGAAGGAATATTAATTCTGACCAATGGCACAAAGTATAAAGGCGGATTTGTAAATGGCCTTGAAGAAGGTAAAGGTATCCAGGAAGATAAAGACGGACATCGTTACGAAGGATTCTTCAAGCAGGGAAAGAAGCACGGGCCGTTTGTTGAAACAGATAGTAATGGCAAAATTATTCGTAAAGGGAACTATAAATTTGGAAGATTGGAGTAGGGAGCTCCCGTACGGAAAAGATACTTTTTAGTTGAAACGCAGATTAACGCAAATTTTCGCAAAGAATTAATTCAAATGGTAGAACTCTTGATCTACAAAAATCTACGTTAATTTGCACTTTAAAATGGGCTTTACAAAAAGTGGCGACACAATCTTTATTATTTGTGCCGCCACTTTTTTATTTATCAGGATCGTTTGTCTTAGATAATGTATTGTGAACTGATTGATTCGTTGCTCACGACACGTCTGATCGTTTCGGCAAACATATCTGCAATACTTAACTGTTTTACTTTAGCACATTTTTTAGAATAGGGGATGCTATCGGTGAATACCATTTCAGTAAGACTTGATTCTTGTACACGGAAAGAAGCAGGGTCTGACATAACACAATGACTTGCAATAGCACGTACAGATTTTGCACCGGCTTCTACCATAATATTGGCGGCCTTAGTAATCGTACCTGCTGTATCTACGATATCATCAATTAAAACAACATTTTTATCTTTTACATCACCAATAATCTGCATAGAGGCAACTTCGTTAGCTTTCTCACGCGATTTATTACAAAGTACCAAAGGTACACCGAGGTATTTTGAGAATGTACTTGCACGTTTTGAACCGCCTACGTCAGGAGTAGCGATAACTAAATTTTCCAGATGCAGTGACTGAATGTAGGGAAGGAACACTGCCGAAGCATACAAATGGTCAACCGGAATGTTAAAGAATCCCTGAATCTGGTCAGCATGAAGGTCCATTGTGATCAGACGGTCAATACCTGCTACTGCAAGTAAATCGGCTACCAATTTTGCGCCGATAGAAACACGAGGCTTGTCTTTTCTGTCCTGACGAGCCCAACCAAAATATGGAACAACAGCAACTACGCTCTTTGCAGATGCTCTTTTTGCTGCATCAATCATCAGCAGAAGTTCCATTAAATTGTCAGAGTTTGGGAAAGTGGATTGAACCAGGAATACATGTGAACCACGGATTGACTCCTCGTAAGAAACAGCAAATTCACCATCTGCAAAATGGGTGATATTCATGTTTCCCAAAGGACAATTGAGGCTGGCGCAGATTTTCTCTGCCAGGTATCTCGAATTGGTTCCCGAGAATACCATAAAGGGTGCTTTTTCGCTCATTTTATAATAGTTGTTACCTATTTGTTAATTTGCCCGCAAAGGTATGAAATCTCCCGACAATCTAAAAGACTTATTGTAGAAAAAATATTTTTTCATTCCTATTCACGGGAAATATTTGTAGATTTGCGAGATTAAATAATGCGCCAATAGGATAATGTGCCAATATGCTAATTGGCTACACTATTTTAACATACCGCATGGTAATTGGCACATCGAATAATTATTAAAACGATGAACCGTCACCTACCTTTGTATATACTGTGCATGCTGTTGCTCACAGCACTCTTTTCGTGTGTCGGTACAGCACCTACCAAAGAGGTACGTTTTATCGACTCTTTGAATCGAAGAGCGTATGCTTATCGTTACAAAAATCTGGATTCGTCCTATCATCCTGCATTGGAAGCCTATAACAAATCCCGCCTTTACAACCAGGGAAAAGCAGAGGCTTGCAATAATCTGGGATTTTGTGCATTTATGAAAATGGATTTTGAACGCGCTGAAGGTTTGCACAAAGAAGTATACGGACTCACTAAAAATGAACTGGAATTGCTTATTGCGGATGTGGGACTGATGAAAATCTACCAGCGGGCGGGCATGAACAAAGAATATTACGATTATCGCAACAGCGCTATGCGGCGAATGAAACGTATTCGTGAAGACAGTAATGTTTTTGCAGACAAGCATGAGACGCTACGGTTGAATTATGCCTTTACTGAGTTTTTTATAGTATCTGCCGTTTACTATTATTATCTTCAGCAACGTCCCGAAGCAATGGCAGCACTGGATAAGATTCCGCAAGACGAAGCTTTGAATGAAGATACCAATCAATACCTTTATTTTCATTATATCAAAGGATCGGCTTCTTTGTGTGAAGGTGATACACCGGACGAACGGAAATTACATGAATATGACGAACTCTATACTACCTGGCGACTGGCTTCCCGTGAAGGTTATCTTTATTTTGTCGGAAACAGTATGCAGGGATTGGCTAACCTGCTGATACCTGAAGGAGATTTTGATCTGATTGTGTCAAGACGTTCACATTCATTGAAGCAGCTGGGCATACCAATTGACTCTTTATTACCTTTAAGATTGGGAGAAAAGGCCTTACAGACTTTCAAGGAATACGATGACCTGTATCAGATTGCCGGTGCTTATGTCTCTATCGGAAAGTACTTCAATGCTCATGGTCTGTATTCCGAAGCACTCGATTCTCTGGGTAAAGCACTGGAATGCGTAAATCATCATCATCTTTTGTATTATCACCATGATGCCGATACGTTGGACAAACTGCAGCCTTTTGTCGGTGCTGACACCATTTTCACCGAAATGACGTGGATAGGGCAGGAGAGAGTCAAAACTGTACCTGAATGGATATCCCGTATTCGCGAACAGTTGAGTGTCTCTTATGCAGGTTTGGGTATGAAACCGGAGTCCGACTACAACCGCAATATCTACCTGGATATATTAAATGATACCCGTCAGGACAAGGAACTGGAAAGTCGTTACGCCTATCTGGAAGCAGAGTCCAAACAGTTAAATATCGTACTTTTCTTTGTTACGGTAGGTTTGTTCCTGGTAATCGTTTTATTCTGGATTTTCAATAAACGTTCTAAAATAAAAAATCGTATTTACACCGAACGGTTGCAACAGACGCTGATTCTCTGCCGGGATATTACAGCTTTTATTCCGATGAATATACCTCTTATTCAGCAAGGTATTGACCGCTTGTTCGGACCGGACCGGATTACATTGGAGGTTACCGAAGAAGGAAAGGCAAATTTCGTTCACAATCATCGGCTGAGCCGCGATGAACAGGCATTGGTACATATATTGATACCCTATGTGGAGTGGGCTATGGATAATGAGCAGGCCATTGCCACCCTCAGTGACGAGCGTAATCAACTGGAAAAGCAACGTTATGTCTATGAACAACATATTGCTGCCAACAAACGCCAGAATCTGATAAAGAAGTCGTGTCTTGCCATTGTGAATGGTATCAATCCTTATATAGACCGCATACTCAACGAGGTGCACAAACTGACGGAAAAAGGTTTCATGAAAGATCTGCGGATCAAAAAAGAAAAATATCAATACATTGACGAGTTAGTGACTACGATCAATGAATACAATGATATTCTTGCCTTGTGGATTAAGATGAAACAGGGTACATTGAGCCTAAATATAGAAATTTTCAGCCTGAACGAGCTTTTCGAACTTTTAGGGAAAGGACGCAGAGCCTTTGAAATGAAGAATCAGACACTCGAAATAGAATCTACACAGGTATTGGTAAAGGCAGACAAGGCATTGACTTTGTTTATGATAAATACATTGGCCGAAAACGCCCGTAAATATACTCCTGAAGGAGGGAAAATACATATTTATGCCCGCCAGACTGAAGAATACGTTGAAATATCGGTAGAAGATAACGGACGTGGACTTTCTGCCGAAGATGTGGCGCGTATTATTGGCGAGAAGGTATACGATTCACGTGCTATCGGAATGAAAGATACTGAGGATACGGAAATACTGAGACAGAATAAAGGAAGTGGCTTCGGACTGATGAACTGTAAAGGTATCATTGAAAAGTATCGTAAAACAAATGATTTGTTCCGGGTATGCCTGTTCAGCGTTGAAAGTGAACCGGGTAGGGGAAGCCGTTTTTATTTCCGTCTTCCGCCGGGAGTACGAAAGATAATAGGAATGCTGTTATGTTTGCTATTGCCTTCATACCTGTGCTCTTCTTGTGTAAAAGAAGCTAAACAGGCATTTGCTCCATCTGCAATAGACTCCGTAGGCCTGGCTGTAGATTCCAATTATGAACAATTGCTTGACGAAGCATCAGACTATGCCAATGCAGCCTATTTTGCTAATGTAGACGGTTATTATGAAGCGGCCCTGCAATATGCAGACTCCGCTATTAAGGTGTTGAACAAGCATTATAAGAAATATGCCCGCCGGCCCTATCGATACATGAAACTGGTTGGTGAAGGTACTCCGGCCGAACTGACCTGGTGGAATGAAATGTTCGATTCAGACTTCCATGCCATACTGGATATAAGGAATGAAGCAGCGGTCGCTTTTCTTGCACTAAAACAGTTGGACGGATATAATTATAATAATGCAGCATTTACAGCCCTTTATAAGCTGCAAAGTGAAGATCAGTCGTTGGAGGGATACTGCCGCCAATTGGAACGTTCTACAACGAACAAGATAGTAGGTATTATCCTTTGCATCCTTTTGTTGGTAATCTCTCTGGCAGGTTATTATCTAATCTATATACGCAAACGCCTGCTCAACCGTCTGAATTTAGAACAGGTGCTTGAGATAAACAAAAAAGTTTTCGCTTCTTCACTGATACGTTCACAGGAGTCGGCCGAAGCCTTACAGCGCGAAGAGGATACATTGAAGGAGATTCCTCAACGACTCGTTGACGAAGCATTTGATTCTATCAACGAATTACTCACAATTGATAGACTCAGCCTTGCCGTGTACAATGAGACTACCCATCATTTAGAGTTTGCTTCCAATCCTCGGCTTGATGCGATGCCTGAGTTGATGCAACGTTGTTTTAATGAGCAAGCTTATCAGTCTGACGGGCTTGCACAGGCCATTCCATTGATGGTGGATGCCGGAGGAGAGCATCAGTGTGTAGGTGTGCTTTACCTGGAACGCCGTGAAGGAACTGAATTAGAAACAGATCGTTTGCTGTTTGAATTGGTGGCCCGTTACGTAGCAATCGTAGTGTTCAATGCTGTAGTGAAACTGGCAATGAAATACCGGGATATTGAATCTGCACATGAAGAAGCACAACGTGCTTCCTGGGAAGACAGTATGCTGCATGTTCAGAATATGGTACTCGATAATTGCCTTTCTACCATCAAACACGAGACTGTTTATTATCCCAATAAAATAAAACAGATCGTTGGTAAGTTGAATACACAAAATCTTTCAGAAGCAGAAGAACGGGAGAATGTGGAAGCTATCAGTGAATTGATAGAGTACTACAAAGGCATCTTTACCATCCTTAGTTCCTGTGCTTCCCGGCAATTGGAAGAGGTTACATTCCGGCGGAGTACGATTCAGGTTTCCGATCTTTTTGAATATGCAGCTAAGTATTTCCGGAGGGTTAGTAAGGGAAAAAGAACCGGAGTTGAGTTAATGCTCGAACCAACGGAGGGCCGGGTTATCGGAGATATCAATCAACTTCGTTTTCTTCTTGAAAATCTGATAGACGAAGCGCTCGATGGGTCTAAAAACGGAATATTGAAATTAAGAGCCAGAGAAGAGGATGAATATGTACGCTTTCTTTTTACCGACACCCGTCGCGAAAAGAGCGTAGAAGAGCTGAACCAATTGTTTTATCCCAATCTGGCACGTATGACTGCAGGTGAAAAAGGAGAACTCCGCGGTACGGAATATCTGATATGTAAGCAAATTATTCGCGATCATGATGAATTTGCCGGACGACGTGGATGCCGTATCAATGCCGAGCCTGCTGTGGGGGGAGGGTTTACTGTTTACTTTACCATACCCAGGCGATGATAACAATAGATGTAAAGCAGTATAATAATATGTGTAACGAGTCATAACAATATATGTAACGAAACGTATGGAAGACAGAAAATTTAAAGTAATTATCGTAGAAGATGTAAAGCTGGAATTAAAAGGTACAGAAGAGATTTTCCGGCATGAAATACCCAATGCAGAAGTTATTGGGACAGCTATGACTGAAGCAGAATTCTGGCCGTTAATGGAAGCCCAATTACCCGATCTGGTACTGCTCGATCTTGGTTTGGGTGGTTCTACCACTATTGGAGTAGATATCTGCCGCAATATATTCAAACGTTACAAAGGAGTACGGGTGCTTATCTTCACAGGTGAAATATTGAATGAAAAACTATGGGTAGATGTACTGAATGCAGGAGCAGACGGCATTATCCTGAAGACAGGTGAACTGTTGACTAAGACAGATGTACAAGCAGTGATGGACGGCAAGAAACTTGTATTCAACTATCCCATACTTGAGAAGATAGTAGATCGTTTTAAAGCCTCTGTAGGTAACGATGCCAAACGCCAAGAAGCTGTTATCAATTACGATATCGATGAATATGACGAACGTTTTTTACGCCATCTCGCCTTGGGATATACCAAAGAGATGATAGCCAATCTCAAGGGTATGCCTTTTGGAGTGAAGTCGCTCGAAAAACGGCAGAACGATCTTGTCGGACGACTCTTTCCTAATGGAGAACGGGTAGGGGTGAATGCTACCCGTCTGGTAGTACGTGCATTTGAACTTCGTATCCTCGATCTTGATAATCTGGAAGCCGATGAAGAATAGCAAATGGCGCATGCCACATCCGGCCACAATGTTCCTTGTGCTGACAATGTTCGTTGTGCTTCTTTCGTGGATATTTGACATCTACGGACTAAGCGTTACATTGCCACAAACAGGTGAGGAAATTCGTGTGCAAAGCTTGTTAAGTCCGGAAGGTATTCGCTGGTTGCTTCGTCATATAGTCACCAATTTCACAGGATTTGCTCCTTTGGGAATGGTAATTGTAGCTATGTTTGGTATAGGAGTAGCGCAACACTCCGGCTTTATAGATGCTTGTATCCGGCAGGGAATTCGTGGAAAGCAGGAGAAAGAGAAAATTATTCTTTGGGTTATTTTCCTGGGATTGCTATCAAACGTAGTAGGTGATGCTGGTTATATTATATTGCTGCCTATTGCTGCTACTTTGTTTCATTCCGTGGGGTTACATCCGGTAGCTGGAATTATCACAGCTTATGCATCTGTAGCTTGCGGTTATAGTGCTAATGTTGTATTAAGTACGATGGATCCTTTGCTGGCCCGCACCACAGAAGAAGCCGCAGTGGCAGGTGGTATAGAACACGGTGATACGGGGCCGTTATGCAATTATTTTTTCATGTTTGTTTCTACTTTTCTCATTGCTGCCGTAGTTTATTGGGTAACGCGTCGTAAATTACTTCCGGCTATGGGCAATTATGGTGGAAGTACACTCTTTGAAGGTTATAAACCGCTTTCTCGTAAGGAACGCCGTGCTTTAACAATGGCCATCATTGTAGGCGTGGCCTATGTTGCTTTAGTACTTTGGCTAACTTTCTCTTCCTATGGTATTTTGCGTGGTGTAAGTGGCAATTTGATGCGTTCTCCTTTTATTATGGGAATATTGTTTCTCATTTCCTTGGGAGCCGGACTTATGGGAATGATCTACGGATTCAGTTCAGGGCGGTATCGTACGGATGCAGATGTGATAGAAGGTTTGGCACAACCGATGAAGTTACTGGGAGTATATTTTGTTATCGCCTTTTTTGCGGCACAGATGTTTGCCTGTTTTGAGTACTCACACCTTGACAAGTGCCTGGCTATAATGGGAGCAAATCTACTCTCTTCTATTGAGTTTGGCAACTTGTCGACTCTTATCCTTTTTATCATATTCAGTGCGCTGATCAATCTCATCATGGTATCTGCAACCTCCAAATGGACATTTATGGCATTCATTTTCATTCCGATATTCGATAAAATAGGTGTCTCTCCGGATGTAGTGCAGTGTGCTTTTCGTATAGGAGACAGTGCAACCAATGCCATTACTCCTTTTCTTTTTTATATGCCTTTAGTATTGACCTATATGCAGCAATATGACAAGAACTCCTCTTATCTTTCCCTATTAAGATATACATGGCGTTATTCTGTTTACATTTTAATAGCCTGGACTTTGTTATTTATTTTGTGGTATTTAACAGGCTTACCTTTAGGATTATAGCCTTTTCTGCACAGAGAAAGACACAAAAAAATACAGAAATATTTTTGAAGTTTCAGAAAAAGCATTACCTTTGCACCGCAATTAAGGATGGTTCCGTAGCTCAGCTGGATAGAGCAACGCCCTTCTAAGGCGTGGGTCAAGCGTTCGAATCGCTTCGGAATCACAACGATAAGGCAAGTAGTCAATAAAAAGACTGCTTGCCTTTCGTTGTTTGGGTGGTTATCAATAAGTTACTACGGCTGAGCTAATGTTTTGGGCTCAGCCGTCATTTATGGGAGATTTAAAACATATGTATAAAATGAACCCTAAAAACTATTTTTATAATTATTGGAATAAACTTATGCAATATCCGCTATTGAAAAAAATCTACTCCTCCCACATATTTCTTAGAAACTGTCAAGCCAAGCCCTCAAGTCTTGCAACATTTCTTTATGATACCTAAAATCCCCTTTATATCCCCATCCATGTCTTCCTGATGGATAAATGAAGATAGAAGCAGGAACTCTATTCTTCTTTAATGCCAGATAATAATATACTCCATTAGGTGTAGGCACAACGTTATCATCGTCAGAAAAAACAATAAAGGCTCTGGGAGTTTTGTCTGTCACATGTTTTTCATTAGAATACATATCTTCCAGTTCTTTAGAGGCATCTTTTTTTAATAAATTATCATGCGATCCTATGTGAGTAAAGGCTTTATCCATAGTTATTACCGGATAAAATAATACTTGAAATGCCGGACGCAAATCTGCCTTTGTATGTGTCGCTATTGTTGAAGCCAGATGACCACCAGCAGAAGACCCCATAATTCCGATATCTGCCGGATTTATATTCCACTCTTTTGCTTTTTCTTTTACGAGTCGTATGGCCTCTTCCGCATCAGAGAATGGAACCTCTCGATTTCCCCTTGGCATACGATATTTCAGGACAGCATAAGCAATGCCCAATTGGTTGAAGAACGGAGCCCAATCGTACCCCTCATGTCTATAAGCCAATCCACCGTATGCACCACCCGGGCAAGCAATAATAACACGCCCGGTCGCTCTTTCTTTCGAAGGCAGGAATATCCGTAATGAAGGTTTATAATTTTGGATGTTATCATCAAAAGGAGTATGATCTATACCATTTGTGTTAGGGAGTCCATTTGCCCATAAATCCACATCAAATTCTTTTTCTGTGAATTGAGCAAAAATCGGGTTACAGATAACAATAAATGTCAAAAAAACAAAGGAAGTTGTTATTGTTCTCATCGTAAATTTCATATTAATGAATTATTTAATTGTAATGCATAACTACAAATAATCACTTGAACCCAAAGTCGAAATAATTATTATACTATAAATAAATTTTTCTTATAGGCTCTGAGTGATACTGATTATGATTGTTTTATATTATAGAGAAATGTTTTTGAAAAGTCCAATTTATTCAAATCTTAAAAAGCACATAACAGGTATTCTTTTAACATACAAAAGACCTACTTATTATCCTAATCTCAAATTTTTTGATTTGAACAATCAATTACAATCTTGTTTTTTTCAGGAACAAACAAAACCCCGTCTTTAACTTGTTTCATTATACCTTTTTCACAAATGATTCCATAATTGATATTTTTCATTTGCGCTTTCATAATTCGTTGGTTATTGGCAATATTTAAAGGGAATATTTTACCTTTGGCTACATTCAATCTCATCATCCACTGATTCTGATCATTACTCTTTATTTCAATCTGTTTTTCATTCATAGTAAAAGTATACTCTTTCCCTGAAGCAGTACAACAAATTATCTCAGTCGCTTTTTTTCCTATTACTTTAACAAACATTTTGTCCATAATAATTTCCTTAGGATGATTACTATTATCCATCGTGTATATACGGATAGCTGCCAAATCATTAGGGGTACTCCAAAGAAAACCGTCAATGATAGGACAAGTCATATAAATACATTGATTGGAAATACCAGCTTGTTTCAAATAATCAGATTCCAGATTTTCATCAAAAAGATGAATGTCTCTAAAACGGATTGTATTATTTTCCCAAAGAAGATTTGCCCTATAATAGCGGCTATTAAACCATACTGTTTTTTGTCCATTATCATATGTATCTGTTAGTGTTGTAACAGATGTCGGTGGATTCAAAGGATATTTCTTCTTAAACCATTTACCCGAAGTCTCTAATGTTTCTATTCTGATTTTACCTTCCTGTTGCAAAGATGCAAGAATTGGCATTTGCATTTCAAGTCCCTTTCTCATAGTATTCCATGTGAATGAATTCTCTTGTCCGACTTGTGTGTAATTGAACCCAAGACATGGATCTTCAAAGATAGATTTGAAGAATTTTCTCACCCATTTCTCGCTTTCACCTGCATTTTTGTACACAGGCTCCAAAGTAATAACTCCTTGTATTGTATGTCCTACACCTGTGTCATATTGATAGATAGGGTCACTTCCCAACATTCGGAAAACAGGTACCGGTATCTGTCCTTTGGCTGTTTGCGCAGGCATATATCCATTAAGACGGCTGGGATAATATGCCTGATTCCAATAACCTCCCCATAAAGTGTAACCATCCGTTCCATATTGATCTTTACAATTACAGGAAGCTATAATACCATATTTGTCATACATGTATTCTAACGAATGAGCGTCTATAAACCATGAACCGATGGAAGACGGATATCTACCAAATATAGATTTGAATTTTTCCATATAGACGTCTATCAGTTTCTCTCTTTCTTCAGTAGTATATCCAGTGGCAAACCCCACATTTGCATGCCAATCCCAAGGATAACGTCCTCTCCATGTTAATCCTGCAGCTTCAACGTGTGGCTGGGTAATTTCCCACCATCCACCGACCTCAGAACCACGTTCTATTTCTTTTTTAAGTAGAGCTTGGTAACGAGGATTAATGAGAGCATCGTACTGTAACAGAAAGGTTCCTTGCAAATTGTATTTCATGAGCAGTTTCACTTGTTCGTGTACAGTCTCATAAAAAACCTGTTCTGTTATATTTTTATCTCTAGGTTCTATTTGACGAATAAAATTAATGATATTAACAATTCGCGGGCTGTCCTGAGAGAAACTACTTCTAGCTATGCTATTTGTTGAAGCTAATAGTAATAACAATAGTAGTACATTTTTTAATTTCTTCATTTTGTCTATATTTTATCTGGTTATATTGATACTGCAAAACTAATAAATAAAAAGTAATTAACAAGATTCAGTTGTGCACAAACTCTGTCAAACTAAAATATCTTTCCTAAATTTAGTAATATTCAATTATTACACAACAGGTTGATTATCAACAAATAGAGCATATGCAGTGGCAATGAAATACAACTGAATTCTACTTTTTAGTCAGCTTTATAATAATCATTAGAAGTCATATCAGGCTTTCGTATGAATTCTTTGTAGAAATAAATTCGGCTGATAATTCATACATTTCAATAATAGTTTGTATTAATATATCGATAGCCTATTTCTCCACTTATCAGCAATAATCAAGTTTTAAAAATAATAAATATTTGTACTAAATTTCCGAATGTAGATACTGAATTTCCAGACATAATAGCAACTTTTATTTTTTCAATATACATTTGTATCACTGTTCTACAGATATCTGAGAAGAAAAATGTAGAGTATTGTTTGTTTTGTTTGTGTGTGATGGATTCTTCTCAAGCGTGAGAAGAATCCATCTTTTTATTTTATATCTATTTATTAATATAAATCAACTGATAACAGGCTTATGTACTTTCTAAACAATCAGAAAGAAGTATGTTTATCGCCATCATATGTGAATAAAATGTATGTTTCGTAGTGTGAAAGAGCCTATAAAAAACAAAATAGCTTTGTTATTCTATTCATTTCTTGTTACATTTGAACGATAAACAATTAAAAAGACACATTTTAAGAACCATGAGAAAATTTATTTTGCTTGCTGCTTTGTGCTGTGCCACAGGTAGTATCTTTGGTCAAACAGACCCTAATCAATTAAAAAAAGAAGGAAATGACGCTTTAAATGCTAAGAATTACCAGGTTGCTTTTACTAAATACGATGCGTATTTGAAGCAAACAAATAATTCTGATTCCGTAATGGCTTATAATTGTGGTGTATGTGCTGATCAGATAAAAAAATATGCTGATGCGGTGAAATACTTCGATGTGGCCATCCAAAAGAATTATAATGTAGCCAATGCATATGCCCGTAAAGCTGGTGCATTAAAAGATTTGAAAAAGGATGCGGAAATGGTGGAAACATTGGAAGCCGGACTTAAAATTGCTCCGGGTAATAAAACAATGGAAAAACTATATGCTATCCATTATTTGAAAGAAGGACAAAAATTCCAGAAAGCAAATGATATTAATAAGGCAGAAGAAAGTTACAAACAAGTAACTACGCTGAGCAACAAAAAATGGAAAACAGATGCTCTTTACAGTCTGGGAGTGTTGTTCTACAATAATGGAGCTAATGTGTTGAAAAAAGCCGCTCCACTGGCTACTTCTGATGCAGACAAATATGCAACGGAAAAAGCTGCTGCTGATGCCGATTTCAAGAAAGCTTCAGATTACTTGAAAGAAGCTGTAGCTTTGTCTCCGGATAGAGCTGAAATTAAGAAAATGTTGGGACAGGTAGAAGAGAGCCTGAAATAGTAAAAGCTTATCATAATAAAGAAAAGAGCCATTTTCATATAGAAAATGGCTCTTTTCTTTATTATGACAGTAGTTATTTTACTTTTTACGCAATACCATTGCTGTACGAGCAGGAATATAAAGTTTCAACCATTCTTTCTTTTCCTTTTTGTATAAAGGATCGGATATCGTGAAATGTGTAATGGTATCGTCAGAGAACCCATTGCCCCCAAACTGTACACTATCCGTGTTCAAAATTACTTCGTATGCACCCGGAGCAACCAGGAAACCATAATCTGTAAACGACTGTTTCGGATTGAAGTTGAATACAAATATGAAATCTTTACGCTGATATACAAGTACCTGATCGCCGTCATTATGCCAGATTTCCTGTATTGGCGTAGCCTGGAAATCTTTCACGCTTTTAATGACCTTCAGCATATTTTCGTCAAAATCTGCCATATAGTGATAGGTCAGATTCTTATTGTCTACCAGATCCCATTGACGACGGGCGTACTTGCACGACCAGCCATTTCCCTCGCGTGGGAAATCAATCCATTCGGGATGTCCGAATTCATTTCCCATGAAATTCAGATAACCACCATTAATCGTGGTAGCAGTAAGCAGACGAATCATCTTATGAAGAGCAATACCACGATTTACAGTATAATTTTCATCTCCTTTCTGCATATGCCAGTACATATCGGCATCAATCAGACGGAAGATAATAGTCTTATCACCTACTAATGCCTGATCATGGCTTTCAGCATAGGATATTGTCTTTTCATCCTGACGGCGATTGATAACTTCCCAAAACATACTGGAAGGTTTCCAATCTTCATCGATTTTCTCTTTGATAGTTTTTATCCAGTAGTCCGGAATATTCATAGCCATACGATAGTTAAATCCATAACCACCATCTTCTACTTTGGCTGCCAATCCCGGCATACCCGAAACTTCTTCTGCAATAGTAATTGCTTTAGGATTCACCATATGAATTAATTCGTTGGCAAGCGTCAGATAACACATTGCATTGTCATCTTCGTGTCCATTAAAATAATCACCATAATTAGAGAAACTTTCTCCCAATCCGTGGCTATAATACAACATTGAGGTTACACCGTCAAAACGGAAACCGTCAAATTGATACTCTTCCAACCAATATTTGCAATTAGACAATAAGAAATGTATCACTTCATTTTTGCCATAATCAAAACAGAGAGAATCCCATGCCGGATGTTCACGACGTGCTCCCGGATAGAAATATTGATTAGGATCACCGGCAAAATTGCCTAAACCTTCTACCTCGTTCTTCACAGCATGAGAGTGAACAATATCCATTATTACAGCAATCCCCAATCCGTGAGCAGTATCAATCAGTTCTTTGAGCTCTTCAGGAGTACCAAAACGCGAAGAAGCCGCAAAGAAACTCGATACATGGTAGCCAAAGCTACCGTAATACGGATGTTCCTGAATGGCCATAATCTGAATACAGTTGTAACCAGCTTTTGCTATACGAGGAAGAATCTTTTCACGGAACTCACTGTAAGTTCCAACTTTTTCTTCTTGCTGAGCCATACCGATATGGCATTCATAAATAAGTAATGGATCAGTAGAAGGTTTAAATGTTTTTTTGCGAAATTTGAAGGGTTTCTCCGGATTCCAAACTTGTGCACTGAAAATTTTTGTATTCTCATCCTGTACCACTCGCGTAGCCCAGGCCGGAATACGTTCTCCTTGTCCTCCGTCCCAATAAACGATTAGTTTGTAAAGATCGCCATGTTGCATTGCATTCGCGGGCAGATTGATTTCCCAATTACCATTCTGCAAACGTTTCAGGCTATATTCTTCTTTCTCTTCCCAATTGTTGAATGTACCTACCATGTAAATATGGGTCGCATTGGGCGCCCATTCACGGAAAGTCCATCCTTTGTCTGTACGATGCAAACCGAAATATAAGTATCCCGAAGCAAAGTCCGACAAGGTCTGTTTCCCTCCGTTTGTCAGTTCGGTTTCCTTATCCATGGCATATTGATGCCGTCCGGTAATAGCTGCAGCATACGGTTCCAACCAGGGGTCACTTTTAATAAGATTCAATGTTTTCTCCATATCAGGATGAGTTTGATTATGCTTTCACTTTTACAATAACTTTCTTCACACCATCCGGACTAATGCCCGGAGCATGTCCGTCTTGCGGAAAGAAAATAGCGAACATACCTGGCTTAACAGCCACATATGTCTCTGCTAAACCTTCAAAGAAAGTAATGTCTTTTTCGGCATTATAGGGAGCATCGGCAGGTACACAATCTTTACCGGGAGTGTATCCCATTACTTCTGTTCCTGAAAGAGGAATTTGAATATCGATAAATTCGTTATGAGTTTCAAGTTTGGCTTGCTCTTTGGCCTTTGGAGTAGTCTGGGCAATGTTTACTACCAGATCCGCACCTTTCAATTCGGTCTTGCCTACTTCCATAGCATGAAGGTCATGAGACTTTAAGAACTCAATAGCTTGTGCGAACAAAGGATTCAGTGACGCGTATTTTTCCAGGTTTTCTAATGTATCTACTACCATAGTTATAAAAAATTTTAAGTTATTATTAGGTATTATTATTCGAAATCATCAATTGTGTAGTTAATAAAATCAGCAAATCGTTTAAACTGTCGAAAGGCGTCTTCTGTTTTATCCAGGAAGTCGGGGGCAAGGAAGAATTCGTCAGGTACATTGTAAGCGCAGGTATACTCCTTACATTTCAGATAATCAATGTATTTAAAATCTTTCGGAAAACCTTTGGGGGCGGTTTTCAGGAAATCTTCTCCTATCACCGGAAAATATTTTTTAAATTCAGGATCTTCTACTATGGCAATATATTCATCTATATTGTCATAAATAGACTGACGAACTGCTTTCAGAATATTAGGAGGTAAACAAAGGCTTCCTCCTGCCAACATGCAGGAACCATTCTGAATATGCACATAGTAGCCACAATGATCGGATTTTTTTCCTTTAGCATTGATATATCCGCCAAAATGAATTTTGTATGGCGTTTTATCTGATGAAAAACGGGTATCCCGATAGATACGATAGGTACAATCTTTAACTTGTACACCTCTGATGCTCTCATCAAAGAGGCCGATACGGGAAATTACAGCTGCCAAAAGATTTTCGAACTCTGTACGGGCGGTTTCATACTCATCACGGTGCTCGTTAAACCACTCACGGTTATTATTTGCAGCGAGATTTTTTAAAAATTGAAAGATAACAGGCATGTTCATTGTCATTCTTTTCTATATCTTTAATTCTACAAACGTACGAATTTTATTTGTAACAAACTAAAAAATGCAATAAAAAAGCATCGACTTAAAGAAAGCCGATGCTTTAACACATTTATCAAAAAAACAGACGCTTCTGTTTCTGACGTACTTACTTATCACAAGCTGGTACAATCTCTTTTAATTAATCTTATATCTAATACTATGAAAAACACATCTATATAACACACCCCAAAAGGCTTTTGTTCGTAGACATAATCTTTTTTGCTGTTAATAATAGTTATACAATAATATGATCGCCAACCGGAAATTCTATTTTTCTAAAAGTAATCATTGCATTAAATAAAGTGATCCGGGAGTAAGTAAAAAGTTGTTTCAAAGTTATTTCTTCTTCTTTTATAATTTGTTGATCCAACAGAAATGCTCTTTGTGTACCTTTCAGTAAAGGAGATTTGGGAGTATGCCATTCAGAACCATTATAGAGAGCTATGTTAGCAATGGAAGTATCGGTGACCAGCTCATTTTTAACAATGAGTATATCATCGGCTGTTTCCCGTAAAGCATAGAGTTGATTTAAGTATTCACGGTCAAGACTTTTATAAGTATAATCTATTTCGTCGGAGCGGACCACACGGAGTGTATCAATGCTGCGAATAGAATAGGGGGCATACGTGATTTCTCTGATTTCTTTATCGTATACCACTCTGCACTTTATTACCCCTTCACTTTGTATAGGCCGGATGTAATCAGTGAGGTCCAAAATGGTACAATTTTTCCAGAACCAATTTCTAGTCCGATTTAACCTCTTATTGTGATAGGCTAAATTGTGTATTGCCCCATTCTCTATTCGTATGGTTTCAATAAATTGGTACATAGACTTTTTGTTTCATTTCATTGTATTCACTTTTCAGATCACTTTTACAGGTAATTCCTCCTCCGCTTTTGAAATAAAGTTTATCTCCCCGCTGTTCAATAAAGCGTATCATTACGGCACTGTCGAGGTTCTCACCATCAAAATATCCGGTAATACCAGTATAGAAACCTCTTTCATATGTTTCCGCACGAGCTATAATATCCATTGTCTTTTGTTTGGGAGCACCTGTAATAGAACCTGCAGGTAATAGTTTAAAAAGAATGTCTCCCAACCGTGAACGATAATCATCAGGCAAAACACCGCTAATTTCCGAACTTGTCTGTAAAATAGGACCGGAATTTGTCTGCAGTGTATCAGCATAACGATAACGGTTCACAAACACTTTTTCTGCAACCAGACTCAAATCATTACGTATCAGGTCTACAATTGTAGCGTGTTCTGCCGCTTCCTTCGGGTCATCCATTAGTTGTTGGCAGGCAGATGGGAGGGTAGCATCTATTGTTCCTTTCATGGGGTATGAACTGATTAACGTTCCATTGATCCGGACAAATATTTCAGGAGAAAATACCACAAAAGCATCTTTTACCCATAGCTTATACATTGCTTTGGAATGAAGAAAAATTTCTTTTAAACTTAAGTTGGTGGTAATTGGAGTACTACATGTCAGATTCGTAAGAAAACTGTTACCATTATGGATATTCTGCATAACGTAGTCAAAAGATTGCTTGTATTGGCTTAGTGGCTGAGGAGTGATTTGCCACCGTATCACTTTATTACAAAGCAGGGTCGGTGATTGATTAGTAAAACCATTAAAATTATACAATACGAATGAAGGGTCAAGCTTGTCTGCTTCTTCTATATACGAACAACTTTGCAGATAATTAATGATAAAAATAAAGGGCTTGCCTTGTTCTGACAGGTAGTTAATCCTCCGAACGGCTTGTTCTTTATTGTATGATTGTAACATATAATTTCCAGATTAGAACATTGATGAGATATGGAAAAACAATATACTATAACCTGTAACACAAAAGTACGTATTTAACGCCCTGTTAAATACGTATTTAAGTCACTATTAAATACGTACTTTACATGTATAAAAGTACGTACTTTTTAAAAGCCTGATTAGATGGTTATTTTCAATATCTTTCCGCTATGTCTACTCAGTGAAACCTCTGTTGCCTTATAAGGGAGCAGACAAATATTTTCTTTCTTTCCAGTCAGTAAATCCGTAGCCTCGTAAGAGTCCATCTGAGGGATTTGCAGGAAGTCAAAAGCATGAGACGGTACATTTATAGCAATGTCTACCGGCTGACCATCAAAATTGACAATAATGAAAAGCAATTCATTTTTATACTTACGCAAAAAAGTATACTGCTTGTGTTCATTGAATCTCCATCCGTTTTGGTTGGCGTACATCAAGTCGAAGAAAGCTCCTTGCACAATAGCCTGCTCTTCGTTGCAAAGAGTCAGAATCTTCTGGTAGACAGCGTACAGGGATTTCTGTTCTTCCGTTAGCATCTTGCCATCAAATTTACCTTCATTCCGCCAACGGCGTATGGTATCTACACTCCAATAGTCAAAAATTGTAGTGCGTCCGTCACGTCCGCTAAAGCCTTCACTATCCATCCCTAATTCACCAAATTCCTGTCCGAAATAAATCATCATCGGGTTTGTATTCATACAGGCTGATACAATCAGAGCCGGAATTCCTTTGCGAGGATCACTTGCAAAAAAATCCGAAGCAATACGCTGTTCATCGTGATTTTCAAGAAAGTTGAGCATACGCTTCTCAATTCCTCCCAAGCTTTGCCAACTGCGGGTTATAGCTGTAGCAGAATCATAGCCGCATGCTACATTACGTAGTGTATCATACAATCCCACTTTATCATACAAATAATCAAATTTACCACGGAACAGATAATTCTGGTATTCTGCCGGATTATAAACTTCTGCAATGAACAACAGTTTGGGATGTTTCTCTTTTACCTGAGGGATTACCCATTCCCAAAACTCTACCGGCACCATTTCCGCCATATCACAGCGGAATCCATCTATGTTCTTTGAAGCCCAGAAAAGAAGGATATCAAGCATCTTTATCCATGTATCCGGAATAGGGGAGAAATTACAGGTACCTCCGTTAGGATAATCTACGCCATAATTTAATTTCACTGTCTCATACCAGTCGTTGATATTGGGATATGCATCAAAACGATTGTTACCGGTTGCTTTGGCGGGGTATTCCCGATAAGGTTCCGCAGCGCTTCCTTTCATATCAAACTGTCCGTGAAGTTCTGCTTGCGGAATATAATAAAAGTTGTTGTACGGACTGAAAGCATACGTCGGGTCATCGTTTGCACCCAGTTCTACTGTCCCGTCGGGCTGTGCATCGGAGTGATACTGACGGGCCACATGATTAGGAACAAAATCAATGATCACTTTTAGTCCGGCACGATGTGTACGGTTCACAAGATTCTCAAACTCTTTCATCCTGCCGGAAACGTCTGTTGCAATATCCGGGTCTACATCATAATAATCTTTAATAGCGTAGGGGGAGCCTGCTTTACCTTTCACAATAGCGGGGTGGTCCGGACGGATATTATACCGACGATAATCTGTTTGTGTAGCATGTTCAATAATGCCTGTATACCAGATATGTGTTGCACCTAACTTTTGTATCTCACCCAATGCTTTTACTGTGAAGTCTGCCATCTTTCCACAGCCATTTTGAACAATGTCACCGTTATTGATGCAATGATTATTATTGTTTCCAAACAGGCGGGTAAGCACCTGATAGATAATTATTTTCTTTTCGTCACTCATGTTGTATAAGATTTATTTTAAGCTGATAACTTTACCTTCCTGCTGGCTTCGATAAGCTGCTTCAATAACACGAATCACATTCAGGATATCACGCGCTCCTGTCTGCAATGCTTCTCCAAGGCGAAGGTGTTCATATATGTTTTGATAAAACCCACCGTAATTTCCAGAAATACCCGGATATTTCCGGCAGATCTCTTCTCCATCAATCTCTGTATGTATTAATCCCCATTCTTCTTCTGTTTCTTCTCCCCAATGAGGTTGATCGGGCATTTCGCCACGCAGTAAAGCAGCTTCTTGTTTGTCGACTCCATGTTTTACATATGAACCTAAGGTTCCATGAAGAACAAACCGGGGCTCAGCTTCCCGCATTAAATAACTGGCTTTTAGCGTAACTCTTACATCCGGCGCCAATGAAGGACGAAAAAAACGAATCATAAAATAATCGTCAACTTTTCCATGGGTACGCATGGTAGCTATATCGGCAAAAACTGCCTCCGGCATACCAAACAATCGGATGGCTTGGTCTATGAGATGGGAGCCAAGATTATAAGTTAATCCACCACCTGATTCTCCTGTCTCTTTCCAAGTGTTAGGTTTGATAAAGTTACGATAGCGTGCAAAAGTAGATTCATATTCTACCAGTCGTCCCAGCAACCCTTTGGAAATGATCTCCTGTACAGTCTGGAAATCCGCATCCCATCTCCGATTTTGATATACACTAAGCATAAGCCCCATTTCGGCAGCCAATGCTATCAATTCTTCTCCCTCTTCCGTAGTTGAAGTAAAAGGTTTCTCAACAATGACATGCTTTCCCGCTTCAAGAGCCAAACGGGCATATTCATAATGCGTACTATCTGGAGTATTAACTACAATCAACTCTATTGCAGGATCTTTTATCAACTCTTCGAAACTGCGTACAATTGTAGCATCAGGATAGCGTTCCTTTGAAAGCTCCTTACTACGCTCTACTATTTTGCAAAGTTCAAAATGAGGATTGGTACTGATAAACGGAGCATGAAAAACTTGTCCTGACATTCCGTAAGCAGCCAAACCTACTTTTATTATCTCCATATTCTTCCTTTCTCCTGAAACAGATTTTCCAATATTTCATTGGCCGTTTTATATCCCTGATCAAATATCTCTTCTGCCTTTTCCAACTCCCGGTTGCTATATCCATTCAAGTTGTACGGTTCTATTAACAGATCGCAAAGTTCGCGTTCCGGAAATGTATTGGCACGAAACATGAAATGATAGGATCGCATCGCAATGCTGACAATATTCATTTTATATTTCTCTGCTTCTAAAGGGCTAACATTGATGGCAACTACTTTTTCACATTCTTTGCGGAGGGTAGATACCGGCAGATTCATCAACAGCCCACCATCCACGTAATGTGTACCGTTTATTCTGACTGGCGTAAACATTACCGGCATACAACATGAAGCAGCAACCCGCTCAGCGATGCTGCCTTTTCGGAAATGCATGCTTCGTCCGTGATCCAGGTCTGTAGCAGTTATAATAAGGGGGATTTGTAACTCTTCCAACTTCTGAGCTTTCAGATTACTTTTGAGGAAATCTATAAATTCTCCCAGTTCGAAGAGTCCTACTTTGGGAATCACCATTTTTGTAAGATCTTGAAATTTATGTCCGGAAAAGTAATCCAGGACTTTGTGAGGTTCGTTACCATCAGCATAAAATACACCAGCCAACGCACCTGCACTTACACCCGAAATTATATCCGGCCTGATATCATGCTCCAAAAGGGCCTGCATCACTCCTAAGTGGGCAAAGCCTTTAATAAACCCACCACTAAGTGCATATCCTATCTGAAATTTTCTGTGTTCCCAATCGGTAGTTACTACATCCTCCATTTGCTTCTTTTTATATTGTTCGCCACGAAATTAGTAAAATTCTGCAAAGAAGAACTTGATATAGAGAAAAAAGTTCACCACTGATAACACAGATTAGTACTGATTGTCTCTTCGAAAAGAAAAAGTCAGTACTAATCTGTGTCGTCAGTGGTGAATATAATCAGAATCCGAATCCGTCTATCTCGACCTCTTCCTTTTCTGCTTCTTTAAATGGTTTAGCTGCTTTCTGTATCGGATTACCTTCTATATAAACTGCACGGAACGGACGAGAGGGGCATACATATTCACAACCGCCACATCCTACACAGATATCTGTATTCACATGCGGAATTGTCAGTCCACCTTTGTACGGCACCATCGCTATAGCTTGTGTCGGGCAGTGTTCTGAGCAGGCACCACAACTGGTACCATCTGTATACACAATACAGTTTTCTTCAATAAAGACTACATATCCCATTTGCGTCAGATGTTTCTCTTCCACAGTCAATGGTTTTATGGCTCCATTGGGACATACATCTCCACAAACAGTACAGTCAAAGTTACAAAACCCTTTTTCGAAATTCACCGTAGGTTGTATGATTCCTCCTAATCCATATTCTGTGAATGCAGGTTTCAGCACATGCGAAGGACATTTACTGACACAAAGATGGCAAGATGTACAGTGATTCTGGAAGTACTCACGACTAACAGATCCCGGAGGCGTTATTGGGTTCTTTTTTTGATATGCTTTTTGACCTCCCAACAGGGTTGCCGCCGTTTCTTTAACTTGTGCCAATACTTTGGGCGCAGTAGCTGCTGTTATTGCCCCTGCCATTAAAAAACGACGTTTAGAACTATCTGCGCTCTCTTTTTTTATAGATTCTGAAGACGGAGCATAAACCAACGCATGCTTATTGCATACTTCCAAACAGTCAAAACAGTCTACGCAGCGACTATAATCAACAGCATGGTTTTTACTGTCTATGCAAGCAGCTTTACACTTAGTCGCACACAGACCACAACCATTACACTTATTCTGATCAATCCGAACTTTAAATAGGGAAAAACGGCTTAAGAATCCTAAGACAGTTCCTACCGGGCAAATTGTATTACACCATGTACGCCCATGTTTCCAAGCAAGAAACAGGATGATGATAAAAGTGAGTAATGCTATCACAAGTGAAGCCACACTCAAGACAGAAGCATCTACCTGATAGAAGGTATAATTTTTAAATTGGGAAAATACAGACTCCAATAAATTATTGCCCAACATATACACCGGTTTAAATACATTGACTACTATCCGGCCGTATGCACTATAAGGATCAAGCAGCCCAAGTATCGCAGTAAAACCACAGAAAAAGGAAATAGCTGTGATCCCTACAACAATCCAACGTAGAATATTCTTTGCCGGACTATAACTATATCTTTTCTTTTTCTTTCCAACAAACTTTGAGCCCCGTGCCACTACATCCTGAAAAATACCCATAGGACAAATAATAGAACAGTAAATCCGACCAAACAATAATGTCAATACAATTAGAAAAATCAGTACACCAATACTAAAGGACAAAAGCGCCGGAATAAACTGTATGTGTGCCAGTCTATGAAAACTATTGGGCAATATACCCGCAAAATCCAAAAAATAAAATGTAATCAGTGTAAATAGAGCCACTGATATACCTATACGTATTTTTCTCAACATGTGTTTATAACTTAATTCGCTTCACGTTCAGTTTGTCCAGATTCATTGTACCTATTTTCAAGGCTTCCCCTTTGGCAAGATGCCCTACGGTATCCAAAGGCATTTCGCGTACTTGATTGAAAAATTTAGCGGCAGCTGTATCTACGGCTACTATATCAGGTGAGATAAAAAGACCTTTAGCCAGTACAACATCTGAGGCAGAACGTCCACGCGGACCATTGGTTTTCATAATACGGTAAGCATCTACCACATTCAATACTGCCTTTTTTTGCATAGTACAGATATCAGCTATGCATTGTTGCAAATCATTCTTATGAAAATAACCTCTATCCCATACTATTCCCATATGATTTTTCATCGAAATAGTAAGGTTTGCACCACCATGATTTTTTAAGACAGGCACATTGATCCATACATCACTATTCAATATAGCTTCGTGTATTTTGGCTTTCTTCAGATTTTTTCCTTTTGGCAAATCCACAGAACGGTAATATGATTCCAGATGGGCAGGCATTACTTTGGCTCCGGCAGCTTTAGCAGCAGCTTCAATTCCGCTGTTCTTATAGCATTTTTGCCAATCGTCACAAGTATGGTCAAATACAGTAACTTCTTTGGCTCCGGCGGCAAAACACTGTTTTACAATTTCAGCAACCAACTTAGGATTGGTATTGCCTGCCAATTCCGGAACTTTGTCCCATCCTATATTGGGTTTTACCACAACTTTCTGTCCCGGTTTCACAAACTGTTTCATACCTCCCAATTCAGTAATTGCACGCTGGAACATCACTTCCGGTTCGCCACCCATTACAGCTACGAGATCTGGTTTACCAGTATTATTTACGGCTTGTGTCAGTACTTCCATTGCTTCTGAGCGCTGTATAGTCATTGCCGCACCCGCTATCGCTACTGTTTTCAGAAAATCTCTTCTGTCCATCTTTTATTTTTAATTTATTCCCTACAGTCATGACCATGATCCGATCTGTATCACATAGGTACGTTATCTATTTACAATCTACTATTCAGACAATCCACGGAAATTTAAAACAAGCTTCATCAAAAAGAGCATAGTCCGCATTTCCGTTAACGGCGAAAGTTTTTATCATTCTGGCTTCTTGCATCAATTCCTTGGCTAATTTTATAGTAGAACCGGTTTTTATACGGTCATCCACCAAGAGAATACGTTTATCTCTGAAATCGAAGTCAATTGGTGCCAGAAGTTTGGGCTGATCATACTTTGGATGTTGATATTCGTCTCTCAAATTGATTTTCAGCAAATGAATCTCTTTTTGTAAACGCTGATTAATGATACCCGCCGGAACAATTCCACCATTGGCAATGGCTACAATCATATCAAATTCATCCTCGAAGGCGATAGAACGAAAACGTTCCATCACCTCATCAAACGTTTTTGCCATATTGTCAGATTCTTGCAATAGCTTTGAGCAATGCATAACCACCAAACCATTGAATAAGCATTCCCGGAACACCTATACGGAAATCTTGTACAGCAGCAAAGAAGTCTCCTAAATAGGCCCATTCAAGGGCTGTACCTACAACCTGATAAGACAGTACTGCAAGCAGGATGGCTAATAACGAAACTTTTTTTGCATAACGGGCAGCCAATGCAGAAGCTCCCGCAAGTAAAGCAGATTTAGTAAGGATAACAGGCAGTGCAGCAGCTGCAGGCATTGCAAATAGTAAATGATTGATAACTGGTGATAAAATAGCAGTCAGTAAGCCTACACGAAAACCATATTTATACGATGCAATCAGTGTGAAAAAGTAAATAGGCAATAGGGTAGGACCACCGGCAGGCACCAAATGACACAATTGAGGTAATGCAATATTGCCTGCTACAAATAGCAAAGCGAACAAATACGTTTTCACATTACTGTAATTCAAAGAATAAAGTTTAACTGTTGTTTCCATTTCTATTCTGTTTTTGATTGATAACATTGTATTTAAAATTAGATTGTATATTTAAAGAATGGTTTAATTTCACACACGAATTAATTCATAATCCATTGTTCCTAATCCTATTTTCTCTGCATGTTTTAATCCAGCCAACCAGTCAGTATCGGGATGCATCAGATGGAATTTATCACAACCGCATAAATCATCCTGTTCATGTTTGTCAGATAAGCGGTTTCCACTATGCAGGATAGGTGCTTGTATCACTAAGTCGGCACATGCTTTATCCAGAGCTACCGGATCAAAAGATGCTAAGATCCCTAAATCGGGGACAATAGCAGCATCATTATGATTCCAGCAATCGCATTCCGGAGATACATTCATAATAAAACTCACATGGAAGTGCGGTTTACCTTTAACTACAGCAAGTGAGTATTCGGCTATTTTGTAATTCAGGCGTTCAGAGGTATCTTCGTCACCCATTACAGCTGCATCATACTGACACAGAGCAACACATTGACCGCATCCGATGCATTTTTCGTAATCGATTTCTGCTTTACGATTTACATTCAAATGTACGGCATCATGTGCACAATGTTTTACACAGATATTACAGCTTTTGCAATTATCGATATTGATTCGGGGTTGAGAAGCACTATGCAACTCCAACTTTCCACCTACGCTGGCACATCCCATTCCGAGATTCTTCAAAGCACCGCCAAATCCTGTTTGCTCATGCCCTTTGAAATGATTCATGCTAATAATAACATCAGCATCGGCAATAGCCGTTCCTATTTTGGGAGCTTTACAATACTCTCCGTTTTTTAGTGGAATTTCCTTGCAGTCAGTACCTTTCAGCCCATCAGCTATAATGACCTGACATTGTGCCGATATCGGGTTAAAACCGTTTTCCATTGCACTCTGTAAATGGTCAACGGCATTGGCACGCTGCCCGGAATACAGTGTATTACAATCTGTCAAAAAAGGTTTTGCGCCAAAACTACGTAATAGGTTGGCCATTCGTGCTGCATAATTCGGACGTATATATGCCAGGTTTCCCGGCTCCCCAAAATGGATTTTAATAGCCACAAAATTATCTTTAAGAGGTATGGTTCCAATACCAGCTTTCTTTATCAGCCGCTCCATTTTGTCAAGTAGATTGGAGGTAGGTGTAGTCCGTAAATTCGTAAAATAAACTTTTGAAGTGTTCATAATTTTAATTCATGTAGCGCATATGCCATCAAAGGTAAATTAAAAAAGATATTTCAATAGCACATTGCAAATATATCATTTGTTCTTTATTTATTGTTCTATAAAAAATATACTGAATAGTTATTGATACATTTTCTATAAAGATTGAGAGAATATTAATAAAGAGCCTCCCTCTTTTATTTCAAACTCCTTTTAAAGCGTAAAACAGTTAAAACATCTTCCAGCTTTTCTTTATCACCAACTACTATTGACATTGGCAGTAATTTGCCAACGGGTTTCATCTCATAAAAATCTTCTTTTATATAATCTGATATATTCAGATCTGCAATAGCAGATAAGTGTCTTTCCATGAAAAAAAATGATACTCTGAAGAATCCATCGTAAACATGCAACCAACCCATATTCTTCTTCTTGAACATCATTTTACACAACCAGGCTTTACCATCTCTGTAATAATTCCATTCCGGCCGTATCTCCATAGAAATCAACAAAGCGTTCAATTCTTCAAACGCCGGATAACTACTACCCAAAACAGCTTCTAAGACTTCTTGTGTTGGAAGTATATCCCCATCTCTCAGTGCCAATGTTTCCATTCTTGCGTGTTTTTTTGATTATTCATTGGAAAAATCATGTTATTATGCTGATACCCATAGTTCAACAATCTTTAATGTTGATGCAAAAATAACAGTTTTTTCTTTGCTTACCCTATCGAATTTCATAAATCAGTAATAAAGGTATATATATCAGTAATCGGTATAACAATCTATTGGTAAAATCGGAATAATTTTACACTGTAGATAGCCTGTGCAGTATTGAAAAAATGATTAATAAAGAAATATATTACAAAGTGCATACCGTATATTGGTTTTCTCTGTACATTGAATGCACTATCATGTATCAATGAGATAATTCCTGAAAATTAGTAATTCTGAGGTTACAAAAAAAGAGTGGGTAAACAAATGATTTGTTGCCCACTCTTTTTCTCTATTACAGAAGAGTTCTTTTTTCTTAGAAGAACAGATATTTACTTTTCGCTCATGGAAACGATACTTTTTGCCGGCAAAGTAAACCAGAAAGTAGAACCTTCACCTTCCTGTGAGAAAACTCCTATATTGCCACCCAAATGAGAAACAATGGTTTTACTAATAGAAAGTCCCAAACCTGTTCCCTGTATAAAACTGTTTAATTTAACAAAACGTTCAAATACCTCGTTCACCTTTTCAGCTTGTATACCATATCCTGTATCCTCTACATAAAAATAGAGTTCACCTGATGGATTTAGCTTGTAACCTATGTGAATATGTCCTTGGGGAGTAAATTTAATAGCATTGTTTACAAAATTGTGTATCACTTGTAACAAACGGTTTCGATCACTATTTACCACACATTCCGGCAGATGGTCAGTAAAGGCAATCTCCAGTTCAGGATTGTTTGCTTTCATTTGAGCGGTTTGTACTACCTCGACCAATAGATTATTCAAATCAATATCAGAATAAATAAATTCTAAAGTACCTGCTTCGATCTTAGACAAATCCAGAATATCACTGATCAACTGCAAAAGAAGAGCATTATTGTTCAAAATAATATCTGCATACTCTTTTTTCTCTTCCGGGTTATCTGTTTCCGTCAATAACTCTGAGAACCCAACAATTGCATTTAGTGGGGTTCTGATTTCATGGCTCATATTTGCTAAAAAAGCAGATTTCAGTGTATTACTTTGTTCTGCCTGTTCTTTGGCAAGCCTTAGAGACTCTTCCATATTTTTTTGTTTCGTAATGACCATACCTGAACCGATCACACTAATGGGACGTCCCTTTACATCATACCTGAAAACAGTTCCTTGCTTATTTACCCATTCATATTCACGGTCATTATACCAATGTATCTGATACACTTCATGAAATTCGGTTCGTTTTCCTTCACGTAATTCTCTGAATACAGTCGAAATATGTTCACGGAAGTCCGGATGAACTTTTTTCAGATATTCATCAATAGAAATGTTGTATTTCCCATTATCATCAGGTCCCGAAGCACTCTCATGGTGATAAAGATTATAATCGGTAGAGAAAGTATGCGTCACCAGATCAGCAGTCCATGGCAATACTTCGGCAATGCTCAAAGCAGATGAAAGTATTGAATTACTGGTCTCAAGTTCTTCTTTAGCCCGGTTAAGAGAGAGTTGTGTGCGTTCTAACTCCAGTTGTGAGATATATGCCTGAGGAATATCATGTGCGGTCATTATTACTCTATCTCTGTCAATCGGGGAGATTTGGATTTCATAACAATGCTTATTCCCGTTTTCTTCCAGATCAAGTTCAAAAAACTCAGACTTTCCGGAAGCAATAGCTTTCCGAAAATGTTTCATACAAATTCGTCCCGTTTCCCAATCTAAAAAAGTCTCTATTTTTTTTCCAATCATTCCCTCCGGATTAAATGGTAAGTTACAGCTGGGATTAATAATGTTCAAAAGTGTAGCTTGTTCATTATACACAAATATCATATCTGGCACAGTTTCTATAGTATGTTCATGTGCTCCTGTAAAAATTATATTATCCATCATTTTTTTCTCTGGTTTTGTATCAATCTTATCTGTTTCAATATAGTAGGCTGCCAAAGTCCTTTTCTTTTTACATTAAAAGAACAACAAATTATTGATTGAAAAGTTTTTAGAGGTATTATTTTATATAAACCGCTCACTCATTTAAACCATAGATGGAAAAATAGATATATATGTTATTTAATAATAATTTTTTCTCCCAGATATTTAGGGCTCTTATTTGTATATAAGTCCAGGAATAATTTAACTCTTGCAAATTTTTCGCGGAGCTGTGTTTTAAAACCACTGTAAGCATTCACATCTTCTGCATTAAAACCTACTACCTGCAAATCCCTGGCTTGGGCTATATAAATGGCCCGGCGGTTATGAAAATCCTGAGATATGACGGTAAAACTGGATTGGGCGAAGATCTTTTCCATACGTACTACAGAATCAAGCGTCCTAAAACCGGCATAATCCAGATAGATTTTATTTTTAGGAATACCTTCTTTCAGCAATTCAGCTTGCATGTCTTCGGGTTCATTATATCCCTCACGACTGTTGTCACCGCTAATAACAATCGCATCTATTTTCCGTGCTTTAAAGAGAGCAACAGTAGCCTGTATCCTGTTCCGGAAATACTGATTAGGATTACCGGAACGCAATGTTTTGGAAGTTCCCAATAATAGTCCGACTTTGTTATAAGGAATGGAGGCCGGCTCCTTATAGACCAATGAGTCAGTAGCATATTCAACAGTGTAATTAGCGGCCATTGTCATTGCAACAATCAAAAGTATTCCGATTGGAATAGCCCATTTGATTCTTCTTCTCCACCTGCCAGTTTTCTTTATTTTCATATTACGCATCATTGTTTCACTTTTTTCAAATCTGGCAGAAACCAGGTAACCAACCCAAGCAAAGGCATGAAAGCACAAACATTATAAACAGCTTCAATGCCGAATCTGTCTGCCATATTCCCCAGCACTGCAGATGCGATACCAGCAACTCCGAAGGCAAAACCGAAAAACAAACCGGAAATCAATCCAAGTTTATTAGGTAGTAATTCCTGTGCATATAACAGAATAGCCGGGAATGCTGATGAGAGCATCAGACCTACACAAAAACTAAGTACTACTGTCCATACAAGGCCTACATGAGGCATTAACATACTGAAAGGGGCTGTACCAAGAATTGATACCCAGATAACGTATTTCCGCCCGATACGATCTCCAATAGGACCTCCAACCAGTGTTCCGATAGCCGTAGCAATCAAAAAGACAAAAAGGAAAAGCTGTGACTGTTGCACACTGACTCCAAACTTATGAATCAGATAGAACGTATAATAACTGTTCAAACTTGCCATATAGATATATTTGGAGAAAATCAGAATAAGCAGAAGTGTAATAGAAAAAACAGTCTTGTTCATTGGCAATGGCATAGCAAGATGTGTATTCATTGTGACAGATTCACATTTTATCCGGTTTAAATACTTTTTATACCATCTGCAAACAGGAATCATTACTAAAATGGCCAAGAATGCCAAAATAGCGAACAAAGCTATGTGATGACGACCATAAGGAGCAACCAATAATGCCACCAACAGAGGGCCTAATGAACCACCCAGATTGCCACCTACCTGAAACAAAGATTGTGCAAGCCCCCTTCGTCCTCCGGAAGCAAGTGAAGTGATGCGTGATGCTTCCGGGTGAAGAACAGAAGAACCGATACCAATCAGAAACACCGAAAGAAGCACCCAATGCAGATTGGAAGCAAAAGCAAGATTCAACATCCCTGTCATTGTGAAAAGCATCCCTGCGGGAAGCGTCCATGCTACCGGACGTTTATCAAAAAAAAGACCGAATACAGGTTGGAATACCGATGCCGACATTTGATAAACCAATGTAATCAACCCGATTTGAGCAAAACTCAAAGCTAAATCATCTTTGAACAGGGGATAGGTTGCAGTTATGACAGATTGCAATAAGTCATTCAAACAATGAGAAATACTTAGTGCTATCAATATAGGAAAAGCAATTGAACTGACCGGACGTTGTGGATTTTGTATCATTTTATGACCTTTTGTTATCTATATATTCGTGAAATTGGCTGCAAATGTACAAAAACACAGCAGGTCTACACTAAACGAAATACTAAATAATTATTTTTTCAAGCTATAAAATGACTTCTTTGTATAAAGTTCCGTTAGTTCCGTTGTAAATTGCTCCCTGATACATATTGACCAACAGGTTACTATAATCCTGTAGAATAGTGTTACTATCCTTCGATAAATTGGCTGTTAATATTCCACTTCCAAGTATTCCCGGATTACAAGGAATGGTATTTCGTTCTATTATTTCAAGAATTAACTCTACACAAGCACATCCTTTTATTTTATTTTTTCGGAGGCCATTAAGAATATATGCATTCAATTGTTCTTTCACACTCAAAGTCATAAAGCCATACCATAAATAGCACTTTATACCTGCCTGTGCCGCTTCAAGAAACACATCAAAATAAGTAAAACCTCCCGGTTCTCCGGATTTATCTATTTCATACGGATCAATGTGTATAAAAGAAGAGACAGGAAGAGACGGTAATAGCTCCACCGTTCCTCTGATGGAATCCTGATTGAATGTTCTTATTCGGTTTCTAAATCCGTCTCGTTGGGCAAATGCTTCAATGTTTTTCAAAGGTTCCTTTTCGATATCAAAGAAAAGCAATTCATCCGAAGGAGAATTCAGAATATTCATGGCCAATCCGGGAGAACCTAAATACAAATGATCCCGGTATGCCTTTCTTTCCAGATTCAGATAATTTGAATCGGTAAATTCATTATATTCTGATACGTTATTCAAAAAATGGCAGATACCATATTGTTGCTCCAAACTATTACTTAGCATATATTCTGCACAAGCGGAATTCGTCTCTACATATAGGTCCGGTTTTTCTCTCTTTAGTACTTCACACAAGATGACATGTTTGAATACATCTGCTTGTTTTCCAAAATGCGTATAGGGCATAACGTTATTATCTTTTTTATTTTTGTCGTATGTATTTCATTGGAGTATATCTGATTCCATCTGTCAACTGCTCTTTTTCAACATCTGTAAATCCCAACTTGTGATAGAATCCCACAGCATAGCGAGAGGAATTGACAGTAATTTCTTTTGCATTACTATTTTCTAAAACTAAATTGAATAAACTACGACCTACTCCCCGGCAGTGAAACTCCTTGTTTATAAAAAATAATGAGATGTGACTTCCTGTACTTCTTGTTGCAATGATGCCCACAAGTTTGTTACCATCAAAAGCACCATAAGCATCAAGACTGTCCACCATTTCTTTATCATCAATGAAATTACGGAAGTTTCTCAATCCTTCTTCACTACAATCCGTATTATCAAACTCTACAAAAACATCCCATGACAATTGCATTGCAGTAACTTTTTCATGTTCTGCCAATTTTCTAACTATGATAGAATCCATATTAGTTTTATTTTTTTATTGAGGTTGCATGCGCTCTCTGATTTTTCCCCAGGCATGAGTGTCGAACAGGCAACTACTACGCATGGTTTGATACATTTCCCTAAAACGGGACATAGGAATTGTATAACTTAATACATCCGGTTCAAAGTAAGGGCGCACGGACGGATCAAAAAAGCCCACAAAAGTTCTTCTTCCACCTTTCCGGTTTTCAAGAATTGTTTGAGTCACTACAGTGCTACAACCGGAGCCAAACTGTGATGTCACCGCATCCTCTGAGTTATTATCGAAACAAGCCCATGTTGTAAGTCCGGAAAGCATGTCGGGTGTTGCGAGAAATAAGATTCCTTCAATTAGATCAAAAGTATCTACCTTATCTATAGGCGCAAAGTGGAGATAGTTCTTTGTAGCCCTTGGCACTCCCAGACGTTCAATAAACTCTGTTACCATTTCCGGTGTCTGTTTGTACTTCTCTTTCAGGGAAACAAAAGTCGGCACATGTTCCGGCATATCGGTAAAACCGGTATAAAACTTTCCACCACCACATCCGATGACATCTGCATTTAAGCTGATAATATGTCCGTCTCTTACCTTTTTCATGTTCTTAAAAAAACAACCATTGATCTTTTCTGTCTGGCTTTCAGGAGTATCAGAGTACCAAAATACAATTGGTAATTCTGCCGTCTCTCCAAAAGCTTCCCGATAGTTTGCTACAAATGTCTTTATTTCCATTTTCTGATTTTTTTTAAAAGTTCGTACTAAGTAGAAGGGCAATATTCGCAAATTTAAGATAAAGAATGGTATTTATCAATGAACAAGCGTTAAATAGCTGGAAAAAGAAGATAATAGCCGAATCGCTAACATTTGTTAAGTAAAGGTGTTTTATTATCAACATATATAACTTGACTAACTAACTTTTTGTTATCTTTGGTTCAAAATATAACTGTTAACCATGTAACAATAAAAAACAACCGACGTATTATGAACCAAGAACTATCAATGAGTCCCCATTCGCTGGTGGCCTTCCTTCAAAAACCAGCTTCCGAATTTACGAAAGCTGACATCATCACTTATATTCAGAAGAATGACATCCGGATGATCAATTTCATGTATCCTGCAGCAGACGGACGATTGAAGACTTTGAATTTTGTCATCAACAATGCTGCCTATTTAGATGCAATCCTGACATGTGGCGAACGTGTGGATGGCTCCAGTCTGTTCCCATTTATAGAAGCAGGTAGTAGTGATTTATATGTAATTCCCCGGTTCCGTACAGCTTTTGTTGATCCTTTTGCAGAATTGCCAACAGTTTCCATGCTTTGTTCTTTCTTTAATAAAGATGGTGAACCTTTAGAGAGTTCTCCCGAATATACATTACATAAAGCTTGTAAGGCTTTTAAGGATGTAACCGGTATGGAATTTCAGGCAATGGGAGAGTTGGAGTACTATGTGATTTCAGAAGATGAAGATATGTTTCCGGCAACAGATCAGCGTGGCTATCATGAGTCAGCTCCTTATGCCAAGTTTAATGATTTCCGTACAGAGTGCATGGCATATATTGCACAAACGGGAGGACAAATTAAATATGGCCATTCGGAAGTTGGCAACTTTGCACTGGATGGCATGATATATGAACAAAATGAGATAGAATTCCTTCCGGTACGTGCAGAAGATGCAGCAGATCAGTTGATGATCGCCAAATGGGTAATTCGTAACCTGGCTTTTTCTTATGGATACAACATTACATTCGCTCCCAAAATTACTGTTGGAAAAGCAGGATCAGGCCTGCATATCCACATGCGTATCATGAAAGACGGACAAAACCAGATGCTAAAAGAGGGTATACTGTCCGAAACCGCCCGTAAAGCAATTGCCGGTATGATGGTACTTGCACCTTCTATCACTGCTTTTGGAAATACGAATCCAACTTCTTACTTCCGTCTGGTACCGCATCAGGAGGCACCTACCAATATTTGTTGGGGAGATCGTAACCGTTCGGTATTAGTACGTGTACCATTAGGCTGGTCGGCTAAAACTGATATGTGTATGTTGGCCAATCCATTGGAGAAACCAGCCAATTATGACACTACTCAGAAGCAAACTGTAGAAATGCGTTCTCCGGATGGTTCGGCAGATATCTATCAATTGATAGCCGGACTTGCAGTAGCCTGCCGTTATGGTTTTGAAATGGAAAATGCGCTGGATATAGCCGAAAAGACCTATGTCAATGTGAATATCCATAAACAAGAGAATGCAGATAAGCTGAAAACGCTGGAACAACTTCCGGATAGTTGTGCAGCATCTGCAGATTGTCTCGAGAAACAACGTGCTTTCTTTGAAAAGTACAATGTATTCAGTCCGGCTATGATTGACGGTATTATCACTAAGCTGCGTGCATACAATGACAGCACATTGCGTAGTGATATAAAGGATAAACCCATAGAGATGATGGAATTAGTGGAAGAGTTTTTCCACTGCGGATAACACATTACCAAATTTTAGAAACAAAGGGTCCCGATATTTCTGCAAATACCGGGACCCTCTGTTTATTTACTACCGGTAGAGTGAACCATTTAAAAAAGCGACTGTTGTACTTACAATTATTTTAAAACTATAAAAGTATGTTCAATCTGATTGCTGTATTTTTTGTATGTTCCGGAATTGGTATTGCCGTTCATATCGCATATGATCTTACCAGCCATAAACAATCTATGAAAATAATGAATGTAGTGTGGATATTAACTGCATTATGGGGAAGTTATCTTGCACTATGGGCTTACAATAAATTTGGGCAAAGTAAAACCTCTAAAATGGTAATGCCTGAACAGGAAATGACCGGCGAAAGCATGAAAATGGACATGAATATGGAAATGGATATGAGCAATGCTCATCCACAATGGCAGTCCGTGGCTCTTTCCACTTTACACTGTGGGGCAGGATGTACATTAGCAGATATTATCGGAGAGTGGATTACACATTATATTCCTATAAGCATTGGTGGTAGCATGATTTTAGGGAATTGGATACTTGATTTCATTCTGGCTTTGATAATAGGAGTTTATTTTCAATTCTATGCCATTCGGGAGATGGAAAAAATCTCGGTATCAAAAGGTATAACCCGTGCTTTTAAAGCAGATTTCCTCTCATTGACCTCCTGGCAGGTAGGCATGTATGGTTGGATGGCCATTGTTTATTTCATACTATTTGTAAATTTCCCGTTAGCAAAAGATTCATGGCAATTTTGGTTCATGATGCAAATTGCTATGCTCTTCGGTTTTATTTGTGCTTTCCCTATGAATGCTCTGCTCCTGAAACTGGGGATTAAAAAAGGAATGTGACGGATTAATAGAATACACTCCTGTTACTTTTCAATATATTCTGTAACTTTGTACAGTAAAATAAATAAAGTAACAGTGAGTGATTTCAATAAATATACATCCAAAATTGATTATTCTGCAATAATAGAATTCGCACTTCAGAACGGAGAACTGATGCATTATAAAAAAAGAGAATACTTCAACCGTCAAGGTGAAGTTTGCTATAAAATGGGGTATGTTGTTTCCGGTTCTTTTCGTTATTGTTGTATCAATAGTTCGGGGGAAAGCAAAGTAGTAGGATACACATTCGAAAATTCCTTTGTTGGCAATTATCCGGCTTGTCGTCTTGAAGACCATTCAAATGTTGAGATACAGGCACTATGTGATTGCTCCGTATACGTTGTTTCAAACAAGCAGATCACTCAATTCTACGAACAGAACATTGAAAATCAACGGCTGAGCAGAAGTATTGCAGAAACATTACTGTGGGAAGTATACGACCGTATGATTGCTATGTATAGCATGACACCCGAAGAACGTTATATAGAAATCCTTGACCGTTGTCCTGCGTTACTCAATCTTATCTCCCTCAAAGAACTGGCATCTTATCTTATGATCTGTCCTGAAACACTAAGCAGACTCCGAAGAAAATTAGTACAAAAGTAAGAGCCTGTCTAAACTTTAATCAGTTTTCTCTATCATTGTCCGATTCACAAGCAATAACCTTATTAACAGGGACTATATAAAGGAATCCAAGATGTGTTATAATTTCAGATGCACATAAATACTAAATAGACAGATAAAGGATGATTTGAACATTGAAAATGCACAACATTTCAACATGTTATAAGAATATTGATAATCAACGTGTTATATAGTCTATTTTTTCCTCTACGAGAATCACCTCGTTTCTCTACGGAGATCGGGTCGAAACTCTACGAGGAACGGGTCGATTCTCGTAGAGGAAAAAACTAACCATCCATAAGATATAACAATTTGCATAAACATAAAAACGGAGACAATTATTAATTGTCATGAAAACAGAAAATAAAGTCAGAGATATCTTTTTTTATAAATAGTTGGTTTTAATAGAGCATACGAGAAGAAAATTTGAACAGACTCTGAAATCTTGATTTCAATCAAGACTTTTTTTATTCTGATGGGATACTTTTGTACCGGACGATAAAAAATGAAAATGAAAAAGGTTATTATCATAGGTGCTACATCCGGCATTGGACGTGGATTGGCAGAGACTTATATAAATGAAGGGTGTATTGTCGGCATTGTTGGTCGCCGGGAATTAATGTTACAGGAGATCTGTTCACAAAGTGAAGATTGCCATTACAGAGTATGTGACATTACCAATGACAATGATACACTTTATCAACTCAATACACTCACTAATGAAATGGGAGGTATGGATATTCTGGTGATTTGTTCCGGTGTGGGGGAAGTAAATCCAGAATTGGACTATCGGCTGGAGAAACCTACTCTTCTGACAAATGTAATTGGATTTACTAATATTGCGGATTGGGCTTTCCTATTCTTTCAACACCAGCAGTCAGGACAACTTGTTGTTATATCTTCCATTGGCGGTATTCGCGGAAGTGGTGTTGCCCCGGCATATAATGCAACCAAAGCATTTCAAATGAACTACACCGAAGGGCTAAGGCAGAAAGCTGCAAAATTACCTTATCCTCTATATCTCACAGATATACGCCCCGGTTTCGTTGATACAGCTATGGCAAAAGGTGAAGGCTTATTTTGGGTGACACCTCTTGATAAAGCAGTACGCCAGATATACAAAGCTATTACACGGAAAAAGAAAATATACTATATATCCAAACGCTGGAGATACATAGCATTGCTTCTGAAACTAATTCCTTCTTATTTGTATTGCAAAATGATGTAGAGTGATACAATTCCGGTCATTTGTCAATCTTAAAATCATATAGAAATATGTTTTTGTTTAATAACAATCGACTTTATATCCGATATCTTTTAATACCTTTGAGCATTATTTACAACAAAATCAGATGAGGGTATGACGAATTTCCGTAAACTATTTCTTTGGATATTAATTTGTATATTGACATTGTGTGCTTTAAGATATGGGGGCTTAGAAAGCGCGAATCAGTACATATATAATCTTCGTAATACACATATTCCTTCTTTTGCCTACCGTTATGATGATTTTCTGCCATATCTTCCGCTAACAATTATGTTCGGATTAAAAATAGCAGGAATAAAGAGTCGAAGTAACTGGACACAAATGTTGGTTGCTACTGTTTTTTCATTTGCATTGATGGTAATTACTGTTTCTTCAATCAAGTCATTGGCTGGAGTATTAAGACCGGACGGATCTGATTTGCTATCTTTTCCTTCGGGGCACACGGCAACCGCTTTTACATCAGCATGTTTGTTGTACAAGGAATATGGCAGGAAAAGTATCCTGGTAAGTGTAGTGGCCTATTTACCGGCCGTAGTTACAGGTATTACCCGCCAGCTTAATAACAGGCATTGGTTAAGCGATGTAGTGGGAGGAGCAGTAATTGGAATTGTTGCAGTAGAAGCAGGGTATTTCTTTACGGATTTACTGTTCAAAAAGAAACAGAACTAAGATACAGATCTGATCTCTATACAATCAAAAAGGAGTCCGGCAACTACCGGGCTCCTTTTTCAAACGTTTCTTTCAATAAAATTCTGATAACAACTTTTTTACTCATGGAGCATCACATACCCCCAAATCATAGAATCGGCATTTCCGATTCTATCTAACAATCTTTTTACCCATTTCATAATTTAAACATTTAATATTATACCTTGAAAACACTGCAAATGTAATGCAGAAATGTTACGATTGAATTGATCTAAAGCAAAAAATAGATTTCAAAGCTCTGGTTTTTGATGTATGTCAATAAAACCACACATTTGTATGACGATTATAAACAAAAAAGAAGCTTTTCGGGCATTACTTTCTGTACCCCGAAAAGCCTCTTTAAATATAGCAGCTAAAAACTCTATTTTTTTATTGGATTCATCCGACAAATATATAATTCATTAATATTGTTAATGCGTTTTTTTAACATTTCTGATTTACTTTACAAGAGTGTACATTTTAGTTTATCAAGAACGTACATTCTTGCATGATAAAAGTGTACAATTAATACTTATATAAGTGTACACCCTTGTCCTCCTTTAAACACAAGGTCAATAGTCGCTATAAATCAACCGATTACACCAGGACAAACATTCATATCCTGTCTCACATACTCTTCTTAAATAAATGCTGTAATTGCTTTTTTGACCATTACGCATTTGTCAGACGAACCCTTTATTTTACATCCCGATCAGTCATTGTTATCTTCTTCACCATCAACCAGGTTATTTAATTCAATTTCCAAATCGACTAACTCCTGTTCCCACAGCTTTATAATATCTTTGGGAGTATCTTTAGGAGCCTTTTTAATCCTTTCCTGAGCAACAGATACCTGATGCTCCAACTGGCTGCGCCTACCCATATCGTTTATTTATTTATGATTATATAAATTAATTATCAATATAAATAACAGCCACCGAAAGTAAAAGTTTGATTACTTAAAACTTTTATTACACTAATATTTTATACTTTTGAACTATGCAGCTTTTTATAAATCTCTATACGAAGATCTCTTTCTGCCTGGGATAAGTGTGCAGGAAGTTCAATGGATGTTCGTGGGCTGATTGCCACAAGCACTACATCACCTACGCTCTTTTTATACTCTTTAAGTACATTCTCTGTCAACTGATTGGACGAATTCATTTCAGATCGTATCATATTACCTTTTTTCATAATTCAAATTGTATTATTTTAGTTTTTATATTTTTTAGAAATGATTCTTGTTCCATCTACTTTTAATCAGAGTCTGACGTACTATCAATTTCCTGTTTTTTGTTCATTCTCGAAGCAAATATTCACAGCATTCATACCTTTTATCCCTCGTTCGAGGTCGAATGTCACAATGTCATTCTCTGAAATATCAGCCATTACATTGTTCACATGAAAGAAGTATTTTTCGGTTCCCGAAAGGTCTTTGATAAAGCCAAAGCCTTTGGAAGTGTTGAAGAATTCTACCCGTCCTTTCATCACGGTTGGAACTTCTTTTTCTTTTTTAGGAGTAGATATAACTATTTCCTCCTGCTTTATTTCTTCTTTTTTGATATTCTCTGTTGGTGGTGTAGAGGTTATCATACCATTTTCATCAACATAGGCAATCATATCATCCAGGCTATTCGCTTTGGGTGATAGTTTTTTTTCTTCTTTTCTTTTTTGTTTTTCCGCTCGGCGAGCGAGTCTTTTCTTTTCGTTCTCACGTTTGTCAACTGTTACGGATTTTGCCATCTAAATTATATTTTGATTAATACTTAAATATCTCAACGTTTGCAGCTTTCTGATTATACCAGCTTATGAGTTGCTAAGAAGAATTCGCTTTCCAGTTTATTCATTACCTCTTTCACACTACTTATTTTTTCTGCCAGAAAAGCATTACTGCCGGCAAATGCATATCCTCTTCTCATATTACCTTTTGCAGCATTATAAAGTGCTTTAATTATGCAATATGGACTTTTTTGATAATCACATGTCTTAATACAATGGAATGAGCATTTTTTAGGTTTTTCCATACCGCTTTCTACGTTATGGATAAACTCTCCATTGATGGCTCGTCCCGGCATCCCGACAGGGCTTTCAATGATAAGTACATCTTCTGGTTTGGAATGAATGTACACTTCTTTGAAAGTTTGGGAAGCATCACATTCCTGCGTTGTCACAAAAATACTTCCCATCTGTACAGCCGAAGCTCCCAATTCCATAAAGCGGGCAATATCTTCACCTGTAGAGATTCCACCGGCAGCAATTACCGGAATATTCTTCTTTTCACTGTAACTATTGGCTATCGCTACCACTGCCGGAATCAATGATTCTAAAGCATAACTTTGATCCTGTAGTTGTTCCTTCTTAAATCCTAAATGCCCGCCGGCTTTGGGACCTTCCACCACAATCGCATCGGGCAGATAGTTATAATTGGCCAGCCATTTATCACAAATAATTTTTGCAGCTCTTGAAGAAGATACGATAGGTACCAATTTAGTAGAACTATCCGGTGTTAAGTAGGTAGGTAAGTCAAGAGGAAGTCCTGCACCCGAAAATATTACATCAATTTTTTCATTGATTGCCGTACGAATCATGTCGGCATAGTTGGAAAGTGCCACCATAACGTTCACTCCAATAATTCCGTTCGTCTTTTTACGTGCTTTTCTGATTTCCTCTTCCAATCCACTAATACATTTTTCAGTATAAGTTCCTTTTCTTTTAGGATATAGCAATCCTAAACCGGCACACGAAATTACACCCAATCCTCCTTCATTTGCCACTGCTGATGCTAAACCGGACAGTGAGATTCCAACACCCATTCCACCTTGTACAATAGGTATTTTGATTTCAATATTTCCTATAAAAAATGATTCCATAAATTTATTTTGTACTATACTATAAGCCGGATAAACAACCTTGAATATACTTTATGCTAAAGAGTTGACGCATGTATCGACCCAATGAAAAGGTACAGGATTGGAAATTCCTGATATTATATAGAAGAACGGAAAATTAATAAATATTCCCTGAATAAGTAAAAATGAGATAATTTTAATGCAAAAACAAAAGAAGATCTTCTGTTTTTGCATTATCTGGATATTAATATCTTCTGGAGTTATTATAGTTTCTTCCTCCGTTTGATGTTTTTTCTGTACGTGGACGTGCAATGCTTACTGCAATCACTTTTTGATCGTATTCTACTCCGTTAAGTTCGTCAATCGCTTTCTGACCTTCTGTATCGTTTGTCATTTCTACAAAAGCAAATCCTCTTGACTTTCCTGTTTCTCTGTCTAAGATTACTTTAGCTGAAGATACTTCTCCATACTCTGCAAACAAATTATTTAAGTCAGCATCATTTGCGCTAAAGCTTAAACCTGAAATGTAAATGTTCATTTAAAATTTTATTAAAATAAATACTAATTCTGGAGTGAGGGAGATAATTAAAGGAGAGACCTGCTTAATAATACATAAAAAGGAGAACTATGCGATAACGACTTCGTAACTCAAACTCTGAGTACAAAGATAGTACAATAAATCAGAGAATCATACTTTGTTGCTTAATTTAAAAATTAAAAGTGTTCATTGTCATTTATTAGTAGAGCATATTCACTATAAAGCATACGGAGTTTTATTGAATAAAACGCAAATTAACACTGATTTTGCAAATGAATAACATTACTTGAAGTGAGTTGCATTGCATTTCAAACAAAGGTTTTCAAACGGGTATATCTAAAAAAAGAGAATTTCCTGTGACGGAAATCCTCTTCATTTTTCATTTATTGTATAAAGGAAAATATCTTATGCTATCCCATGAGCAGAAACCGTAGAATCAATTTTTTTAATCAATCCTTGAAGCACTGCACCCGGACCACACTCTGTAAAGTCGGTAGCACCATTGGCAACCATATTTTTCACAGTCTGAGTCCAACGTACAGAAGCAGTGAGCTGAGCAACCAGATTCTTTTTGATCTCAGCAGGATCAGTATGAGGTAATGCATCTACATTCTGATAAACCGGGCATTTTGGGGTATGAACTTCTGTTGCATTGATAGCAGCTTCCAATTCTATTTTTGCAGGATCCATCAATGGCGAATGGAAAGCACCACCTACCTTTAAAGGAAGAGCACGTTTTGCTCCGGCAGCTTTCATTAGTTCGCAGGCTTTCTCGATACCCGGCACGGAACCTGAAATAACAATCTGGCCTGGGCAGTTATAGTTAGCAGGAACACAAACTTCGCCTTCAGCTGTAACTGTAGCACAGATTTCTTCTACTTTTTCATCAGGCAATGCAATGATAGCAGCCATTGTAGAAGGAGTCGCCTCACATGCTTTTTGCATAGCCATAGCACGTGCATAAACCAGTTTCAAACCATCTTCGAATGAAAGTGCACCGGCAGCAACCAATGCGGAAAATTCACCCAATGAATGACCGGCAGTCATTTCCGGCTTAAAATCGTCACCCATGCAAAGAGCTGAGATTACCGAATGAAGGAAAACAGCAGGCTGAGTCACCTTTGTCTGGCGAAGGTCTTCGTCAGTACCATTGAACATAATATCTGTAATGCGATATCCAAGGATATCATTTGCTTTTTCGAACAATTCCTTTGCTAACGCAGAGTTGTCATACAAGTCTTTACCCATACCCACAAACTGGGCACCTTGACCAGGAAATACAAATGCTTTCATATTTTCGTTCTAAATTTAAATTTGCGGGTGCAAAGTTATATATTTTTGTCATACAACAGCACAGAATCTGCAATTTTGTGCAATGAAGATACTATTTTCCTTCTATTCTATCTGCCTTATCATCAATTATCTGCGCTTTCTCAGGATTCCAAAAATGGCACAACGGTCCATTCCCTTTTCCTGCAACTATCTCTTTACCTGCGTCAATAGCTTTACTCAAGTAGTTTTTAGCTTTACCTACCGCTTCATTCATGGTATACCCTAATGCCAGGTATGTAGCAATGGAAGAGGAGAGGGTACATCCCGTACCATGTAGATTTTTACTTACTATCTTCTTCTCCTTATATATGAATAAGTTTCCGTCGGCACACAAGATATCTTGCATCTCATCTCCCGGCCAATGCCCCCCTTTTATTAATACGGCAGTCCGGTAAATAGCTGAAAGCTCCCTGGCAACTTGTTGCATATCTTCCAATACAACAATCTTTTTACCCGTTAAAACTTCTACTTCGTCCAGATTTGGGGTAAGGAGAGTCGTTAGTGGAAAAAGTTCTTTCTTTATGATTTCAATAGCAGCATCGTTCATTAACTTTCGCCCACTGGTAGACACCATCACCGGATCATATACCACATGTTCGGGACGAAATTTACGTAAACAATCAGCTATAGCCCTTACTGTTTCTTCTTCGCTTACCATCCCTATCTTAACAGCATCGGGATGCAAATCTTCCATTACGGCTTCTATCTGTCCGCAGACAATTTCAGCAGGAACAACATGTACAGCGCGTACTCCTACTGTATTTTGTACGGTTACAGCTGTGATGGCGGATGCAGCATACCCTCCTAAAGCAGATATGGTCTTGATGTCTGCCTGTATACCTGCTCCGCCCGAACAATCGGAACCAGCAATGGAAAGAACCACCGGATAATGTTTCATACTTGTTTTTTATATTTTCAGGGAACAAAGTTAGTATAAATTCATACTCCTGTCAGAAATTGTTTTAATTTTCCTTTTAAAATTCGTTTCTTTGATTTTTAATATAAAGATGCCTATTTAGGACAACTGATTATGGAAGAAACGTACTACTTTTGCTGTATAAGCTCTATTTAGAATCAATCGTAAATGGAATGTCATGAAACACCCTTTTCAAATACCAACTTCTGAAAAGATAGAAAACTTAATAGGAGAGGATCTTTATTATGTATGGACCTCTTTGTGTCAGCTCATCGAACAAAAATATGAGATGGAACGGCTTTGGAACAATGGTGGTAAAACCTGGACGTATGAATACAAATATCGTAGAGGAGGTAAAACCCTTTGTGCCCTATATGCTAAGGAATATACTTTCGGCTTTATGATTATTCTGGGTAAAGATGAACGCGCTAAATTCGAAACACAGCGGGCGCTTTTCTCAAGGGAAGTACAAATGAAATATGATGAAGCAACTACTTTTCATGACGGCAAATGGATTATGTTTGAATTAAAAAACACAAACTTATTCAGTGATATGGAACGGCTGTTGCAGATTAAGCGAAAACCCAATCGCGCAACTACAAACAGATAAAAATAAATGGTTATAAATAAAAGATATTGCCAAAGTTGCGGAATGCCACTCCGCTTTGATGTAGAAGAGTGGTTAGGTACTAATTCTGATAATTCCAGAAGCGATCAGTTTTGTTACTATTGTCTGAAGGACGGAAAATATACCGTTGATATATCCATGCAGGAGATGATTGATATCTGGATAAAATACACAGATAAGTACAATGGCTATGCAAATACTGCATATTCTCCGGAAGAACTAAGGGAAATCTTAAACAAACGTTTGCCTGCATTGAGCCGCTGGAAGCAAAAGCAGGAAACAAATAATATCCATCATCAAACAATTCAGAATGTTATCATTCACATTAACAATCATCTGTTTGACAGAATGGATGCGGATACACTTTGTACGATAAGTGGCTTGTCCAAATACCATTTCAGAAGAGTTTTTCAGGCAGTGACAGGAGAAAATATCGGAAGTTACATACAACGCCTACGTATAGAACACATAGCACATCTGTTAATATCAACAGACTATACCATAAATCAAATACTGGAATATACGACTTATCAGACCAAATTCAGCATTGCCAAGGCATTCAAAAAACATTTTGGTATATCTGCATCCCAATACAGGGAAAAGTATAAGCCGGCAGGTAATGAACAAAACACAGTGCTCTTTCCTGAAATAAAGACTCTCAACCCCATTAAGATATTCTGTATCGAAGTGGGCGAAGCTTACAAAGATAAGTTTCGGTACAGGCTAATCTGGGATAAACTTATACATCATGCTAAACGATACAATATAGTCGGAAAGGATCGCAAATTTGTAAGTATAAGCATGGATGATCCATCCATCACTCCTGAAGAAAAATGTCGTTTCTATTTAGGTATAACCTTATGTAATGATAAAAAAACAGATTTAAATTCCGGAATAATGGAAATACCCGGCGGGCGTTATGCAATATTCAGACACACCGGAGACTATTCTTCGCTATATGAGTTCTACCGAATCATTTATGAAGAGTGGTTCCCCGCAAGCAGATATCGTCCTCAGAATACTTTAAGCTTCGAAATATACACGAATCATTCTTCTGCAACAACAAAAACGGAGCTAATAACAGACATATATATACCAATTACAAAGAAATAAAGATTCACTATTATGGCAAGGATTTCAGAAATAATGTTGTTACAACAACCGGAGCAACCGGTATTGATAGTCGAAGTACATACAGATATGAATGGAATGACTAAAGCGATCGGAGATAACTTTATTAAAATAGATTCCCTATTTAAAGAGCAAAATGAAGTTACAACAGATATTCCTTTTGTTGAGTATCCCCACTATGAAAGCCTAACTGAACAGGACATCAGAATGATCATTGGCTTTAAATCATCCGGAAGGTTGCAAGGTAAAGAAGATATAAAATCAGTGATAGTACCTGCGCGTAAAATAGTCTCCTGTCTGCATAGAGGATCATATAATGAACTGGCTGCTCTTTATAATGAGATGACGGAATGGATAAAATTGAATGGATATAAAGCTTCCGGTTCATCCATAGAATATTACTATAGTAATCCGGATGTACCGGAAGCAGAACAAGTCACAAGAGTTGAAATGCCCGTATTTTAATATTGAGTACTTCCCGTATGGGAATTAAAACAGGGGGCCTTCTCTTTTTATCTTTTTTTAACAATCTAATAATATCCCTTTCATGTCCTTTCCATAAATACAAATTGATATATCGTATAAAATACAATAAGTCTCTTTTTCCATATACAGAAATAAACCGACGAAACTAACTGAAAATAAAGACATCTGTGGTTTATGTACTTTATACAATTACTAATCTTCTGTAAAGCCCAAAATACATATTGTAAATTGTATGATAAGACAATTTGCAGTTACTGTAAAATAGAAGATATGTATATCTTTGGGAAACAATGTTTTAGAACATACGATTTTCTATTTATAAAAACAAAAACAGCCTCTATATTTGCATCGTTCAAAAAACAAGTGATATGCAAAATATACAGCAACAAGCCCCATTGGCAAACAATCACATCTCAGTGGACTGTGTGGTGATTGGTTTTGATGGCGAACAATTAAAAGTACTGTTAGTAAAACGAATGGGAGAGGAGAACGGTGAAATATACCATGATATGAAACTCCCCGGAAGTCTGATTTATATGGATGAAGATCTGGACGAAGCTGCACAACGTGTATTATGTGAACTGACAGGTATCAAAAATGTAAATCTGATGCAGTTCAAAGCATTTGGCTCTAAAAACAGAACAAGTAATCCTAAAGATGTACACTGGTTGGAACGTGCCATGCAGTCGAGGGTAGAACGCATTGTGACCATTGCCTATTTATCAATGGTGAAAATAGACCGGGCACTGGATAAGAGTTTAGATGAACATCAGGCATGCTGGGTAGCTTTAAAAGATATAAAGGTATTGGCTTTTGACCATAATCTTATCATTAATGAAGCGCTGACCTATATCCGTCAGGTGGTAGAATTCAATCCCTCAATGCTTTTCGATCTGTTACCACGAAAATTCACAGCTTCTCAACTACGTATACTCTTTGAATTAGTATACGACAAACCGGTAGATGTGCGCAATTTCCATAAGAAAATAGCCCTAATGGAATATGTCGTTCCTCTCGAAGAAAAACAGCAAGGCGTTGCCCACCGTGCAGCCCGCTACTACAAATTCGACAAAAAAGTATACAACAAAATAAGACGGTAGGAGGAAATTATAAATTAAAAAGATTCTCCAACTGTAAATTGTAAATCGTTAACGCTCCTATGTGTTAAAGATCAGATAATGGTCATGACCGTAGGGAATAAATCGTAAATAACATCATGTATCTATTAGGTTATGACATAGGTAGTTCGTCAGTGAAGGCGAGCCTTGTAAACGCTGAAACAGGCAAGTGCATAGCTTCGGCATTTTTTCCAAAAACAGAAGCTGCTATTATTGCTGTTCATTCCGGATGGGCAGAACAAGATCCGGAGAACTGGTGGGAAAATTTAAAACTTTCCACACAAGCCATCCTGGCAGAATCGGGTATAGACGCTGCTGATATTAAAGCGATTGGCATCTCTTACCAAATGCACGGACTGGTATGTGTAGACAAGAACCAGAAAGTACTTCGTCCTGCTATTATCTGGTGCGATTCGCGTGCTGTTCCCTATGGACAGAAAGCCTTTGAAACCCTCGGAGAAGAACTTTGCCTTTCTCACTTATTAAACTCTCCGGGCAACTTTACAGCATCCAAACTAGCGTGGATCAAAGAAAATGAACCGGCTGTCTATGAGCAGATTTATAAAATAATGCTTCCGGGTGATTACATCGCAATGAAATTGAGCGGAGACATCTGTACAACCGTAGAAGGGCTCTCCGAAGGTATATTCTGGGACTTCAAAAACAACCGGTTAGCCGATTTCCTGATGAAATATTACGGTTTTGATGAATCGCTGATTGCTGATGTTAAACCGACTTTTGCAGAACAAGGACGTGTAAGTGCAGCTGCTGCGAACGAACTGGGCTTGAAAGAAGGTACACCTATCACTTATCGGGCAGGTGACCAACCCAACAATGCTCTTTCACTGAATGTATTCAATCCGGGTGAAATTGCATCTACAGCGGGAACATCCGGCGTGGTATATGGAGTAAATGGTGAAGTAAACTATGATCCTCAATCACGTGTCAATACCTTTGCACACGTTAATCACAGTGTCAGCCAGACCCGTCTCGGAGTATTACTCTGTATCAACGGAACCGGTATTCTCAATTCGTGGGTAAAACGCAATGTCGCTCCCGAAGGTATTTCATATAATGATATGAATGTATTAGCTGCAACAGCTCCCATTGGTAGTGCCGGGCTTAGTATACTTCCCTTTGGCAATGGTGCCGAACGTATGCTATGTAACAAAGAAATAGGTTGCAGCATCCGCGGTCTGGACTTCAATGCACATGGCAAACAACATATCATTCGTGCAGCCCAGGAGGGGATAGTATTCTCCTTCAAATATGGTATTGATATTATGGGACAAATGGGTATCCCGGTACAAAAAATCCATGCAGGACAGGCCAATATGTTTTTAAGCCCCGTCTTCCGTACTACTCTGGCAGGTGTAACAGGCGCTACCATCGAACTTTATGATACGGACGGATCTGTAGGGGCAGCCAAAGGAGCCGGTATCGGAGCAGGTATTTACAAGGATAACAATGAAGCATTTGCCACATTGGATAAACTGGAAGTGATTGAACCTGATACTGCCAAACAACAAGAGTATGCAGAGGCTTATGAAAGATGGAAATTCTGTCTGGAACAATCAATGAATAAATAATCTAAAAAAACAAAGTATAAACCTTGTAGCCGATGTATAATCAGTGTATATATCAGTTACATAATCAATTAATTTAAATTATGGCAACAAAAGAGTATTTCCCCGGAATTGAAAAAATTAAATTTGAAGGTAAAGATAGTAAGAACCCAATGGCATTCCGCTACTACGATGCTGAAAAGGTGATCAATGGTAAGAAAATGAAAGACTGGCTGAAATTTGCCATGGCATGGTGGCATACACTCTGTGCGGAAGGTGGTGATCAGTTTGGTGGTGGAACAAAACAGTTCCCATGGAATGGCGAAAATAATCCCGTTCAGGCTGCTAAAAACAAAATGGATGCAGGCTTTGAATTCATGCAAAAAATGGGCATCGAATATTACTGTTTCCACGATGTAGACTTGGTGACAGAAGCTGACACAATTGAAGAATATGAAGCTAACCTGAAAGAAATTGTCGCTTACGCTAAACAGAAACAGGCAGAAACAGGCATCAAACTGTTGTGGGGTACCGCCAACGTATTTGGCCATGCACGTTATATGAATGGTGCAGCTACCAATCCGGATTTTGATGTAGTGGCTCGTGCTGCTGTTCAGATTAAGAATGCAATTGATGCAACGATCGAATTAGGTGGTTCTAATTATGTATTCTGGGGTGGACGCGAAGGTTATATGTCACTGTTGAATACGGATCAGAAACGTGAAAAAGAACATCTCGCTCAGATGCTGATGATAGCCCGTGACTATGCCCGTGCACGTGGTTTTAAAGGTACTTTCCTGATTGAACCCAAACCAATGGAACCTACCAAACATCAATACGATGTAGATACCGAAACTGTGATCGGCTTCTTGAAAGCTCATGGGTTGGATAAAGACTTTAAAGTAAATATCGAAGTAAACCATGCAACATTGGCAGGTCATACTTTTGAACACGAACTGGCAGTAGCAGTTGACAATGGTATGTTAGGTTCTATTGACGCCAACCGTGGTGACTATCAGAATGGTTGGGATACAGACCAGTTCCCTATCGACAACTATGAACTGACACAGGCTATGATGCAGATTATCCGTAATGACGGATTAGGTAATGGGGGTACAAACTTTGACGCCAAAACCCGTCGCAACTCTACCGACCTGGAAGACATCTTTATAGCTCACATTGCCGGTATGGATGCCATGGCCCGTGCTTTGGAAAGTGCAGCCAATCTGCTGAATGAGTCTCCATACAAGAAGATGCTTGCTGATCGTTATGCTTCATTTGACGCCGGTAAGGGTAAAGAATTTGAAGATGGTAAATTGTCTCTGGAAGATCTGGTTTCATATGCTAAAACAAACGGTGAACCCAAACAAACCAGCGGCAAGCAAGAATTGTATGAAGCAATCGTAGCGATGTATTGTTAATAGTGATGAGTTTTTTAGTGATAAGTGATTAGTGCCATGCGGTATGTAGCGCATAGCAGCTACTCACTTATCACCACTTACTTATCACTACTTACTTATCACTAATCACTACTCACTTATCACTATTTATTATGAATAATACAAATGAAGGTAGCAAACTCTACCTATATTCCATAACATCAGTAGCCATTCTGGGCGGATTGTTGTTTGGTTATGACACCGCAGTGATCTCAGGGGCGGAAAAAGGGCTTGAAGCCTTCTTCCTTACTGCCACCGATTTTCAGTATGACAAGGTTATGCACGGCATCACTTCTTCAAGTGCTTTGATAGGTTGTGTGCTGGGGGGTGCATTATCCGGAGTCTTTGCCTCCCGACTGGGACGTCGTAACTCATTACGGCTGGCAGCTGTACTTTTCTTCCTCTCTGCATTAGGTTCTTACTATCCCGAATTTTTGTTTTTTGAATATGGTAAGGCTGATATGAATCTGCTTATCACATTCAATCTGTACCGTATTTTAGGAGGTATCGGAGTAGGACTGGCATCTGCCGTATGTCCGATGTACATTGCCGAAATAGCTCCATCCAATATTCGCGGAACATTGGTTTCCTGTAACCAGTTTGCCATTATCTTCGGTATGCTGGTGGTATATTTCGTTAACTATCTTATTATAGGCGATCATCAGAATCCGATCATCAATAAAGACGGAATGACAGGTGTTCTTTCTGTCAGTAGCGAGTCTGATATGTGGACTGTATATGAAGGATGGCGTTACATGTTTGGTTCTGAGGCATTCCCGGCAGCCATGTTCGGTCTGCTGCTATTCTTCGTTCCCAAAACTCCGCGTTATCTGGTGATGATAGATCAGGATCAGAAAGCATACTCTATTCTGGAGAAAGTAAATGGTGCTTCGAAAGCAAAAGAAATATTAGCAGAAATCAAAGCCACTTCCCAGGAGAAGACAGAAAAACTATTTACATACGGTGTTGCAGTAATCGTAATAGGTATCCTGCTTTCTGTATTCCAACAGGCTATCGGTATTAATGCTGTACTATACTATGCTCCGCGTATTTTTGAAAATGCCGGTGCTGAGGGTGGGGGTATGATGCAAACGGTCATCATGGGTATTGTAAATATCATCTTCACATTGGTTGCCATCTTTACTGTAGATAAGTTTGGCCGTAAACCACTGCTTATTATTGGTTCCATCGGTATGGCATTCGGGGCTTTTGCTGTGGCTTTGTGTGATAGTATGGCTATTAAAGGTATTTTCCCGGTAGTATCCGTTATCGTTTACGCTGCCTTCTTTATGATGTCATGGGGACCTATCTGCTGGGTGTTAATCTCAGAAATCTTTCCGAATACGATCCGTGGCAAAGCAGTTGCCATTGCAGTGGCATTCCAATGGATATTCAACTATATTATATCCTCTACCTTCCCTGCACTCTACGATTTCAGTCCGATGTTTGCATACAGCCTTTACGGAATTATTTGCGTAATTGCCGCTATCTTTGTAGGACGCTGGGTACCGGAGACGAAAGGTAAAACTCTGGAAGATATGAGTAAACTTTGGAAAGATAGAAAAAAAGGAATTTAATATATAGGTTCTTTCATATATAGACTATGCATTTTAAATATGCGTTAATTAGGTTATTAACACATACTTAAAATGCATAGTTTATATGTATAAAGTACGTACTTTTATAATCGTTGATATTCAATAGTTTACGAATGTGTTTTCATACGAAATAGAGAAATATTATGTATCGTTAATCTTTGTTTTACGAACAAAGACCGGTGTACTTTGTTTTTCCGGTAATCATTAAATAACATCTAAAACAGAAGATAATTATGAGATCATTAATTGGAAAACAAGCGCCGAAATTCAATGCCACGGCAGTAATCAATGGGCATGAAATCGTTCCGAATTTCTCACTGGACCGATATAAGGGTAAAAAGTATGTAGTATTTTTCTTCTATCCGATGGATTTTACATTTGTATGTCCTACCGAACTGCATGCTTTCCAGGAAAAATTTGCCGAATTTGAAAAACGGAATGTTGCCTTGGTAGGTTGCTCAGTGGACTCCGAATACTCACATTACTCCTGGCTGCAAATGCCGAAGAATGAAGGAGGTATTCAGGGGGTGAAATATCCTATTGTATCCGATTTCTCTAAATCAATCTCTGAGAGCTATGGAGTACTGGCTGGAAGTTATGCTCCCGATGAAAATGGCAATTGGGTATGTGATGGGGCTCCGGTAGCTTTCCGTGGATTGTTTTTAATTGACAAAGAAGGTATTGTTCGTCATTGTGTTATCAATGACCTCCCATTAGGACGCAATGTAGATGAAGTATTACGTATGGTAGATGCGTTGCAGCATTTTGAAGAATACGGTGAAGTTTGTCCGGCTAACTGGTCTAAAGGCAAGGATGCTATGAGTGCAACCGAAAACGGAGTGGCTGACTACCTGAGCAAGCATTAATAAAAAGAGATACTAAAATATGAAAAAGGGTGTTTATTAAAAAATAAATGCCCTTTTATAGTTGATATTCCAAATATTATGACGTTATTTGCGCTGAAAACAATGGATCGTTTTATTATACTCTATTTTCTACCTAATCAGTTGAATCCGGATTTAATTTCAAACCTCTCTTGTTTCTAAATTTATTTATCAATTTTTATTTTTTGTATTTTATGAACATGTACATTGGAAACCTTAGCTATCGTGTTAAGGAAGCAGATCTGAGACAGGTAATGGAAGAGTATGGAACAGTAGATTCAGTAAAACTGATCATCGACCGTGACACTCGTAAATCTAAAGGATTCGCATTTGTAGAAATGCCTAACGACGATGAAGCTAAGCATGTAATTTCAGAACTGAACGGTGCTGAATATGAAGGTCGTGCAATGGTAGTAAAAGAAGCTTTGCCTCGTAACTAATCCATTCATATAGAAGTAATAAGTAAGGGGATGTATTGTTGACAATACATCCCCTTATTATTTTTAAGAGTCCGGAATCTATAGTTCCTTACTATTATCATTAGTCAAAGGTTTACCCTTATATTCTCCTGTAAGAGTTTCCAGAAAGGCTACAATCTCGCCTAACTCTTCATTAGATAAGATAGCATCTACTTGATATTTTGCCATATAATCAACAGCATCTTTCATTGTTTTTATACTTCCATCGTGGAAATAAGGAGCTGTTAAGGCAATATTTCTCAAACCGGGAACTTTAAAGCGGTGTTTGTCACGATCTGTTTTAGTCTGTTTGAAACGTCCGTTGTCCTCTTCAGTCATTTCCGAACCGCGATCAGCGAAATAATCTCTTTTCACTCCCATTAGCTCATAAGATTGTCCGCCAAGCGTTTCACCAACATGGCATGTTGCACAGTCATATTTTTTGAAAAGCTCATATCCAGTCAGTTCTGTATCATTGATTGCACTCTTCTCACCCTTCAGATAACGGTCGAAACGAGAGTTGGGAGTAAGCAGTGTCTTCTCAAACTCTTCGATAGCATTGGTTATACTTTTTTCCGAATAACCTTCCGGATACACTTCTGTAAAAGCTTTTGTGAAGTTAACATCTTGCTGCAACTTAGCTATAATTTCGTCAAAAGAATGACAAGCCATCTCTACCGGATTTAAAGGAGGGCCGGCTGCTTGTTCAGCCAGTGTATTAGCACGTCCATCCCAAAACTGGACGAAGTTATAAGCTGCATTATAAACGGTAGGTGCATTTACACCTCCAAATTGCCCGCCAACCCCTTCAGAATAGCGTTTGTTATCTACACCGCCGGTGTTCAATCCATGACAAGAAGCGCAGGAGATACTATTGTCTGCCGAAAGACGGGTATCATGATACAGCATATCTCCTAAAACAACTTTGTGCATATCTACCGGCAGTGAATCTGCAATGGGACGTATGGGTTCATTGGCAAATTCAGCAGCAGCAAGTCCATTAGCGTAATATGCCAAACGGTGTTGTTTTACCCAGGCAAGTGCCATCTCTTTTTTCGCATCGGTAGTAGTAGATCCCCAATGCACCATATAATATTGATGCAAAGGCATTCTGCCATCCATCATTACCTTCTCTACCTTTGCTAAAGCTACTTTACCAACAGATTTACCAGCTTTTAAGGCTTCGGCCATTTCTGTCATGTCAAAAGTGCGATAACCGGCAGTGACATCTTTCATAATCATACCATTGGCAACAGGCCAGTTCGCATAAAAAGGAAGGTCGGGATTGGAAGAGTGACAGCGTAAACAACCACCGGAGGTAATAATCTCCTGCATTTGTACATCAGCAGTAAGCTCCTGCGACGGAGCTCTGTTTACTACGCAATAGGTGACAGTCAGAAACCCGACTACTACCAGTGATACGATAATTAGTTTTGTGCTCTTTTTCATTGTGCATTCTTTTTAGTTAGTTATTGTGATTGTATAAATCTCCGGACATAAAAGCAACATCTACATCAGATAGCTGGGGAAATGAACCTATTATCGGACTGCCTCCAATTAATATTGAAATAGAAAGTATTCTTGTGTGTGATGCTAATAAAAAGACGGGATAATATTGGCCTACTGCCTTCTTTGTACAAATGCTGCAACAAATACCCCCACGCCATAATCCAAATCATATTAAAAGGAAATGCTAAAGAAAGCGGGAAATTACCTATCGTTGCTTGCAACAATACTGCCAAGGTAAAGTAAAATGTTGCTAATAATGATTGCTTGTGCATGATGGTTTTCGTTTAACGCCACAAAGCTAATTAAAATTATGCATATAAACGTATAAAGTAACAACTAATTTGTATTAAGTACAATTATGGATTAAATTTAATAGGTAAATCAAAAGAGATACAAAAGAAAACGGTTCCGGATTTATAAATAATACGAATCAGTTGTTGAAATCAATTAAGGGCTAGTTTTGTATGGTTTTGAGTGTATTTCACCACAGAGTAACACGGAGTTCCACAGAGTTTAAATCTTTATTGAAACGTAGATGAACGCAGATTTTCGCAAAGGGGAAGAAATCTAAGATAAAGAAATACAGCCTTTTAATCGGTGTTTATCTGTGTTAATCCGCGTTTCATCAGATAAATAGTACTCTGCGGTGAGTTTTGCTCATTTTTATTCTGTTTTGAGCTTAATGGCGTTTGTCATTGCTATCAGTCTCTTTCTCTGGTATTGATAAAGCGCTATCTCGTAGAGTAACGTATGAAGCCTCGGTGTGTAGTCTTATTTTAGATGTACATGTAAAGCAGCATGAGATGCACATGTCGTGCTGTCCCACATGCACATGTCGTACTGCTTTACATGTACATCTAAAACAAGACTGCACACCGGGGAAAGGAACGTTCCTTTCTGAGAAAGACAAAGTACAACACCGGACAACGGTAACAATGCCGTCTACGGATACTTCCTCCATCGAAAAGATAGGATCATAATCTTCGTCACTGTACGGTTTTGAGTGTATTTCACCACAGAGTAACACGGAGTTCCACAGAGTTTAAATCTTTATTGAAACGCAGAATTTCGCAAAGGGGAACAAATCTAAGATAAAGAAATACAATTTTTTAATCTGTGTTTATGTATTAATCCGCATTTCATCAGATAAATAGTACTCTGTGCTACTCTGTGGTGAGTTTTGCTCATATCCATGTAGCTTTGAACTCAATAGCCAACTACTATAAAAAGCCGGCAATCAAAGAAAAGTCTTCGATTGTCGGCATTATTAATAGACAAATGATGTTTTTCGTTATTTGGAGGATGTACCACTTTCCAGAATACTGACGATAGAAAAAAGAGTAAAACAAATAGCTCCCAAACCTGTCAAGACACGGGCAGGAATGAAATAATCTTCGTGAATGGTTCCTAATTCAAAGGTAAACGCTGCTAAAAACAAACATGATAATGCTGTCAGGACAGGGATAATTGGAATGCGACTGGATAAAGCAAACTCATGCCGCCAAACTTTGGCCAACAAAATTACTTTGCTGGAAATGCTGTAGCAAACCAATCCTAATCCAATCATTATATAACCAATTACTCCGTTTGTAGTACTCGAATCAGCAAAAATAACAAATACTCCCCAAACAAAAGAAATAGTCCCCATTAACAGTACCAGTTTGGGCCATCGGTTACGCTCTGTAGCCGAATATACATTCCTTACCTGACGGGCAATGGTTGCTACCAAAGCAATCAGACTGGTACAAATACAAGCAAGCCCCACCATTACATGTCCAACCACGAAGTAAGCGGGATGTATTTCACTTTGCCCCAACAGAAAGAAAGCCCATATCCAGGCAACACCAGATGCCATAATAGCTATTCCTTTTAAAATACGTTCTTGTCCGGCTGTAAAAGCTTTCTGAGGAATATTATGTCCTGTATCTTTAGCATTGGTGGGAATCAAAGAAAAACGGGTAGAAGAGGTGGCAGCAGTTGCCACACAAATTGTAATTAACCCTACTCCGGTCACTACATGCCCGGCGACGAATGAATGGGAGTCATCAGAAGAAGTAAAGAGAACAATACCACCAATGATTGTAATTACGGCAGCCAAATAGGCGATGACAGGCAAAGCATATTGAGAATTTCGTCCATATGTATGAATTATCTGGCGTATGATAGTAGCAGCCGTGGCAAAGAGTGCAATGCAAATCATACCCAATGAAAATACAACGGGGCCTGCTACCAAACGGTTAGGATCGTCCCCCAATACATAGATAAATGTCCCGTAACCGAAACACAACAAAGCCATCGCCAACGGAATAGCCCTGAATAATACGCTTATACCGTAATTCATAATCCTATATAGTTTTAAAATTTCCCACTACAACAAGGTTTAACGTAATTTGTTTCTATCCGGTTACTGCTTTTTAGAGTCTTTTCACAAGAGGGCTATTTCTACCAAATTGAAATTAAAAAGCCTTTTCTTGTATGCAAACGAATGTTTTTGTACATTTGCACCCTTAAAATAAGGAGGGTACCTCCAACTGTAATTGTAAATAGTAAAATCGTATCTATAGTCATGAGCAAGAAGTTCGCCGAATATTCGCAGTTCGACCTTTCACAGGTAAATAAGGACGTATTGAAAAAATGGGACGAAAACCAGGTTTTCGCCAAGAGTATGACAGAACGTGAAGGCTGCCCTTCGTTTGTATTTTACGAAGGACCTCCCTCAGCTAATGGAATGCCGGGCATTCACCATGTGATGGCTCGCTCTATCAAGGATATTTTCTGCCGATACAAAACGATGAAAGGCTATCAGGTAAAACGTAAAGCCGGTTGGGATACACATGGATTGCCTGTAGAGTTAGGGGTGGAAAAAGCGATGGGTATCACAAAAGAGGATATCGGTAAGACTATTTCTGTGGCCGAATATAATGCAGCTTGCCGTAAAGATGTGATGAAGTTCACCAAAGAATGGGAAGATCTGACTCATAAAATGGGATATTGGGTGGATATGCAACATCCGTATATCACGTATGACAATCGTTATATCGAAACCTTGTGGTGGCTATTAAAACAGTTATATAAAAAAGGATTACTTTACAAAGGATACACTATTCAGCCCTATTCTCCAGCTGCCGGAACAGGATTGAGCTCACACGAGTTAAACCAACCGGGTTGCTATCGCGATGTGAAAGATACAACTGTAGTAGCACAGTTCAAGATGAAGAACCCTAAACCAGAAATGACAGAGTGGGGGACTCCTTTCTTCCTTGCATGGACTACTACGCCATGGACTCTGCCTTCAAATACTGCGCTTTGCGTAGGTCCCAAAATAGATTATGTAGCTGTACAATCATACAATGCATATACCGGCCAGCCAATCACAGTGATATTAGCAAAGCAATTACTGAATGCTCACTTCAACCCAAAAGCTGCCGAACTGAAGCTTGAAGACTATAAGCCTGGTGACAAGTTGGTTCCATTCAAAGTGATAGCCGAATATAAAGGCACTGACCTTGTAGGTATGGAATATGAGCAACTGATCCCATGGGTTAACCCAGGCGAGGGTGCATTCCGCGTCATCTTGGGTGATTATGTAACCACTGAGGATGGTACAGGTATCGTACATATTGCTCCGACATTTGGTGCAGACGATGCTCAGGTAGCAAAAGCAGCCGGCGTTCCTCCTTTGCAGTTAATCAATAAGAAAGGTGAGCTCCGCCCTATGGTAGATCTTACCGGTAAATTCTATACTTTAAATGAACTGGACGAAACGTTTGTAAAAGAGCGGGTTAACGTAGAACTATATAAAGAATATGCAGGGCGTTTCGTAAAGAATGCCTATGATCCGAATCTTACTGATCAGGATGAGTCATTGGATGTGAGTATTTGCATGATGATGAAAGCCAACAACCTGGCATTCAAAATAGAAAAGCATGTGCACAACTATCCGCACTGCTGGCGTACGGACAAACCGGTATTGTACTACCCGTTGGATAGTTGGTTTATTCGTTCTACTGCCTGCAAAGACCGTATGATAGAGCTAAACAAAACAATCAACTGGAAACCGGAATCTACCGGAACAGGACGTTTTGGCAAATGGCTGGAAAATTTGAATGACTGGAACCTGAGCCGTTCTCGTTATTGGGGTACCCCGCTACCCATCTGGCGTACGGAAGATAACAGTAGTGAAATATGTATCGAATCTGTAGAGGAGTTATACAACGAAATAGAGAAATCGGTAGCTGCCGGATTTATGAAATCTAATCCTTATAAAGAGAAAGGGTTCGTTCCGGGACAATATACAGATGATAATTACGATAGAATAGATTTGCACCGTCCGTATGTGGATGATATCATCCTGGTATCCGAAGACGGAAAGCCTATGAAACGTGAGACAGACCTTATCGACGTATGGTTTGATTCAGGCGCTATGCCCTATGCACAGATTCACTATCCTTTTGAAAATAAAGAATTGCTGGACAGCCATGAGGTATACCCGGCAGACTTTATCGCAGAAGGTGTGGACCAGACACGCGGATGGTTCTTTACACTGCATGCTATTGCAACAATGGTATTCGACACCATATCTTATAAAGCTGTTATCTCTAATGGCCTGGTACTGGATAAGAATGGGAATAAAATGTCCAAGCGCCTGGGCAATGCTGTTGATCCGTTCTCTACAATCGAAAAATACGGTTCCGACCCGTTGCGTTGGTATATGATAACGAACTCTTCGCCATGGGATAACCTGAAGTTTGATATAGATGGTATCGAAGAAGTTCGTCGTAAATTCTTCGGTACATTATATAATACATATTCATTCTTTGCGCTTTACGCCAATGTAGATGGATTTGAATACAAGGAAGCGGATGTGCCTATGGAAGAACGTCCGGAAATAGATCGCTGGATACTTTCTGTACTGAATACACTGATCAAAGAAGTGGACACTTGTTACAATGATTACGAACCAACCAAAGCAGGACGACTGATCTCAGATTTTGTGAACGATAATCTGTCTAACTGGTATGTTCGTTTGAACCGTAAACGTTTCTGGGGAGGTGAGTTCACACAAGATAAATTGTCTGCTTATCAAACGCTGTACACATGTCTTGAAACAGTAGCCAAACTAATGGCACCGATTGCCCCGTTCTATGCAGATCGTTTATATAGCGACTTGATTGTTGCTACCGGACGTGACAATGTCGTATCTATTCACCTTGCTAAATTCCCTGAGTACAATGAGGAAATGATAGACAAAGGGTTGGAGGCACGTATGCAAATGGCACAAGACGTCACTTCTATGGTATTGGCATTACGTCGTAAGGTAAACATTAAAGTTCGCCAGCCGTTGCAATGTATTATGGTTCCTGTAATAGACGAAGAGCAGAAGGCTCACATCGAAGCAGTGAAAGCATTGATTATGAATGAGGTGAATGTAAAGGATATCAAGTTTGTAGATGGTGCTGCCGGTGTATTGGTGAAAAAAGTGAAATGTGATTTCAAAAAACTCGGTCCGAAGTTTGGAAAGCAGATGAAGGCCGTAGCCGCTGCTGTTGCAGAAATGTCACAAGAGGCTATCGCCGAACTGGAAAAGAACGGTAAATATACACTGAATCTGGATGAAACAGAAGCTGTGATAGAAACGGCAGATGTAGAAATCATCAGTGAAGATATACCGGGATGGCTGGTTGCAAATGAAGGTAAACTGACAGTTGCCCTTGAAGTTACCGTTACTGAAGAACTTCGCCGTGAAGGTATTGCCCGTGAATTAGTGAATCGTATCCAGAATATTCGTAAATCAAGTGGATTTGAAATAACTGACAAGATTCGGATAACAATCTCTAAAAATCCACAAACAGATGATGCGGTAACAGAATATAATAATTATATTTGTAACCAAGTTTTGGGTACATCCCTGACTTTGGCAGATGAGGTAAAAGACGCTACGGAGCTTAATTTCGACGATTTTTCTTTATTTGTCAATGTAGTAAAAGAATAATTCTAATACCAATAACCTCTAAAAAGTAAAAATTATGGCAGAAAAGACAAGATATTCGGATGCGGAACTTGAGGAGTTCCGTGCCATTATAATGGAGAAACTGGAGTTGGCACAACGTGATTACGATCAGTTGAAACTCAGTCTGATGGGTCTTGATGGAAACGATACTGACGATACATCACCCACATACAAAGTACTGGAAGAAGGAGCTAACACACTGTCAAAAGAAGAAACGACTCGCCTGGCACAACGTCAGTTGAAGTTTATTCAAGGATTGCAGGCCGCTCTTGTACGTATTGAAAACAAAACGTATGGTATTTGCCGTGAAACAGGAAAGCTGATCCCTGCAGAACGTCTACGTGCTGTACCTCACGCTACACTCAGCATTGAAGCAAAGAATAGTGGCAAGAAATAAAAATAGTGACGAGCTATAAGCTACAAATAACATGTACTGTGTGCTATTGGCAAGTACTTGTAATCTGTAACTTATAGCTCGTAGCTTATATAACTTGTATTCAACAAAATGAAAAAACTACTCACGAAAGGACAAATAGCCCTACTCGTCATCTTCTCGGTGCTGATTATAGACCAGATTATTAAAATCTGGATTAAAACCCACATGTATTGGCACGAAAGTATCCGGATTACCAACTGGTTCTATATCTATTTTACGGAAAACAATGGTATGGCATTTGGTATGGAGATTTTCGGAAAATTATTCCTTACTACTTTCCGCATTATTGCCGTAGCATTGATAGGATGGTATCTGTATAAGATTGTAAAGAGAGGATTTAAGACAGGATACATTGTTTGTGTTTCTTTGATTCTTACCGGAGCATTGGGAAATATCATTGATAGCGTATTTTATGGAGTACTGTTTAACGAGAGTACACATTCACAAATTGCCAGTTTTATGCCCGAAGGGGGAGGATACTCCACTTGGTTTTATGGTAAGGTAGTAGATATGTTTTATTTCCCGATTATTGATACTACCTGGCCTACATGGATACCGTTTGTTGGGGGAGAGCATTTTATATTCTTTAGTCCCATCTTTAACTTCGCTGATGCCGCTATCAGTTGTGGTATCATCGCATTGCTTCTTTTTTATAGTAAATATCTGAATGAGTCTTATCACTCACACGAAAAAAAGGACTAAGACAGAAAATGAAAAGAGATTTCCGGTGCCGGTTGTATATTATGTGCCTGTTAGTGGTATTTGTTGTTGGTTGTAAGGTTAAAAGACCCGATGGAGTCCTTCCGGAAACAACAATGGAAAACCTGTTATATGATTATCATATAGCGAAAGCGATGAGTGATAATCTGCCATACAATGAGAGCTATAAAAAAGTATTGTATACAAATGCTGTATTCAGCAAATATGGTACAACGGAAGCTGTTTTCGATTCGTCTATGGTATGGTATACTCGTAACACGGAAGTACTGGCCAAAGTCTATGAAAGAGTTAGTAAAAGGTTAAAAGCACAACAAAATTCGATCAATCACTTAATTGCCATACGCGACAAAAAGCCGATGACATCTACTCCTGGTGACAGTATTGATGTATGGGCATGGCAACGTATGAGACGCTTAACGGGAATGCCAATAGATAATAAACTGACGTTTGTCCTGCCTTCGGATTCTAATTTCAAGAAACGTGATACATTGGTATGGGAAGTTCGTTATCATTTCCTTGAACGTGTTAAGCCGGATACGACTCTGTACGCATTAATGGGTATGCAGATTCAATTTGAAAATGACAGTATTATAAGTGAAACCAAACGAGTGACAGAGTCGGGGATACAGCGTATCCGCCTGCAATCGGATACGTTGGGAGCTATCAAGGAAGTGAAAGGATTTATCTATTATCCAAGGAAAAAAACACCGCATACCTTATTGACTGATGATATCACACTCATGCGTTATCACTCCAATGATACACTGCCGGTTTTGAATGATTCTTTAAAAACAGATTCTCTTAAGCAGGATGTAGTGAAAGAGGTAGTTTCGAAAAAAACAGCTGATACAATAGAGAAAGCAGATCAGCAACCTCAGCCAAGATTAACTCCGGAAGAGATGAATCGCCGTCGCAGCAATCTGCAACGTGAAGTGAAACCGGAACAACTCGAAGTAGAGAAGCACATACAAATGGAGAAACGTGAGATAAGACAAGAACGGCAGATGAATCAACGTCGCCGTTCACAGTAAATTTCAGAACTAAGGAGATGAAACGCTTTGCTTCTCATTATTTGTATGCGCCGGATACCGGTTTTCTCAAACAACAGGTAGTAGAAATGGAGGGAGAATACGTTGTGAGATTCTTCCCCCTTACCGAAGAAATAGAATCGGTAGAATGGTTACCGGGCGTCATAGAGCTAACCCAGGTGAAAGATAAATTCTGTGCTTATCTTTTATTTCCTTTTGATTTTACAATGATGCAGCCTGTCGCCGAAACTCGGCGCAGACAATTGCTGTAGCAATAGCTACATTGAGCGATTCGGAAGTTTCTCTCTCCTGAGGATAATTAGGAATATATAGTTTCTGATTGATTAGTGCTTCCACCTCTTTACTAATTCCATTTCCTTCATTTCCCATCACAATCAATCCATTACGGGATAGAGGTTGGCCGTATATATTCTTCCCATCCAGAAATGTTCCGTAAACCGGAATATCACCAAGAGAACGAATAAGGTCGGGCAGAGGAGTATAATATGTTTTTACACGAGCTATACCGCCCATAGTAGCTTGTACCGTCTTAGGGTTATAAACATCCACCGTATTAGATGAACAAATGATATGCTCTATGCCAAACCAATCGGCAAGACGAATAATTGTACCTAAGTTTCCCGGATCCTGTACATCATCCAGAGCAAGGCAGAGTGAATTACGAAGAATAGAAGTATTTAAAATATATTCCGGTTGCCTGAATACAGCGAGTACCTGTTGAGGAGTCTTCAACAAACTGGCACGTGATAGTTCATCTTGAGTAACTTCTGCTATTTCATCTGCCTGAACAGATGTATGTTCTTGTAACCAGGAAGAAGTAGCAGCCAGAAAGCTACAGGATAGGTGTCCAAGTAAGTCACCTACCAGTTTCGGACCTTCAGCCAGAAAGACTTTTTCTTCTTTACGTATCTTTTTTAGCTCCAATGAGCGAATGTACTTTATTTTATTTTTGCTTAATAGAGTCATATAAACCTGATATTTACGGCAAAGCTATAAAGATATTTCCAATATACCACTTTCTCACGATTCTTTTTCTACATCTATTTTCTTATGATTAACATTATTTATGCCAATAAATATATACTATCTACTTAATTATCGTAGATTTGCTTAAAAATAGTAGACTGGTTATCAGTAATAAATAAAAATAGAATGGAAAGACTTACACAGCAAGAAGAAGAAGTAATGCTTTACTTTTGGAAGATAGGGCCAAGTTTTATAAGAGATGTGCTGAATCAAATGCCTGCACCAAAGCCTCCTTATACCAGTGTGGCATCTGTAGTACGTAATTTAGAGAAGAAACAATATCTGTCTCCTTTCAAACTGGGCAACTCTATTCAGTATCATCCCATAATTAAAGAGAGTGATTACAAACGTTATTTCCTTAGTGGAGTGGTAAGTAATTACTTTACCGGATCCTATAAAGAAATGGTTTCATTTTTTGTGAGAGATCGTAAAATCAGCAAAAAGGAACTGAAAGAACTTATTAATATCATTGAAGACGAAGAATCTTAAAAACAACCAGAGATATGACACTTTTTATTCTATACTTCATGAAGGTAAATATAGCATTAGTTGTGCTGTACTTCTTTTATAAATTATTGTTTAGTAAAGATACCTTCTTTGGATTACGCAGACTGATGTTGATTTTAATCTATATCATCGCATTCACATATCCTTTGTTTGATCTTTCTGCCTGGATGATAGCAGACAATAATGTAACCGGTGTAGTAAACACCCTATATCAAAAGGTATTGCCCGAAATAACAATCGTAAGTGGAACAGCTGATAATGCATCATCTTTTCCATTGGTTACAATAGTTCTTACAGGGCTTTACATAGCAGGAGCGATTATCTTATTAACCCGTACATTGCTGGAAATCAGCAAAACCTGTATCATGCTTCATCATAGTAAAAAAGTATATATTGATGGAATCCGTATATGCCAGCCCAAAGAAAAGCAAGAGCCTTATTCTTTCTTTAAGTGGATTTGTGTGTATCCGGGTATGTATAATGAAAAAGAGACAAAAGAGATATTGGTACATGAACAGACGCATGTACGCGAACTTCACTCGGCGGATATATTATTGGCACAGCTCGTAATCATTCTTTGCTGGTTCAATCCTTTTGCCTGGCTCATGCGAAGCGAAATGCGTATTAATCATGAGTATCTTGCCGACAGGAAAGTAGTAACAAGTGGTTACGACAGAAAAACGTATCAGTATCATCTCTTAGGACTCAAGCAAAACCAACCGGCTGCAGCAAATTTATATAATAACTTTAGTGTATTACCTTTAAAGAACCGAATTAAAATGTTAAACAGAAAAAGAACCCGTAACATCATGAGAAGCAAATACCTCATGTTTATTCCTGTAACCGCTTTGTTGATTCTATTCAGTAACTGTACAAACACAGGCAAAGAAGAATCAACAGAAGAAAAAGCGGAAGTAAAATACGTCCCGACAGAAGTCAAACCGGATACAGTGGACATCGCCAATGCTGTTTTCGATATGGTAGAAGAAATGCCGGAATTCAAAGGAGGCAATAAGGCACTGATGGACTATCTGGCTGCAAATCTCCAGTATCCGAAAGGAGCTGAAACCAAAGGAACACAAGGTCGTGTTATCGTACAGTTCATTGTTAATACGGATGGAAGTATTGACAATGCAAAAGTACTTCGCAGTGTTGATCCTGAATTGGATGCAGAGGCCTTGCGTGTGATCAATGGAATGCCGAAATGGAAACCGGGGACACAAAAAGGTGAACCGGTACGTGTAAAATATACCGTACCAGTTGTGTTCCGTCTGAAATAAACGGCGGTCAGAGATAAAACATTGAAATCACCAATAGTTCGCCCCTACGATGTTGTAGCAACTTCTTAGGGGCGAATTAGCATTTATTATTTCCCCATACAGAAAAATTCGCCTATATTTGTAGGGTATTTGAGGCAACTAATAAAACCCTATGAGGAGAGGATATCTTTACACGTTACTTTCTTTTACCATTCTGACGCTGGCTTCGTGTTCCGCTACCAAGTTTGTGCCGGATGGTTATTATTTATTGGACGAAGTTAAAGTATCTACTAATAACAAAGAAGTAAAACCTTCCAGCCTACGCAATTATGTACGTCAAAATCCCAATGCAAAATGGTTTAGCCTGATAAAAACACAGTTGTACGTTTATGATCTTTCAGGACGTGACTCCAGCAAATGGTACAATAAATTCCTTCGTAAAATAGGAGATGCTCCGGTTATTTACAACGAAAGCGAAGCACAACGCTCACAGGAGGAAATAACAAAAGCTGTCCAGAATATGGGATATATGAGTGCTTCCGTTAAGCGTACGACGAAAACAAAGAAAAAGAAACTGAAGCTTTATTATGAGGTAACTACAGGTAAACCTTACACTGTACGTACGCTGAAATATGATATTGGTGATCCCAAAGTAGGTGAGTATATGCGAAAAGATTCTGCAAATACTTTATTGAAAGAGGGTATGCTGTTTGACGTAAATGTATTGGACGCAGAACGGCAACGAATAACGGACCATCTATTGCGTAACGGATACTATAAATTCAATAAAGACTATATTTCATATACAGCTGATACTGTACGCAATACTTATCTTGTAGACCTGACTCTACATCTGCAACCCTATAAAACGCACACTGCCGATGCACCTCAAGCACATAATCAATATCGTATCAACAAAATAAATTTTATCACAGACTACGATGTTCTCCAGTCTTCTGCGTTGAGCAGTATTGAAATTAATGACTCCATACACTACAATGGTTATCCCATTTATTATAAAGACAAGTTATATCTGCGACCTAAAGTATTGACAGATAACCTACTGCTCTTTCCGGGTAACCTATATAACGAACGTGATGTACAACGGACTTACTCAAACTTCGGACGCCTACCGGCATTGAAATACACCAATATTCGTTTCTTTGAAACCCTGGTAGGAGACAGTACCCTGTTGAATTGTTATGTGATGCTAACCAAAAGCAAACATAAGTCAATCTCTTTTGAGCTGGAAGGAACAAATTCTGCCGGTGATCTCGGAGCAGCAGCTTCTGTATCTTTCCAGCATCGGAATCTCTTTCGTGGTTCCGAAACTTTTATGATGAAATTTCGTGGTGCATACGAAGCAATCACCGGATTACAGGGCGACTATCACAATAACAACTACACAGAATACGGTGTAGAAACGAGTATAAACTTTCCAAGCTTCTTATTTCCTTTTCTGAGTTCTGATTTTAAACGTAAAATACGTGCTACCACAGAGTTTGGCTTGCAATATAGTTACCAGCTACGCCCGGAATTCTCACGTACAGTAGCTTCGGCTTCGTGGAGTTACAAATGGACACAGCGCCAACGGGCACAACACCGTATTGACTTGATAGATATCGGCTATCTGTATTTGCCCTGGATCTCCCAAAAGTTTCGCGAAGACTATATCAACAAGGGGCAGAATCACATTTTTGAATATAACTATAAGAACCGGCTTATCGTACGCATGGGTTACAGTTATAATTATAACAGTGCCGGAAATGCTTTGGTGAACAATACCATCAGTTCTAATTCTTACTCCATCCGTGCCAATATAGAATCGGCAGGAAATATTTTGTATGCATTCTCTAAAGCAACCGGTATACGTAAAAACGATGATGGCGAATATGCTATTCTCGGTATTCCGTACGCACAGTATCTGAAAGGTGATTTTGACTTTGCCAAGAATATCCGGATAGATGATCGTAACTCATTGGCATTTCATGCCGGTTTTGGTATTGCGGTTCCATATGGTAATGCAAAGACCATTCCATTTGAAAAGCAATACTTCTCAGGAGGTGCCAACAGTGTGCGCGGATGGTCTGTACGTGATTTAGGGCCGGGTTCATTTCCCGGTGACGGTAATTTCCTGAATCAGTCAGGCGATATCAAACTGGACGCGAGCATCGAGTATCGAAGTAAATTATTCTGGAAGTTTCAGGGGGCTGCCTTTATTGATGCCGGTAATATCTGGACAATCCGTGATTACGCCAATCAACCGGGCGGTGTATTCAAGTTCAATGAATTCTATAAGCAGATTGCCGTTGCTTATGGTTTAGGTTTACGTTTGGATCTGGATTTCTTTGTTTTACGTTTCGACGGTGGAATGAAAGCCATCAACCCGGCTTATAAAAATGGTAAAAAACGCTGGCCCATTATTCATCCTAAGTTCAGTCGTGATTTTGCATTCCACTTTGCAGTGGGTTATCCATTTTAACCAACCATCTTTCACCCTCTTTTACCAAATGAATGGTGTCCTGTTTCTCGGAAAGAATAGCAGATGTGCCATTAAAGAAATCAGCTTTCAGATAATTTTTTACCGAACAGATAACGGTTGCATGCCCTTCTTCCGGATTCATTTGCTCACTAATTACAGTCACAACAACCGGTCCTTTTGCATTTACCTTGTCAATGAGCTCCTGGGTCGTGTTTGTAGCCATATAACTAAGATATGGGAGGGAAGCCGGAACAACCAATTCTTTGGTAGCCGCATAATCAAGATCATAAAAGGTTTCACAGAATGCTATTGCATTGCGTACAACTTCACTTTGAGGTACCTGTTTCTGACAGGCAGCAGCCAAGCCCATAAAAGCAATGAGAGAGAATATTCGTAGTATTTTCATAATTTAGTGAATAAAAAAGATGAAACATCTCTTTGTGCAGAGCATGTTTCATCTTTTGACATTTCTTTATGCATTAAATTAACGGGCAGCAAACAGCAGACCGTTCATTACCATCTGACGTGCTGCAAGAGTTCCCTGAGCATCCAGAGTGACAGTCATTGACTCGCCATTAGGCAAATACATCTGCGCTGTACCATCATTGTTCATTTTCAGAAGTTCGGTACTCTCACCATTAGCTACTACATTCCAGGTATTTGCTTCCTTGTTGTAGATCAGTTCCATAGCAGTTTTCTCACCCTCTTTTGTAATCGAATAACCATTCTCCAGAGTTTCTACCAGATAGTTGCCATTTTCGCCTTTTACTTTCTTTACATCTCCAGCGTTTGCCATCGGGTTAGAACCGCTCCAAAACTCAATAGAGTTGATAACCAAAGCATCCGCCAAATATGCAACGCCATATACCGGAACGATGTTCAGTGCAAGAAACACAAGTTCGTTTACAAACTTATTTCCTACTGACTGATTCCAGGAAGAAATGCGATTGAATAAACCAAATGAACCTACACATGAACTAAACAAAATAGTACCGCTCAGAGCAAAAGCTGCGACCAATGTCAATCTGTTTTTTTTCATAATTTCTGTTTTTTAGTTGTTATTTTGTGAAACGATAAAAAGACCTATAATAGCTATAAGTCCTTTATACAGTTGCAAATATAAACCTTTTAATTAATAGAAACAAAACATGGTGCAATTTCTATTTTACATTTTTTCTTCGCTTCCGAAGTTCATTCCCTAATAAATAGTCGACAGAAAACTTACCGGGACCGGATATATACATCAATATAAATACAACTAAATAGATGAGTGCCAGTTCTTTTACAGCAAAAGCATCATTACCGTGAATGACAAAGAATGCCATGCCCATTGTAAAAATCATAGGCAACATAGCCAAACGATATAATACGCCGACGATAAACGCCATTGAACAAACAAGTTCTCCAAAGATAGCCAATCCTAAAGATACCGGGCTCCCTACACCCAATGGATCGGGGAAAGCTATGGATAGTTCCTGATAACTACTCCATTTCTGTATGCCGTGATTCATCAATAGCAAACCAAAGAAAATACGCAATGCAAGTAAGAATAAAGATGCCCCTGTACTATTGGGCTTTGAGGGAAATAAAAAATTGTAGATCATAAGTTTCATTTATTAGTTTGATAATTTATACAATATAAACAAACCTTAGCTTCACATTGTTTAAATTGATTCATATTAAATAAAGCATTACAGAGATAAAAAGTATAAACTCTTTTTGTCTACCTTTGTTATTAGATATATATTACATTAACAGAAAGGAATAATTATGAAAAAGGTAAAAGATTTCTTCAAAGATTGTCTCGAAGAAATAGGTAGAGGCATACTCCATGAATATGGCTACTTTGAAGAGGATAACAAATAATAAAATAGAAAAAGGAAGTGATATACTTCCAGAAACCTTCTCATACCTCCGGAGTATATTCTATTACTTCGGGGGTATTTTATATATTCCGGTTCTCAATATTGAAAGTATAACTATTATAACTCTAATACTATTTGCAGAAAAAAAGGAATAAGTCATCGCGACATTCCCTTTTCCATATCTACTAAAATGAGAGTAACCTATATCATTTCTTCGGTTTTACTCTTTTCACAGGCTTTATTATTAATCGCAACGAAGGGTCATAAGTGAAATAACTCCACATCCAGTCTATGAAAATGAAAAGTCTGTTCTTTACACCTACAATACTCATTAAGTGAATGAATAGCCAGACTGCCCAAGCAGGAAAACCACCAAAACGGATATTCTTCAACTCCACAATAGCGTTATTTCTTCCGATAGTAGCCATCGAACCTTTATTATGATACACAAAAGGTTTAAGTGGAAGTCCCTTTTCTATGTTGTTCAGATTCTGAACAAGAAGCTTAGCCTGTTGAATAGCCGGCTGAACAACCTGAGGGTGCCCCCTCGGATAATCTTCTGAAATCATCAGAGCAGTATCACCAATAGCAAATACATTGTTAGTACCGGTTACCTTGTTGAAAACATCTACATTCAGTCTATTCCCCGGTCCGTAAGCGTCCTGTGGAAGTCCTTCAATACTGTTAGCTTTCACACCTGCTACCCAATAGATATTTGTAGAAGGTATGGCCGTACCATCTCCCAGAGTAAGTAAATCATTTTCATAATCTACCACCTTGGAATCCACCTTTATTTCAACTCCTTTTTTTGCCAGATAGTCCTGTACTTCGGTTGACGATTTTTCGGAGAAAGCCGAGAGTAGGCGAGGGCCTGCATCGATAAGGACAATACGCATCTGCTCTATATCCAGATCGGGATAATCTTGTGGCAAAATGAACTTACGCATCTCTGCCAATGCACCCGAAAGTTCTATTCCGGTAGCTCCGCCACCTACAATTATAAACGTCATCAATTTTTCCCGTTCTTTCAAATTACTCGTGTTCTGCGCTTTCTCAAAGCTTTCCAGTACTTGGTTACGGTTATAGAGAGCTTCTGCCGTCGTCTTGAGAGACATGGTATGGAGAGCCATCTTATCGTTACCAAAATAGTTGGTATAACATCCGGTTGCAATTACCAAATAGTCGTATTCAATAACTCCAATGGAAGTTTCCAATATATTTCGTTCCGGAATAACCCGTTGGGCTTCACAGATACGAATATGAAAATATTTACGCTTTTTAAAAATCTTGCGGAAAGGAAAAGAGATTGCACTCGGTTCTATACCGGCTGTAGCTACCTGATAGAGAAGAGGCTGAAACAGATGATAATTATTTTTGTCTAACAGAACAATTTGAAAATTGTCATTTTTTAGTTTACGTGCCAGCTTTAATCCTCCAAAACCACCGCCTACAATAACCACTCTTTTTCTTTTCCCTTTATCGGGAATATCTATTTTATTCATCATGTTATCATTATATTAATCTGATAGTATATTAACATCACGGAAGGGAAAATTGTTTTTGTTATCCACTACCTCCAAACATGTTTTTGTCAAGAGCTGATTTATTGATTATTAACCTGAAAGCGACTTTCTCAGAAGATAATATCAGTTGTATTGCAACACAATAGCATTTACATCGCAACATACCGAGAAATGCATCGTAACATAGTAACAAACGAACCGTAACATACCATGTAATCTTGAATAAGTACCGGGAAAAACTCCAATAGATACCTGTCTATATACCTTCAGAAGCCGGTATAAAAAAATAAAGGAGAAAGCCATAGCTTTCTCCTTTACAAGTATTCTAACTGAATCTACTTTATGATTACAATTACAAAGATACTGTTTTTTTGACTAAAAGTCAAACATCCGATGTATTATTTCATAGAAAATCTTTTTTATTTATCTCATTCTCTACCAGATACTCCACTTCGTGAGCTTCTGTCAATTGAGGTACCTCAAGCTTACCAAGCATACCGTCCAACACACTCTCCGGAAGCGGATATTCTCTTTCACGGTTCTGTTTTCGCCAAACGGAATAGTCTTTCTCAACATAAACCACTTTAACACGAGCCCCATACCCGGCAAAGAGATTGATAAGCTGAAAACGCATCAGAGTAGTAATATTAGTTGCATTCCATATGAAATCCTGCCCTTTACGCAAATAAGCGCGGGCTATCTTTTTAGCTTCCTGCACCACCCATCCATTTGCCGATTTATCAGTAGGACTCAGTTTATTTTTACGGCGAATATCATCCAGGCTAATAACAGGAAGAGCTATACCGGACGTTTCAATATAATGATCTTTTCCCATTCCCGGTAACCCGGATAACAGAACAACATTACACTTAAACTTTTCATACGGAATGTAATCTATATAGCTTTCTTCCGTGTGAAAGTAACGAAAACGGGCATGATCAGTGGTAAATTCTCTGCTCTTTTTCCAGCACCCCTGCTCACGGCAGAAGATTTCAAATAACTCCAGCGATTCCAATAAAGTATCTTTATCCTGACAGATACGTCCTTTTATATCAGCTTCGGCAAGTAGACGGAGCTGCGAAGTGTCCACTCTGAAAGCTGCCCTGGCAACCTGTCTCATAGGGTCCTGTTTTTCCATCAGCCATAAAGGGAGCCCGTGAAACCTTACAAGTGATGCTATCTTTTCACGAATGATAAAAGGAGTTGATATATCCTTGTATAAAAGCGTACGCACAGTATATTCTCCCTTACGGGCATGCCCTTTGGCAGTGATACTGCCATCTTCCTCAATGACTGTAGTAGAACGTTTTTCTACATCATGCAGTAGTGCAGCCGTCCAAAGTATTTCCTTATCCTGCTCTGTAAGGGCAAGATAGCCGGGTAATTTCTGTAATTCTTCTATCACCCGCCAGGTATGTGTAGCCACATCTCCTTCGGCATGATGAAACTGGTCCTGAGGAATCCCATTCATATCGCGTAACCATTCGAATTGTAGTTCGAGTGAGTTACGATCTTTCTTATCTGTTAATGTCCAAATCATATTTTTCTTTATTTTCATTAAACTCCCAGAAAAGCCGGGCACGCTTCCAGTGACGTGTCCAATGCTCATCTGTTTTCACATGACCTTTACGCACATACTTGAATACATTGTGTGCAAATTCGCTAACCGGATATTCATCTGTATTCCGCACTACCAACCCTTCACGCGTACAATCTTCTCCGGTAAAAGGGTCTTTTGTACCAAAGACTCCCGGTTGCCGGGCAAGAGTAAGTATCTGTTGTCGAAGTTGCTCCTGAGAAAGTTCTGCAACGGACTCTAATCCCAATTCGGGAACTGTTGGCAAATCAAACATAGCAGCATAAAACTTTACCTCTTCCCAGGATAACCATTTATCGAGGCAACGCACGGCAAAAACATAGAAATACGATTCTAACCGTTTGTATTCAATAGAGTGAACAGCATACAGATTTTCACCAAATAATTCAAGACTGCCCAAATCATGCTTCATTAATTCCCAACGTTCACGCAGTTGTCGTGTCCATGGAGAAGTAGCAGGTGCAGCATGTGACCGTGCAAATACGCCGGCGCTGTTCAGGCAATTATTCTCACCATCCAATTTTTCGGTATATACAAGCGTGTCAATCCGCTGGATATCTTCCCAATAAGTATGGTTGATGCGGTCGTCACTTGTAGTTCCCGGTGAGAAAGGGAAGTGATACGTACGACCATATTTTTCTGATAACATTTTGTTTTTAATTTAATTATTCTTTATTCATTCTTACGATGCGGGGCATAAAACGCCCTTGTATCTCTACCAGGTTTTCTTGTGCCCGCATCACCCTTTCGATGTCCTTATAGGCAAGAGGCATCTCTTCCACACTACCTCCGATGAGGGTCACACCCGCTTGTGCCAAAAATTTCTTTAAGGCAGACTGCGTGAAGGTACTTTGAGCCTGCTGTCTTGACATCGCCCGTCCGGCGCCATGAGAGGCCGAAAAGAGAGATTCACGTACTCCTTTGCCACAAACTAGATATCCGGGAGTAGCCATACTGCCCGGAATAAGTCCGGGTTGCCCCTCATAAGCAGGAGTAGCTCCTTTGCGGTGAACAATGGCAAAGTTACCTGGTGCTATTTCCTCCTCCCAGGCAAAGTTATGGTGATTGCTGACATTAGCAATCGGAATCAATCCTAAGGCTTTGGCAAGGTTAAGATGAATCCTTTCGTGACAAGCCCGGGCATAATCTCCGGCAAGATTCATACTCATCCAATACGCCTGCCCCTCTTCCGAATGGAGATCAAGCCAGGCAAAGTGCTGGGCTTCGCGAGGTAATTTACAAGATTCACGTGCCAGAAAACTATAATGTTGTGCAATAGCAGCTCCCAATCCCCGTGAACCTGAATGAGACAACAAAGCAACATAATTCCCGGCAGGTAACTGTAAAGTATTGTCTGCCTCCAGTTCCAGTTCTCCGAAGTTTACAAAATGATTCCCTTGCCCCGATGTTCCTAATTGTCGGACAGCCTTCCCATGCAACTTTTGTAACAGGGGCGTCAATCGGAATTCTTCCCTGTCCAACACTTCATGCTCCTGTGTAAACTCTAGTCCACCATCCATACCAAAATGTGTGTATTCCTTTAATGCCACTTTTGTCTGATGAGCATATCGTTTCAGAAAATCCGGTTTCGCATCAAAAACCGTCAGACTCATCCGGCAGCCAATATCCATTCCTACGGCATAAGGTATTACTGTATGATCCGTTGCCAGTACACCGCCGATGGGCAAACCATATCCGGCATGTGCGTCAGGCATCAACGCTCCTGCCAGCGTTACCGGGAGTCGCATGGCCAGTTCCATTTGTTGCTTGGCAGAATTTTCTATAAACTTGTTACCGTAAGTTTGGTGCATCAACGGCACTTCTCTCAGATCATAAACCTGAAACTTCCTTTCTATAATGGTGGGAGAGAAGTGTTCCGCCAGTTTCCCCCATACTTCATCCTTTTTATATGCTTCGGGATTATCAAGCACATTTGCTAAACGAACCAGAATTTCTTCTTTACTTTCATACTTGCAATGTTTGCTTACAATAGCAACAGCCAGACTCCGCGCCACATTATTTGTATATCCCAGTTTGCTTAAATCTTTTAAACGTATTCCCATGATTTCTTTCATAGCACACTAATCTCATCCCCGGAATAAACATATAATGTTCCGAAGTAATGAGGCAATATGCCTGTTACCAGTGCAGAAAAAGGCAGAACATAACATCTCTGCTTCACCACACTGAAGTGATTAAATAATAAAATAATAAGGATTGTAGGACTAATCAATTTTTCTCCGGCAACAGTTTCGCGGAGTGTTCAGATAATAAAATTATTGGGGCTCTTCATCCCGATGAGCCGCTTAGTCCCGATTTTGATGTGTTATTTCTCCAACATAATTAATACCCTTTCCACAGTTTAAAGGGTGAATACTAAATTTATCGCTGCAAATGTAATTCCTTTTTTAGTTATAGCAAAGCGAAAGAAAATAAATTTAAAAAATAATAGCTACAAGGCTTGCTATTTTAAAATAAAGCTTTACCTTTGCACCCGAAATCAAAAAAAGCATAATACCAATGCACTCTTAGCTCAGTTGGTAGAGCAACTGACTCTTAATCAGTGGGTCCAGGGTTCGAATCCCTGAGGGTGTACAAAAAGGAGACTATTTTTAGCCTCCTTTTTTATTTGTCTTAAGTCGATAAAAACTTTAAGACCAATGAGAAAAGAACATCGTTAATACAATGAAAATCAGACATTAAAAGAATGTACATTTTTGTATATCAAGAATGTATATTCTTGTTATGTATCATTGTACACTTTTGCAATACATAAATGTACACTCTTGTGATTCCCCTTCATACGGGTTAGTGTAACACCTTCATTTCTTTTCGGAAGAGAGTACAGTTCTTCAGATAAAAATGTAAATTAAAAAATATAAATATTACCTTTGTTTCATTGTTACTATTTTAAAATTAATTGAATATGAAAAAATTAGTTTATCTATCGACTTCAGTAGTATTTTTATTGGCTGGCATTATTTCATGCAAACAAGCTCCAGTCACTCAGATCATTAACGGAATCGTGTATGATGCAAGCATGAACAACCTGACAATTATCTCTGATCAGGGAGATACGGTAAACATCAGCACAATGGATGCCAATCCACAGAAAGTGCCCGGAGTATTACTCAATGATTCTGTCAGAGTAACCTGCACCCATGAAGATATAGACGGAGTTAAAATTCTAAAAGCCGATGAGCTAACAATTACCGTACATTCTCCTTATTACTATATTCAGGGAACCTGGCTTGAACCCAATCCTATAAATCTCAAAGAGATGCAAGGATTCACACTCAATCAAAACGGAACGGCCAGTTCTGTGAATATGGCAACTTTACTGATAAAAAACTGGAATCTGGATAATTGGACACTGACTCTGCAATATGAAAGTATTGGCAACAAACAGACCATTACAGGAACCGATACCCTGAATGTAGTTAAAATCGATGCAGATTCACTTGTACTGGCACGAAAAACAAATGTAATGTGGCGACTGGCAAGGCAAAAGTAACCGGATTCTACCGCAATTCATAAATACCTTATTTATATTGTCATACTTTTAGTGCTGGCACGTATCCTACTCAGGTGCTCCGATGAAATACCAAGATAGGAAGCAATATGCCGCAACTGTACACGCTGTAAAATCTCCGGTTTCTCTTTCATAAGCCGGAGATAGCGTTCGGTTGCCGTCATAGACAAACTGGAAATAAGGCGATGTTCAGTTCCTACAAATTCTTTTTCTATGAATTGCCGTGCCCAATTGCATACTTCCAGATCTTGCTGATACAATTCATGCAACTGTTTTAAATTCATTTTGTACAACACGGAATCCTCTAAAAGCTCTATCGTCTCATACCCTTTCTCACCATTCACATATCCCTGAGCAGATATAATAATATCATTTTCCTTCCCAAACCAGATTGTAATATCTCTTCCGTCCACTTCAATATATGCCCTGGCGATACCTTGCTTTATCAGATATACATCACGTTCTATCTTATCTTTAGTGAACAAAATAAATCCTTTAGGATAGGAAATTTCATCCCATATAGACTCCAATTTATTCATTGTATTCTGTAAAATGGTATCCTTTGAAGGACAGGAAAATGATGTGATATCCATAACATGACTATATTTTGCCCGACAAATATAACTGATTTTATCTATTAAAATACTTAATTGATAATTATCAATTACTTTTTCTAACCAAGCTCATATCTTTACTGAAAATTTTAAATAATTAAATTATGGCATGGTTATTATTGATTGGAGCCGGACTACTGGAAATAGGATGGCCTTTGGGGTTCAAACTGGCAAGTATTTATGAGAAATATTTCTATTTATTCATCACCATATCCATTGTTTCTATGGGAGCAAGTGGTTTCTTGCTATATCTTGCACAAAAGACAATTCCTATTGGCACTGCATATGTCATCTGGACAGGCATCGGAGCAATAGGGACAGTTCTTATCGGTATCTTCTTCTTTCATGATTCAACAAATATATTCAGACTGCTGTTTGTACTGCTGATTCTGACGGGAGTAGTAGGACTGAAGATGGTACATTAGAAATAAGCCAGAAACAGAGGCTCAGTTGTAATTCTTGGGGGATTAAGTTTTGTCAAGTCCCCTCATGCATATACCTTTGCTAGCCTAAAAAGGAAGAAGCTCATATCCACTACTCCTCTAAATGATGCCCTAAATGCTT
>NZ_CAXSVC010000003.1:320569-327451 GCF_964240755.1 Bacteroides sp. HPS0048 | reverse complement strand
TTGTAATATTACACAAATAAATAAGAAATAACGTTTGTAATAGGAGAGTAGTTAACATTTCATTCAATTCATTATAAAATACAGTATTCCAACTAAATAATATATTTTTCTTAATTACTACTCTAAATGATAGTCAGAATAGGGTTGAACATTCGTAAATAGAAAAGAAATAGTACACAACATACAATCATATATTACTAATAATCAACACTATATACAACACAAATAAAGTATCACTTCAACATCCAATATACTTGTAATATACACATTTACAAACATAAATCACAAAAGTAAATGCGGTATTCATTTTCGTAATAACTCATTAATTTCATTTGTAATTTGCTTATGTTATTTTATTTATTTACTTTTGTAAACTGCGAAAACAGAGTATACATTTGTAAATAAAGTCAATAAATACACAGTTGTAAATATAAAAAACGTCATGGATATCAAGGATAGAATTAAAATGATTATGGATCATGAGCAAATGACTGCTGCGGCATTTGCCGAAAGTATCGGTGTAGCCCAGGCTACCATTTCTCATACACTGGGCGATCGAAATAAATATCCGAGCACTGACTTCATCATGCGTCTGCATGAAAAGTACAATCACATTAGTTTAGATTGGCTGCTTACCGGAAAAGGTAATATGATGGAAGGAGAAGAAAATATAATCAAAGAAGAGCAAAACTACCCTCTATTTGCTTCTGAGAATCCAAAAAATCCGGCCAATGGAACGAGTGCTCCAGAAAATCGCAAGGAAATCGCATTAGAAAGCACTCAATACACCCCTAAAGAAGTTGTAAGACAGGAGATTATATACAAAGAAAGACCTCCACGTAAAATCACTGAAATAAGAATTTTCTTTGATGACAATACTTATGAAACATTCCGACCGGAAAAATAAGAGGTAAAAACGGTGTTTTACACAAATTCCTGTATCTTTGTACTCTGAAATACGAATTTAGTTTCAATACATGAAAAAATTTATTTTAGACCTGACAGTAACTGAGAACCTCAAACTACACATAAACTATGTGCTGTTAAAGTTAACATCTCAGTCACCACTTCCCGAAATGCTACCGGGACAATTTGCTGAAATACGGGTAGATGGTTCGCCAAGTACTTTTCTTCGCCGCCCCATTTCTATTAATTACGTAGACAGATCACGAAACGAAGTATGGTTTCTGATACAGCTTGTAGGTGACGGAACACGTCGTCTGGCAGAAGCTACGAAGGGAGATATCATTAATATTGTACTTCCGTTGGGTAACGGCTTTACAATGCCGCAAATACCTTCTGATAAGCTCTTATTAGTAGGCGGAGGTGTAGGAACAGCCCCAATGCTTTATCTGGGTGAACAATTGGCTAAAAACGGTAGTAAACCTACTTTCCTTTTAGGTGCTCGTACGGACAAAGATCTTTTGCAGTTAGATGATTTTGCATCTTATGGCAAAGTATACACAACTACTGAAGATGGAAGCTATGGCGAAAAAGGATATGTCACTCAACACTCTATATTAAATAAGGTAAAGTTTGAGCAAATTTATACTTGCGGTCCAAAGCCTATGATGATGGCAGTAGCAAAATATGCCAAAAGTAATAATATCAATTGTGAAGTCTCATTAGAAAACATGATGGCATGTGGCGTAGGCGCTTGCCTTTGTTGTGTAGAAAATACTGATGAAGGCCACTTATGTGTTTGTAAAGAAGGTCCTGTATTTAATATAAATAAACTACTATGGCAGATTTAAGTGTAAACATTGGTGAATTACAAATGAAAAACCCGGTAATGACTGCTTCCGGTACATTCGGATACGGTGAAGAGTTTGCCGATTTTATAGATATTACGCGAATAGGTGGTATTATTGTAAAAGGGACCACTCTTCACAAACGTGAAGGGAATCCATATCCGCGTATGGCAGAGACACCATCAGGTATGTTAAACGCTGTGGGACTGCAAAATAAAGGTGTACATTACTTTGTTGAACACATCTATCCACGTATTAAAGACATCCAAACCAATATGATTGTGAATGTTTCGGGTTCAGCAATTGAAGATTATGTAAAAACAGCAGAAATCATTAATGAACTTGACAAAATTCCTGCCATAGAATTGAATATTTCATGCCCTAATGTAAAGCAAGGAGGTATGGCTTTTGGCGTCACCGCCAAAGGAGCAGCAGAAGTTGTGAAAGCCGTGCGTTCAGCTTACAAAAAGACACTTATCGTTAAGCTTTCCCCAAACGTTACCGACATAACAGAAATTGCCCGTGCAGCAGAAGAAAGCGGTGCAGACAGTGTATCATTAATTAATACATTGCTTGGTATGGCTGTTGATGCAGAACGTAGACGACCGATATTATCCACAGTAACAGGAGGTATGTCCGGTGCAGCTGTAAAACCAATAGCATTACGTATGGTATGGCAAGTAGCTAAATCGGTAAATATTCCTGTCATCGGATTAGGTGGCATTATGGATTGGAAAGATGCAGTCGAATTCATGCTTGCAGGTGCATCAGCCATACAAATAGGTACGGCAAACTTTATAGATCCCACTGTTACAGTGAAAGTATCCGATGGTATAAATAATTACTTAGATAGACACGGATACAAGTCTGTTACCGACATTATTGGTGCGCTTGAGATATAATTCAAATCATACAATAACTCTTCGCATCATTTTATATAGAAAAAAGTCATAATGATATTCAGAAGAAAAGGAATCTACATAACTAAGTAAGAGAGAAAATATGTAATATCTCTATACATTCTAAAACAACTGAATACCGACAAGAAAATCATAAAACAAAAAAGCGAAGGCACCGTATAACAGATACGATGCCTTCGCTTTTTTAAACAAGTTAATTACTACTCATCCAATAGATCAGGACGCAAACGTCGGGTGCGTTCCACAGACTGTTGCAACTCCCACTCCTTGATTTTCGCTTCATGTCCGGACAAAAGAATATCAGGTACCTTCCAACCATTATATTCCGCAGGACGAGTATATACCGGAGCGGCCAATAAATTATCCTGGAATGAATCAGAAAGTGCAGACTGCTCGTCAGAAATTACGCCGGGAATAATTCGCACAATAGCATCCGCCATCACCGCAGCTGCCAACTCCCCACCAGTCAACACGTAATCTCCGATACTAATTTCTTTCGTTATGAAATGCTCACGAATTCGATAATCAATCCCTTTGAAATGCCCGCAAAGAATAATAAGATTTCCGGCAAGCGAAAGAGTATTTGCCATCTTTTGATCAAATTGTTCCCCATCAGGAGTAGTAAATATCACTTCATCATAATCCCGTTCCGCCTTCAAAGCATTTATGCAACGTTCAATCGGCTCAATCTTCATCACCATCCCGGCAAAACCACCAAAAGGATAATCATCCACACGTCGGTACTTATCCTCGGTGTAATCACGAAGGTTATGAATATGAATTTCAGCAAGCCCCTTATTCTGAGCACGTTTCATTATTGAACAATTAAAGAAACCTTCAATCATCTCGGGAAGAACGGTTATTATATCAATACGCATAGTCTTTTAATTTTTTGCAAAATTACAAATATTCAAAGATAAACCCGTATTTTTGTCTCAAACAATCCAAGAAATATGACTGCAAAGGAAAAAATAGAAGAGCTGCGTGCCGAACTTCACCGGCACAATTATAACTATTACGTATTGAATACCCCTGAAATCTCAGACAAGGAATTCGACGACAAGATGCGTGAGTTACAAGACCTGGAACAGGCACACCCTGAATACAAGGATAATAACTCTCCGACAATGCGTGTAGGAAGTGACCTCAATAAGAATTTTACGCAAGTAGCACATAAATACCCAATGTTATCTTTGGGAAACACATACTCGGAAACTGAAGTAGCAGACTTCTACGAACGAGTAAAAAAAGCTCTGAATGATGATTTCGAAATATGTTGTGAAATGAAATATGATGGAACTTCAATTTCATTAACATACGAAGACGGTAAGCTGATACGAGCTGTAACTCGCGGTGATGGAGAAAAAGGAGATGATGTGACAGATAATGTAAAAACAATCCGTAGTATTCCGCTTGTACTCCATGGCGACAATTATCCCCAGTCTTTTGAAATACGTGGAGAAATTCTTATGCCATGGGATGTATTCGAAGAGTTGAACCGTGAAAGAGAAGCACGTGAAGAACCTCTATTCGCTAATCCGAGAAATGCAGCATCAGGAACACTGAAATCGCAAAACTCCTCAGTCGTAGCTTCCCGTAAACTTGACGCCTATTTATACTATCTGCTTGGAGAAAATCTACCTTGCGACGGACATTATGAAAACCTGCAAGAAGCTGCCAAATGGGGTTTCAAAATTTCGAATGCCATGCAAAAGTGTCATACCTTAGAGGAAATTTTTGATTATATCAAATATTGGGATACAGAACGGAAAAATCTGAAAGTTGCCACAGACGGTATCGTGCTGAAAGTAAACAGTCTGAAACAACAAAAAAACTTAGGCTTTACGGCTAAATCTCCTCGTTGGGCTATTGCATACAAATTTCAGGCAGAACGTGCACTTACCCGGTTAAACATGGTAACATATCAGGTAGGAAGAACGGGGGCCGTCACTCCGGTAGCCAATTTGGATCCCGTGCAGCTGTCCGGCACCATTGTAAAACGCGCTTCTTTGCATAATGCAGATATCATTGAAGGACTTGATCTCCACATTGGCGATATGGTATACGTGGAGAAGGGTGGAGAAATTATTCCTAAAATTACAGGGGTAGATACTTCTGCACGTTCATTCATGATAGGTGAAAAAGTGAATTTTATCACAAATTGTCCCGAATGCGGAAGCAAATTAGTACGTTACGAAGGCGAAGCAGCTCATTATTGTCCCAACGAAACGGCTTGTCCACCACAGATCAAAGGTAAGATTGAACACTTTATCAGTCGGCGGGCTATGAACATCGACGGACTTGGTCCTGAGACAATAGACATGTTTTATCGCCTGGGACTAATCCAGAATACAGCTGATTTGTACAAACTGACCGCAGAAGATATCAAAGGATTGGACCGGATGGGTGAAAAGTCTGCCGAAAATATTATCAATGGAATTGCCCAAAGCAAAGAAATTCCTTTTGAACGTGTCATCTTCGCATTAGGTATTCGCTTTGTAGGTGAAACTGTAGCAAAGAAAATAGCCAAAGCCTTCAAAAATATAGAAGAATTGGAAGATGCGGATCTCGAAACCCTGGTAAGTATTGATGAAATCGGTGAAAAAATTGCGCAAAGCATTTTAAACTACTTCGCAAACGAATCAAACCGCGAACTTGTGAATCGTCTGAAGGAAGCTGGTCTTCAGCTCTATCGTACAGAAGAAGATCTTAGCGGACACACCGATAAACTGGCCGGTCAGTCTATCGTTATTAGTGGCGTTTTCACCCACTATTCGCGAGATGAATACAAAGATCTTATAGAAAAACATGGCGGTAAGAATGTAGGAAGTATTTCAGCTAAGACCAGCTTTATTTTGGCAGGTGAAAATATGGGACCTGCCAAACTTGAAAAAGCAAGTAAACTGGGTATCAGGATAATGAACGAAGAGGAATTTTTAGAGCTCATATCGTAACATTTTTCTGTCAGAATCTTATTTTATATATTATTTTTGCCGGTAAAATAGAAAATATTAGTACTTTTGTGTCCAAATTATTTAGAGATTATTATTAATACTCATGATACAAACGAAATTGAAAGGAATGGGGGTAGCACTGATTACTCCTTTCAAAGAAGATGAGAGCGTTGATTACGATGCATTAATGCGAATGGTAGATTATCTATTGCAGAATAATGCAGATTTTCTATGTGTGCTGGGTACCACAGCCGAAACTCCAACACTAACCGAAGAGGAGAAAAAGAAAATCAAAAAAATGGTTATCGACCGCGTCAATGGAAGAATCCCTATTCTACTTGGAGTAGGTGGAAATAACACCCGTGCTATAGTTGAAACGTTGAAAAACGACGATTTCACCGGTGTAGATGCCATCTTATCTGTAGTTCCTTATTATAATAAACCATCACAAGAAGGTATTTATCAGCATTATAAAGCAATTGCCGAAGCAACGGAATTGCCCATTGTATTATATAACGTTCCGGGGCGCACAGGAGTCAACATGACTGCTGCAACAACATTGCGTATTGCCCGTGATTTCAAAAATGTAATAGCTATCAAAGAAGCATCCGGTAACATCACCCAAATGGATGATATTATCAAGAATAAACCGGCCAATTTTGACGTTATTTCGGGAGATGATGGTATTACCTTCCCACTGATCACTTTAGGAGCCGTTGGCGTTATATCAGTCATAGGAAACGCATTTCCACGCGAATTTAGTCGCATGACCCGTCTGGCTTTACAGGGGGACTTTGCAAACGCCCTCACCATTCACCATAAGTTCACTGAATTATTTGATCTTTTGTTTGTAGATGGAAATCCGGCAGGAGTGAAATCAATGCTGAATGCAATGGGGATGATTGAAAATAAATTGCGCTTACCACTTGTCCCAACAAGAATAACCACATTTGAAGCAATCCGAAAGGTATTGAATGAACTAAACATTAAATGTTAAGACAGGTATGTCCTGATTGATTTTCCAAATATGAATTCCGCAAATCATACGAGCAAAAATATAAATTCGTAAGGTTTGCGGAATTTATGTATTATTTCATCGATACCTTAAAATTTGTTTTTCTACTAAATACTGGAAACGATCCCATTCTTTTATGTTTATTATTATATAAAATATGTTTCAACGTCACAATATAGTAAAGTTTGGCTGATATACAAAAAAATCTCCTCAATTTCTTGAGAAGATATTCTTGTGATCGC